>CAXUBB010000109.1:0-13170 GCA_964249105.1 uncultured Bryobacteraceae bacterium | reverse complement strand
AGCGTCCAAGCGCAGCAAAGAGAAGCGCAACAATCCGTCTTGGATCTGACGCGCAACATCCAAAAGAAGAAGGACCGCGAGCTGGCCAGCCTGCAATTTGCGGGTGGCGGCGATGGAACCGGCGTGAACCAGCCGGTGTCCAATAAAGGGCCAAAAGTGGGCCGGAACGAAGTGTGTCCCTGCGGCAGTGGAAAGAAGTATAAACGATGTTGCGGTCTTACCAGTTAGCGTTAGCGCTTCTGTCTCTTCTAACAAGCCCTCTTGTGGGCCAAAACAATTCGAGCCTCTGGAAAGAGTATGGCTTTGTCAGTGAGGGCGCGTCACAGACAGGCAAACTGGAAGTACATTCTTACAAGTTCAAAGATCTAACCGGGGCGCTGGCAGCCTGGGAGTCGATGCGCTCGCTGGATGCGCGTCCATGCAACTTGGCTCCTATCTGCGCGAAAAACGGCAGTGATGTCCTTATTTCCACAGGAAACTACCTGCTTAGGCTCACTGGTCCCGCACCGGCCAAAGCCGAGGTGGATGCCGTGATTAATGCTCTTCCGGATCGGCACGAAACCAGCCTGCCGGCGATTCTGACTTTTCTGCCGCAGGCAGGCTTAGTGCCCAACTCGGCCCGGTACATCCTCGGTTCCGAATCTTTGAAAGCCTTTGCGCCGGAATTAACGGATAGTAAACCGGGCTTCGAGCAGGGAGCGGAAGCGCAGATAGCCGCTTACCACCTTGGGAACGGACAGCCTTTGCATTTAGCCCTTTTTTACTACCCGACCCCGGAGATGGCTCGTCTGCACGCCACTGATTTCAAACTTCATGCCGGTCAGCATGTCAAGCGTTCCGGTGTTCTGGTAGCGGTCGTTTTCGGCCCGGCTACCGATGAAGCTGCTGATACTCTCTTGAGCCGGGTGGGCTATGAAGCAAAGATTACTTGGAACGAAACACCGCCGCCCAATCCGATCAAGCCGCTGTACCAATTGCTGATGAACATTGTCTATCTCAGCATTATTCTGTCGGCCTTATGTATTACGGCTGGTTTGATTTACGCAGGAATGAGGATCTATCGGCGAAGGTATGGAAGCCTCGAATCCGAGGAATCCATGACAACTTTGAACTTGAGCGGAGACTAGCGCTAAATTCGCTCTAGGTTCTTGATATTTAGGAACTTATTTGTATCTTCCCACTGGATTTCCACAGGAAAACCGCGAGTTTTCCACGCTTGTGGATAATCTTTGCTGTTCTCTAAATTGTTTGTACGCTGATACTTACAGCCTGTTTTCGAAGGCTCGGAAAAATGCCCTTGACTTCACCTGACGCTCGCCCTACACTCCAATCACAAACAGGTTTTGACGGTTGCGATGCCGTCGAATCTGATTCTCCCATTAAACGTAAACCCTGGAACGCCAGGGAAAGGAATGCTCATTCACTTCGAATGAGCATTTTCTTTTGCTCCAAACCCGGTCTTAGACTGCCGTGAGACCTGCTCCGCCGAAACCTGCTGATAGTCCCCAGACCTGGCGTGAACGTTTCAGCGCGCTCCGCCATGTGCCGCCTTTGCTCCGGCTTGTCTGGCAGACGAGCCCTGCCCTCAGCGCCGCCACGCTGCTACTGCGCGCCGTCTCAGCTTTATTTCCTCTGGCGACACTCTGGGTTTCCAAGCTGATTATCGACTTGGTGGTGCGCTCTCTCCGCCACGCTCCCATTGACCGTTCCCTGATTTGGAAGTTATTGATTCTGGAACTTCTTATCGCTATTGCTTCGGATACAACAGGCCGCTTTATCTCATTGGTCGATAGCCTTCTGGGTGACCGATTCACCAATTACATCAGCATTCGGCTAATGGAGCACGCCAACTCTCTGGACCTTGTATCTTTTGAAGATCCAGCGTTTTACGACAAAATGGAGCGTGCTCGGCGGCAGACCACGGCCCGGCTCGGCATGTTGGCGGGACTGGCAGGCATGGCCCAGCAGTTCCTGACCCTGCTTTCACTTCTTTCGGCAGTCATTTTCTTTTCGCCTTGGCTCTTGATTTTACTGGTTGCCGCTACGGTCCCGGTCTTCTTTGGCGAGACACGTTTCGCCATGCTGAATTACTCCATGCTTTATCGCTATACGCCCGAACGCCGGGAGTTGGACTATCTTCGCTATCTGGGAGCAAGCAACGAGAGCGCCAAGGAGATCAAAATTTTCGGCCTAGGCAAATACCTGGCGGAGCGTTCCAAGCGGCTTTTTGAGCGTTTCTACGCCGAGAACAAGCATTTGGCGGTGAAACGGGCAGTGCAGGGTACCCTGTTGAATCTCGTCCCTACCGGAGCTTATTACAGCGCTTATGCCTTTATCCTTTTGCGAGCGCTGGCTGGCGCACTCACTGTAGGGGATCTCACATTGATGGTAGGGGCTTTTTCCCGCTCCCGCAATATTATGGAAAGCCTAGTTTCCAGCTTGGTCGGGATTTCAGAGCAGGCTTTGTTCATCAAAGACCTGTTCGACTTTTTTGCTACCAATCCAACGATTACGTCGCGCCCGGATGCCCTGCCGGTACCTCGTCCCATACGCCGAGGGTTTGAGTTCCTGAATGTTTCGTTCAGCTATCCGGGATCGGAGCGCAAGGTTCTGGATGGTGTTAGTTTTGAATTCTATCCCGGAGAAAAGATCGCCTTGGTGGGTGAAAACGGGGCAGGGAAGACGACCTTAGTCAAACTGCTGGCCCGCCTCTATGACCCGACCGAAGGCCGTATCCTGCTGGACGGAGTGGATCTTCGCGATTACAATGTCGATGACCTCCGGCACGAAATTGGCGTAATCTTTCAGGATTACATGCGTTATGACATGCTGGCCGCCGAAAATATCGGCTTTGGCCGCCTTGATGAGTTGCAGGATGAGGAGCGGATTACCCAATCGGCTGAAAAGAGCCTGGCGGCGGCGGTGGTCGCCAAACTGCCGAACACTTATCGCCAGATGCTGGGCCGACGCTTTGAAGGCGGCGTGGATCTATCCACCGGTCAATGGCAGAAGGTCGCCCTGGCCCGCGCTTATATGCGCGACGCTCAAATTTTGATCCTGGATGAACCGACCGCCAGCCTGGATGCGCGGGCCGAGTTTGAAGTCTACCAGCGTTTTGTCGATCTCACGGCGGGCAAGATGGCCGTGCTCATCTCACACCGGTTCTCGACGGTGCGCATGGCGGACCGCATTCTCGTTCTTGAAAATGGGCGTATCGCCGAACAAGGCTCCCATCACGATTTAGTCAAGCTGGGCGGCAAATACGCCGAGTTGTTTGAACTGCAAGCGGCGGGTTACCGCTAATCGCAAGTCCGGCAAACAAAACAAGTAGTATCTGCACCGGATTAATCTGTATTCATTGTGTGCTGGTAAACAATGCTTCAATCTGGTAAGTTAATTGGTGCTGAGCACTCTTGCTTGTTTGTGAAGAGGTGTTGGGAGCCTGACGTCAGTAGACTCTCGTGTGTCTTTGGATTTAAATCGAGTCACGCAGGGAGGTTATAAGGCGTGGAGAATCAACAAAAGTGTCAGCTTGCGGTCTGCGGTTGCAGAACGCAGGACGGGAATCTTTACTGCAGCGATGACTGCCGGCAAGCCGCATCCCAAGCTCTTCCCAGAGATTTTTGCCAGTGTGCCCATGGAGGTTGTGAAAAACCTGTTCACCTCATGCACGCGGACGGCACGATGGATCATTCCAATTCGATTTCGGCTGCATCAGGCTGGTTGACTATTGAGTACTCCAGCTTCGAAAACCTTCGCAGCCAACTGTTGTTTCTCGCCCAAACCATTGACACCCAATCCGAAGAAACCCTCCCGTTTCGGATGGAGACACCGCCCCGGCGTAGTTCCTCGATAGAACTAAGGAC
This sequence comes from uncultured Bryobacteraceae bacterium, assembly GCA_964249105.1. Lineage (GTDB taxonomy): Bacteria > Acidobacteriota > Terriglobia > Bryobacterales > Bryobacteraceae > Bog-105. Next base: position 9,304 of record CAXUBB010000109.1, on the reverse strand, counting down.
ACCTGCGCGGAAGGCGCAATCCGCTTAAACCGCACACATCATCGCGAATGATAACCGAGGTTTCGAATCCCGGTAGCATCTCGGTGCTGTAGCGCATCCGTTGTTATGCTCTAACAGATGGTTCGAAACCTCCTCGCCGTTTTCTGCCTGGCTCCGCTGCTGTGCGCTCAATCCCAGCCTGAATTGAACGCTTTGCCGCTCATGCCGTGGCCCGCTCATATTAGCGCGCAGTCCGGCTCCGTTCCGATTGATGGAAACTTCAGCATCTCGCTTGCAGGCGCGGGTAGCAGCGATCCCAGAGTCAGGGCGGCTGTAGCCCGCATTCCAGACCGGCTGACCCGGCAGACCGGTATTCCGGTTGCCTTGCGCATCGTTCCCGGCGGAGGAAGCGCCACGCTGAGTATTATTGTTGAAAGCAAGGACCATAAAGCGCCGCAGCGGCTCGGCGACAACGAACGCTACTCTCTCCAATCGGGCAGCAGCGCCATTAGACTCTCAGCGGATGAACCGTTAGGGGCTTTGCGCGGCCTGGAAACGTTTCTGCAATTAGTTGGGCAAAATACGACAGGTTCCCCCGGCTTCTCCGTTCCGGCTGTTACGGTGGAAGACTCGCCGCGATTTCCTTGGCGCGGGCTGTCGCTGGACGTTTCACGCCACTTTATTCCTGCCGAGCACGTTAAACGAACCCTGGACGGCATGGCCGCCGTTAAGCTGAACGTCTTCCATTGGCACCTTTCCGACGACCAGGGCTTCCGCATGGAAAGCAGGAAATTTCCGCGCTTGCAGCAGTACGGTTCGGACGGCCTGTTCTACACGCAGGCGGAAGCGCGCGACGTGATTGCTTACGCTCGTGACCGCGGCATTCGCGTCGTGCCCGAATTCGACATGCCGGGACATGCCACGAGTTGGCTGCCCGGCTACCCTAAACTGGCGAGCGGCCCCGGTCCTTATGAGGTGGCGCACAGGGTAGGCATTTTGTACCAGTTGATTGACCCCACGAAGGAATCAACTTACAGGTTATTGGACGGCTTCGTCGGCGAGATGGCGAAGCTGTTTCCGGATGAGTACTTTCATATCGGCGGCGATGAGGTGGACCCGAAGGAGTGGAACACCAGCCCAACGATACAGGCGTTTATGAAAAAGAAAGGCATTGCCGATGCCAAGGCCCTGCAAGTTTATTTCAATGCGCGCCTGCTCAAGATTGTGACTAGGCACGGCAAGCGCATGGAAGGCTGGGATGAAGTGCTGCAGCCGAATCTGCCGAAGGACATCGTCATTCAATCATGGCGCGGTCAGGAATCTCTGTGGCAAGCCGCCCGCGAAGGTTATAAAGGAATCCTCTCGGCCGGTTATTATCTCGACCTGATGCAACCAGCTTCACAGCATTATGCCGTTGACCCGTTTGTGCTGCCGCCCGCTCGCCAAGCGCAGTTGGAGAAGCAAAATAAGCCGATCCCGCAGGAGTTGAATCCAGAGCAACAGAAGAATATTTTGGGCGGAGAAGCGGCCATGTGGGAGGAAATCGCTATCAGCGAAAATCTGGATGCCAAGCTCTGGCCCCGCTTGGCCGCTATTGCCGAGCGCTTCTGGTCGGCGCAGTCCGTCACGGACGTGAACTCGATGTATGCGCGCCTGGAGCCGATCGATTATTGGTTGGAATGGCTCGGTTTAACGCAGCGTTCCAATTTGGAGCTGATGCGCCAGCGCCTGGCCGGTGATCAATCCGTTCAGCCGCTTGACCTGTTTGTGTCTATTCTGGAGCCGGTGAAAGGTTATGCGCGGCATGCCGAAAAGTACTCCAGCAGCATGCCGTTCAATCGACTGGTTGATTCCATTCCGCCGGAAAGCCGGGTAGCGCGGGAGTTCCGTAACGCAGTTGACCAATATCTGGCTTTGCCGAAGGAGCAGCGCCATGGCGAAGCGTTAACGCAACAGCTTTCCACTTGGCTGCAAAATGCTCAAGCCGTTTATCCCATGCTGCAACACAACTCACTATTAAGGGAGAATGTTCCTGCCGCGGACGCTGGCGAAGCTCTTTGCAAAACCGGAAAAGAGGCGCTTTCCTATCTCGATGCCGGCAACGCCAGCGGGCCCTCGGGCCTTTGGAAGCAAACCAGCAGCGGCGTGGTTCAAGATGGAATGCAACGCAAAGGCGACATTCTGGTTCCGATTGCCCCGGCTATTCAAAAGTTAGTTGAGGCGGCTGGGGCAAACCTGAATCAACCCGGTACCTAAACCGGCAGGAGACTGAGCGCCGCTTCGATCTCTGACCGGGTATGCGTATCGCCCTTGCGCGTCGTGACCTCAATACCTTTTTCGTAAATGGCGCGGGCTTCCTCGACTTCGCCGAGCTTCTCGCAAGCTTGGCCGGCGTGAAAATAAGCGGCAGCGTAGTTTTCATCACCCTGTAACAAGGTCCGGAATTCCGCAAGAGCTTCTTGGTACAGGCCGCTTTTGGCATGTTCCATGGCCAGGCCGTAGCGCGCAAACGTGTTGTTCGGGTTCTCCTTTATCATTTGTTCCAGGATTTCGAGACGATTCGTAGCCATTCTTTGGCATTGTCCCACTTCCCCTTCAATCTGCATCTAGTGGGTATGAGCGACACAACAGTAACCAAGGTTGATTCAAGCCATTCGCCGACGGGAAAGTTAGGGCAAAAGTACCTTGCTTCCGGCAAGTCGATAGCGATGCGCCTATGGGATGAAACAGGCACGCAGCACAAGGAGCAGGAGATAGCTCGTGATTACGAAACGGTCGGCTATGTGGTGGAAGGCTCGGCTGAGCTGGAACTGGAAGGACAAAAAATCTTGTTAAAAACCGGTGATAGTTGGGTCGTGCCGAAAGGCGCGAAACACACTTATCACATTAAGGAGCACTTTAAAGCGGTGGAAGCTACGCATCCGCCCGCGCACGCGCATGGGAGGGACGAGTAGGCCGGTGGGCGACCTACTTGCTCTGGGATTGATCGCTCGGCTGTTTCTCGCCCCCATCGTGGTCGAGATTTTTCTGCTCCTCCGGCTTTGAGTTCACGTCCTCTTCGGTAGGTTTAGTCGTCTGTGTTGATTCAGCCACTTCGTTTTCCTTTCGCTACCAGAGTAAAGCACGAAAAACGAGGTTTCTTGCCATGCAGCTTTTTCTGATGATCGTGGCCGCTCTCCTGTTCGCGGGAGGCGGCCTTTTTACCAAAGCCTCCGTTGGTCTCACCCGGCCCGCGCAGAGCATCGCCATGTTCACCCTTTTCTGCGCTGGCGCGGCCTGTCAGGCTATTGCCATGAAGCAAGGAGAGATGTCGGCCATTTATGTGGCAGTTTTGGGATTGGAAGCAATCGCGGCATTTTCCCTAGGCGCGATGGTTTTGGGCGAAAAAACTTCGCTTGCCAAATTATGCGCGTTAGCGCTAATTGTCGGCGGTATTGCGCTGCTGGAGCGTTCGTAAGAATCAGTTATTTCGTTCGCGGCTCCGTTTTCGGCGCTCATGAAGTAAACCTGGCGCTTCGATTCTCGTTCAGTGAATGGTCCGAAGGAGAATACCAGATGAATTTCACAGTCCGAGGCATCCTATGGCTGCTTGGGTGCTGCGCCATCGCCACCCAAGCCCAGACTTCAAAATTTCAGCATATTGTGGTGATCTTTCAAGAGAACCGGACACCCGACAATCTTTTTCAAGGCTTATGCGCGCCGCCGTTCGGCTCGAGCGAATCCTGCAGCGTTAACCCCACGGCGGGGCAGTATGACATACAGATGAATCTCTGGCGGGATAAGACCTCGCCCTGGGGCGTGACTAGCCCAAAAACCGTGCCCCTCGCAAACCATTACGATCTCAGCCACGCGCACACCGCGTTTGTCGCCATGTGCGATGCCGATCCGGCAACAGCAGCATGCCGGATGGATGGAGCCGCCAGTATTCGATGTGGCGGCACATGCCTGTCCAAGCCTCAGTTCAGGTATGTGGACAACTCGGCGGGAATTCTGAACCCGTATCTGCAATTAGCAACACAGTACGGCTGGGGCAACTACATGTTCCAGACCAACCAGGGGCCAAGCTTTCCGGCTCACCAGTATATCTTCGGGGGAACTTCGGCTCCGAGCGCTGCCGATGATGCCGCCGGAATTTTTGCCGCCGAGAATATGTCCAATACCGGCATCGGCGGGACAACGGCTATTGCCGGCTGCATTGCCCCGGTTGGGACTGTTGTGCAATTGATTGACGCCGGCGGTAATGAAGATCCCGCAAACAAGATATATCCCTGCTTCGAACACCAGACGCTGCCGGACCTGCTGCCCTCTTCCGTAAGCTGGCGATACTACGCGCCCAGCGCCGGATCTATCTGGACAGCGCCCAATGCAATCCAGCATATTTGCCAATCTACCGGACCGGGCGGCAAGTGCGTGGGACAGGACTGGTCCAGCAATGTGGATCTAAAGCCCGCTGACGTTCTAAGCGATATCGCCAGTTGCAACCTGCGCAATATCAGTTGGGTAATTCCGAGCGGTCAGAATTCGGACCACGCCAACAGTAATGACGGAGGCGGCCCGTCGTGGGTGGCATCGATTGTGAATGCTATCGGCAACAGCGCAAGCTGCGACGGAGGGGCCGGGTACTGGAAGAACACGGCTATTCTGATTACCTGGGATGACTGGGGCGGATGGTACGATCATGTGCCCCCGGCAATGTTGAATTACCCGCAAGGCGGCTATCAATTAGGTTTTCGCGTTCCGTTTATCGCTGTTTCCGCTTACACGCCCAAAGGATACATCAACAACGAGCGCCACGATTTTGGAAGCATGTTGCGAATGATTGAGTACAACTTCGGCATTCAGGAGGGCGCATTAAATTTCGCTGATGCGCGGGCGCAGAATCGTCTGGCCGGATTTTTTGATTTCACGCAGCCGCCGCGCAGTTTTCAGACGGTCAGCGCTCCGAAGAGCGCCAGTTTCTTTCTGCACGACAAGAGAACGGCGACCGATCCGGACGATCAATAAGGGGAAAGTTACTGAGCAATTTCGTTCGCGATCCCACTCACAACTGCCAGAGTCTGCATCAGATGAGACGGAAGATGGTGCCGGCTAGACAGAAACTCAGGGCTGTTATAAGTAATCCAGACTTTTGCCACACCATCTTCCCAGACGAGAATCTTGAGCGGTAGATCCATTGCGATCGTGGGAGCAGCCAGCATCAACGGAGTTCCCGCCTTCGGGTTGCCAAAGATCAGCAACTTGGTATTCGGCATGTGTAGCCCCGCTTGTTCTGCCTCGCCGCTGTGATCCACAACGGCAAAAATCTTAACTGCCTTCGCTTCCAGCATTTGCCGGAGACGGCTTACCGTATCATCGACGGAGTGCTTGCTTCGGATACTGACGATTCCGTTTTCAGGCTGAGAGTCCGGCATCTATAATCCCTGAAATACATTCTCTCCGAAGGACCACCACGCTACGGACGGAATAGGCATAGGGCTTGGAGTAAAGCGGCCTGAAGCTGTGCGATTAGAGGATTGATGTTGCTTTGAACGCCACTCTAAAGCGACAACTCATACTCACTTTCCGTTTTGCCCGTCATCCGACAACAACTCGGAAGCTTCTCATACGCCATACCGACCTTATTTCCAGGTAGACACAAACAATTGACATGATTTGATGCCAGCCCGTCGCGATCAGTTTGGGATGAGAGTCCATGGATCGAAATCGTGTCTCAACTCTTCTCAATCCGGCGCTAAACCAAGCTCGCGCCTTCTCTAGAGTGGGTAAATTTCTATCAGGTTGTTGCCGGACGCGCCGACTCATCATTTCGTATACTGGATTGGCCGAACAGCATAGCTGCCGTTAGTCGTTTCGACTGATAAAACTGTATGAATGCTGATTGACAGCGTAGAAGATCCACATTTAGGAGATTTGATGATTCGCATTTCGAATGCTCGACGCGTGGCTTGCCTGGCGATGGTAATCAGTTTTGCACACGCCGCGTCCGCTGCTGACATTCTGATCGCCGACACAAAATCACAGCCGGAAAGTTTGACTGTGGCACCGGGAGGCGTACTGATCGTCGGCAGCGCCAGCACGCCATTTGTCTATCAGGTGCGCGCTGGCTCATCTACCGCTGAGAAGTTGGTGGACGCCAGTGCCGAAGGCCCCGGGACATTTTTCTTCGGCATGCTGGCGGACGTCTCCAGCAATACCTTGTGGACGTGTCAGTTGACTCCGGTGCCAAACACCAATCCCGTACAGCGGCACACCGCCCTGCGTGGCTTCGACCTTTCCACGGGCGCGCCGAAGATCCGCTGGAATCTGCCAGGCGACAACAGTACGTGCAACGATTTTTCCATCGGGCCGGATAAAGCGCTTTATATCACGGACACTGCCAACGGCAAAATCTACAAACTGCTGCCTGGTGCTTCCACGGCAGAGCTATTCCTGGAGCATCGGGCGCTTCTGGGCATTGATGGCATCACCTTCCTGGATGGCACGCTCTACGTAAACAACGTGATCTCCAATAATCTTTATCGCATTCCGATCGACGCAGCCGGCAAGGCGGGGCAGCCCGTCGATATCTGGATGGACCAGCCGGTCAAGGGACCTGATGGCATGCGCGCGGCGAATGGTAAGCTCTTCGTGGCGGAAAACGGTAGCGGTAAGATTTCCGTCATCACGGTCCATGGAGACAAAGCAAGCATCACTGTGATCAAGGAAGGACTCAAAACGCCCACCGCAGTCGAACCGGCGGGTGACACCCTCTGGATCGCGGAACGCGGCGCGGGCAAGGCCGTCTCGATTCCCATGCCCAAGTAGCTGGCGACGGCAGCGAGTTCTTCACAGGCAAAAGCACAGTGTTACTCTTTCTTAACTATCGCCAAATGAAGTCCCCGAGTCGCTTAAGGCCGGGGATTCAGAAGCAAGGAGAAATGACGATTCAATTGACAAAAGCAGCGTTCCTTTTTACCGTGGCATCAGCGGCGGCTTGGGCTCAGGTTAATGCGGGCGAACAGAAGCCCGAAACCAACCTGCCCTTCACCATGACCACGGTGACTACCTTTAAACTGCCCTGGCGCTTGGCCTTTCTGCCCGACGGCCGCATGCTGATCACCGAAAAGCCCGGCCCCGTTTGGCTGGTGTCCCAGCAGGGAGAGAAGATCCAGATAGGCAATACGCCGCCCGTCTACTTTCAGGGTCAGAACGGCATGCATGGCGTCTTCCTCTCGCCCCATTACGCCAAAGATCACAGTATCTATCTCACTTACGCCGAGCCGGGTGACTATGGCGGTGGCCTCGCCTTGGCCCGCGCCAAACTGCACGCCACCGCTACCTCCGCTACCCTCGAAGACTTTAAAGTGTTATGGCGTCAGATGCCCAAGGGCAAAGGCGGTCAGGAAGGCGCGGCGGTCGCCTTCTCGCCCGATGGCAAATATCTGTTCCTCGCAGTGGGGGAGCGTCAGCGCTTTACCCCCGCCCAGGATCCAAACCAGCCCGAAGGTAAGATTTTGCGTCTCACGCTGGACGGCAAACCCGCTCGGGGCAATCCCAACTACGGCAAAAACGGCGCTGCCACCATTCCCCTGATCGATCCGCCACATGACACCGAAGCCGCCATGACCGCAAAGGTAGTGAGTACTTATACCTTTCCCGGCCCTAACCTGACTCCGGCCGAAACCTGGAGCAGCGGCCACCGCACCCCTTATGGGCTGGCGTTTTCACCCACCGGCGAACTGTGGGAGGTCGAGCATGGCCCGCAGGGCGGCGACGAACTGAATCTGATTAAGCCGGGTAAGAATTACGGCTGGCCGCTCGTCTCCTATGGCCGGAACTATAACGGCGTGCCCATTCCCAACCCGGACACGCGGCCCGACCTGACGAAGCCGGTGATCTACTGGGTGCCGGTGATTGCACCGGGCAATCTGATGTTCTATCACGGCACGCAGACTTTCCCGCAATGGAACGGCAACGGCTTCATCAGCGGCCTGGTAAGCATGTCGCTCAACCGCATCATCTTCGACGGCCATGGGGGGGCCAAAGCCGCCGAGCGCTGGAATGTGGGCCACCGCCTCCGCGATGTGGAAGAAGGTCCCGATGGCTCGCTTTGGATGCTCGAAGACGCCAGTCCCGGCGCCCTCATCCACGTAACGCCGAAGTGACCACTTCGCATCAGGTGAATAGGAAGCCAAAGGGCCGAAGCGATCCCAAAGTGCTGGCGAACGAACCCGAGCGAGTCCTTTGGGAAATGAAGTAAAACTTTGCTATGGTGCCTTTTGTAGGCAAGCGTGAATCCAGACCAGCCCGCTCCGCAAGTTGGGAATGAAATATGCGGTTTACGGAAAAGTAACCAGAACCCAACCAGATTAAACGAGATCCGTAGTTTGGGAACTGATCTTTACGGCCGTAGTTATGCCTTATAATGCCCGTTCCGCAATTTCCATTAGTTCATCCGCCGTCAGCGGAATCGGATTCGCTTTGGTGCTGTTGGCCTTGGCGGTTTTCTCCACCAGTTCCGGAAGTTGTGAGGACTGAAGGCCCCAGGCTCCTAGAGGCTGAATGCCAAGATCCTGCGTCAAGCTCATGAGCCAAGGCGCTAAGTCTTCCGGTTCCGCTCGTTCGTTGGCGGTAAGGATATGGGCGACTTCCCGGTAGCGATTTAATGACGCATGGCCGGGCGCGCGTTGCCGCAGGGCGCGGATATTTACGTCCACCGCGCTTGGAAGAACAGCGGCGCAAATGGCTCCATGCGGAGCGTCGAGCATTCCGCCCAAAGGCGCGGCGAAGCCGTGTACAATTCCCAACCCGGCATTGGCCAACGCCAGGCCGCTTAGCAAACTGGCGTAGCACATGTCTTCCCGGGCCGGAAGGTCCTTGCCGTCCTTGAAAGCCTGACGCAGCGCGGTACGGACATGGGTAATGCCTGTTCTGCAAAACATGTCAGTAAAAGGCTGGGCGCGGCAGGAAACAAACGGTTCAATCAGTTGCGTCAAGGCATCAAGGCCGCTGCTGGCCGTGACCTGCGGAGGCAGGCTGACAGTCAGTTCAGGATCAACAATCGCCGCTTTCGGAAGCAAGAACGAACCGCGCAAGCTTGCTTTCAACCCGTGCTCGGGCGAACCCAGAACCGCATTGCGCGTCACCTCGGCGCCGGTTCCCGCCGTGGTCGGTATCGCGATACAGGGAAGGGGCGCATTCGTAAGCGCCTCGCCCTTGCCGATCACTTCCAGATAATCCAGCGGCTCCCCGGAGTTAGTGGCCAGCACAGCAATCGCCTTCGCCGCATCCATTGCGCTTCCGCCGCCGAAACCAATGACCAAATCGCATCCATTTCGCGCTGCCT
>CAXUBB010000108.1:7992-13360 GCA_964249105.1 uncultured Bryobacteraceae bacterium | reverse complement strand
CACGAAGGGTCGGGGCGTTAGTCTCGGGGATCTATAAGGAACTGAGAATGGGATGCATTCGAAGTTGTTCTGACAAGTCGGGTCGCCCTCGTCCCCCGTGCCGCCGCCGTAATCCCCGCCTTGCGTGACGACGTGATGCACGGAAGTGAGCAGGTACGTCTGGTTCAGATCGCTCCGGTAGTGATCTTTTAAGTTGAACTTGAAGCCGCTGCAAAAATGACGGCATCCGCCGGAGCCGTGATGAACAGCGGCAGCGGCGGTCTGCTCTTGGAGGCGAATACGCGCTAGCCGGTCCCCTTCCGAACGGACCCGATGCTCGCCGGGGTAATCGTAAATCTCATACGGGTTCTTTCCCTTTACGCTGACGGCGAGATTTGTGCTCGGAGTTTCGAAGTTGTAATCCGTCTGGGCCCATGATCCAGGCCGGAACTCCTCTTCGTAGCGCCATTCGGTCACGACATCCTCGTATGTGATGCCTCCGCCCCGCAGATCATAACGGGCGTTTTCTTGTTTCGGGCACGGCTCGTGCGCGGTGGAATCATTGGCGAGAATCAGAACGTGTTTCCCTGCCTCATGCCGGAAGTAATAGTAGATTCCTTCCTCTTCCATTAGCCGTGAGACAAAATTGAAATCCGTTTCACGGTACTGGACGCAGTAGTCCCGCGGCGTAAAGTCGCCATATAGGCGCAGTTCAAAATCGTGAAACCCAAGATCCTGAAAAACCTTTTGGATAATATCGGGAACCTTTTTGTTCTGAAAGATCCGGCAATCGGCGGTGCGCGTCAGAAACCATAACCAGGGAACCATTTGGGCGCGGTAAGCCGTGAGCCGCCGATCCTGGGAGCCCTGCGCGAACCGGCTGATGAAACCGTTCCAGTTGCGCTCCGCGCCGCCTGTATCGAAGATACGGAGCGTGACATTTTTGCCGACCACATCCTCAAACTTGAGCGAGTCATTCTCCGACAGGAGATCGAGATCGAACTGGAAAAGCTGCGAAATGGATTCTTTGCCGGTGAAGCCGCGCAGCAGCAGCACATCTTTGCCGAGAGGCGTTGAAATCGCAATGCGCCGATTCGCTTGAACGTATGGCATTCTCAATTCTCCTTTCCCGGTTTACGTCAAATACGTGAAGACCGCGTCACCCGCATCCGTTTTGAAGTCCGCTGTTTTAAGCCAGCTTACCCAGCCAAGACGCGGAGCTTCGGCGCCCTGATCCGTTAAGGTGTACTCCGGAACATCCGCTGCGCGCAAAAAGAGCTGCACATCAAAGGCCAGTGCTTGCCCAACCAGGTACTGCGTCAGTTCCTTCAATTTGGCCATTCCTTCGCCATTCGGCAGGAAGTCTCGAAAGGCGCGAATGTCAACCGGCCCGATTCGAATTCGAAAGCGCGCCTGCTGGTCCCAAACTCTATCACCAAGAAAAGCGCCCACTCCCAGTTGATTACTCTCCGATGCAGGCGACAGATGACAACGATCGGCGTCTTCCAGCGCGTACCAGCTTCCGACGTATTGATCGATTTCTATCGGAACTGAAAAATAGTCACGAAGAATCCCGCGCAGCGCGCTGGCTGAATGAGGCCGCTGCGCGATCAGCCCGGCGTACAGCAATAATCCTTCATCCGGCATGCGCATTTTCGCGCGCAAACCCGCAGTACCCATGCCGATGAGATCGAATAACGAGTGCGTGAAGAAGTCCGGACGATGCCCCTGGAGAGCCGCCATTTCATAAAGCACCGGCGGGCGATGCTTCTGCCAAGCCTTGTAAAACAGGGAAACGAAACGATGATTGAACAGATCAAAAAATTCCGCCAAGGCAGCGTTTTTCGAAGCCATCATGCGTTCGGTGTAATACACCGGCAGGACACCCTTGATCCCGGTCAATGCCAGAAAGGTTACAGTCATGCGCGCCGGATCGTGCCCATTGGGGCTGCGCTCGATGTAGTCCACCGCGCTGGCGGGAAACGCCAGGGAGAGCCATGCGCTAAAACGCACAAACTCTTCAGAAGGCCGCGAGCGGTCGCCAATTGCCTTACGCTCCGGGAAGAGCCGCGCAAGCAGGCGCACGGCCTGGAAGAAATCGAACTCGAATGAGCGCTCGAACAGTTGCACTTCTAAAGGAGGATCTGTTCGCCGGCGAGAGGCGGCCATCGTTTCAATACTCCTTTGCCCGTTTTCACGGTTAAGCGGCTGAATGAATTCACCGCCGCATACAGGCCCAGAAATCTTTCCAGCACCGATGACAACAGGAAGACTCCGGTTCCGACATATTCGCTTTCATCAAACTCTATCGTCACCTCCATGCCGCGGCAGAAAGCCACGCCTGTCTCCGACGAAACTCTGCTCATGCAAGGCTTGCTGCTTACGGCAAGAATTCCTTCGATTTGTTTCCGGATCGCCGGGTCATCGTTGAAGTCATAGAGGCGCAGGATTTCCTGCAGAGCTTCCCTGCCCTTTTCCACAATCGAGAGATGATTGAGAGAAAGATGCGAGATCAACCGCCATTGAAGTCCCCGGCGCAAAGGCGGACGAATAGTCTCGGTGGGCTTACGCAAGCAGCGTGCCTGCACCAGGCCGTCCCCTTCCGTCTCCAGCTCGCCAAACTCGCACGTTAATTTGAGTTTGCCGGCATAATCGCGATTGGTGCAGGTGACATGCAAGTTGAGTATGTCAACCGGCGGTAGTCCCGGCTTAAAGTCCAGATCCACAAGCGACAGGTAGACTTCGGTTCCGTTGTCATCCTTCCGAAACGACTGTCTTCTATGCGCGTACCAAAAGTGCTGACTCGCCTTTTCACGGCCATGCTGCAGCGAGTAGAAGGGCGCGTAAATTTTCGGCTCGTCCTGATACGACGTCAGGGAGGAAACATGATCCACGGAATAAATTTCCGTGCTCATTTGGCGGTGCTGGTCCGCGACGATCCGGTATTCGGATTTCGTCTGCGAAACGCGTACGGGTTCCGCCGCGCGTTTGAATAGATTGACAATCGGCGTGCAACCGAGTTGAAAGGTGCTCGCCGTGACTGATTGCTCCAACGCAATCAGCCGATGCTTGTAATCGGCTTCTTTCAAGTAAATCAGGATTTCAAAAGCGCCGCCGAACTGATTGAGGGCGACACGATTCAAACCCGCCAGGTCGAAGAAATGAAACTTTTCCGGAAAACTAAAGTATTCTTGCAGCAGCCGATACCCCAGAAAGCTGCGGTCCGAGTAAGGAAGAGATCCTTCGGAGGAGGTAAAGCCGACCTGCTGAAGGTTTGCGGCCTCTAGGGTCACTTGCGCTCCTTCCTGGGCCGGCAGCGCCCGCAGGGAAACACGAAGCGCACGAAGAAACAGGAATTCGTATAGCGTATGAACCGTGTCACGCTCTCCATCGAGGTAGAAGCGGAGAGAATCAAGCGGCAACTGGGACAATTTTAAACCGCCAAGACATTCCAATTGAATCCGGATAATGGCAGCCGCATCGGTCGGCAGACCCGGAGACGTAAAACGGTTGATGGTTGAAACGGATGCCGCAACCACGCGCAGCGGCCATAGCTTGACGGGATAACAGGTCTGAAACGCGCAAGTATGTCCATCGTCGGGTTTATTGTGGACGGCGGTACCGGCCGATATTTCAGTGGGCATGGCGGCCGGGTTCAGAGTCGGGTCCCGCCGGAACTGCAGAATAGCCTGCGCCGGAACCGGCCTCAAGTAGTGCGGATAGAGCACGTCCAACAGCGCTTCGGTAATTTCCGGAAATTCATCATCCAGCTTGTGCCGCACTCGTCCCGCTAATAACGCGAAGGCTTCGATCAGCCGTTCGACATGCGGATCATCGCACGTGTTAGGCTCCAGCAACAAGCCTCCGGCAACGGCTGGATACTTCTCCTTAAATTCGGCGGCCATCTGCCGGATGAAAGTCAGTTCCTGTTCGTAGTAAGGCAGCAGTTCGCTTGTCATTGCTCCGCTCCAGAAACAACCATCCGGCGCGACTCTCGGTGCAGGTCCACTCCGAAGGAGACAGGCTCCCGCCTAGACTCGCTTCTCAGAAACGCCTCAATCCGCAGGTGCAGGACCAAGTTGGAGGAGTCAGCCTGTTCCAAGGTAACGGCCAGCCGTGTCAGGCGCGGCTCGAACTGGCGGATAGAGCGTTCGACCGAATAGCGCACACGTTCTTGATCCACTTCGCTCGTTAAGTTAAAAGAGGTAAAGTCGACGACGCCAAACGTGAGAAGGGATTTCGTGGACTCCCCGAAGCTCTCGGCGAAGTCCTCAACGCGCCGAGTGTTCAGAAGCGCGGTTAAATCACGGCATACCGACTCTTTCAGTTGCCGCATATACTCCAGCGAGTGCGAATTTAGTTTGGGTCTTGCCGGTTCGGGATTGGCAAGCCGGTCTAATAATGAGAGTGGCATCGTGGTAACGCTTACTCAGCGCAGTTGAGCGCCTGCCATGGATCCAATCGGCAAAGTTTCCCATAAAGCTTTACAGCCTCATCGGAATCGGAAGAATCGCCTTTCTTATAAACCTTGTACAGCCGGGTCCAGACACCGCCAATCAGTTCCGAACTCTCCCAAGTCCCCAGATGATGACTCTCAATCTGTTCGGCCAACTCCTCCAACACCGCCCGGGCGAGCCGCTCGCGGTTGCTGGCCAAGCAAATTTCGGCCAATAACAGCTTGCGTTCAAAACGGCTCCTTCCAGTTGTTTCACCCGCAGCGAGCCGCGTCATCTCCGCGAGTCCCGCATCAACTTGCCCGGATCGAACCAAGCGCTCCGCCTCCTGCCATGATGTGCCCGTCCCGTTTTGAGTCGTTGACGCGTCCAAGCTGGAAGGCGGAAGACGCAAAGTGTCCGACGCTGTGCGCGCAATTGACTGATAACCGTTATCTTTCTGGATAGCCTGTGAGAGATTTGGCTCCTGCTGACGTTTTTTCTCCAAAAGGCTGGAAGCTTCTCGTTGTATCTCCTGTAAAGCTTCCCGAAAGCTTCTCAGAGTTGGCGCTTCCTCTTTGAATTTTTCTTCCACCATCTGTTCCAGCCGGTTAAATTCACCGTAGGCTTCCTCGAAATCTGAAAACAGCGCCTCATAATCCGCGCGCTTGGTATCGCTCAGCGCGCTCTCAAACATGTCCAGAGAGATTCGACCGGCAGCGAGAGCTTTTTCATACTCCCGCTTCTTCTGTGGATCAACGTCGCCGTCCTCGGTTTGACATTGCGCTTCCGAGCCGACGAGACGCGCGTCACGAAGATCAAGGAGGCTATAATTCCGATCCTGGGTGGAACAGCGCGTGATGGGAAGCGCCAGGACGGAATCAACAAGCTTTTCATTCAGCCAGTCAAACGGGCCGCCGCGATCCGCAGGACCGTCTTCGATAGCAGGGTAAAGA
>CAXUBB010000108.1:0-7982 GCA_964249105.1 uncultured Bryobacteraceae bacterium | reverse complement strand
GAATCGGATCATTAACTCCCGCACAAGGCTGAGTCCGTCGCGCAGACCGGCAAAACCATGTAGTTTCAAGCTGGCTTCGGTGAGCCACATGGCAAGCTGCAAGTCCTTGGAGCGCGTTCGCAGCAGCGCCGCCGCGAGGTCTTGAGTTAAACGCCAGTCAGCGGTTTTCGAGTCTTTCTTTTTCCACTTGCCGGCGCTGAGATCATCGTCAGACTGCCGAGCCTTCTCGACCCGATCCCATTCCGGAGACCAGCGCAGATCTTCTCCGGCTGGCTGATCGGGCGTGATCGGATCAAGAAGTTCGTCAGAGAGCAACCGCTCTGTTGGCATAAGCAGTTCTTCGAAAACAATCGTGAATGGGAATTAAGCGGCAGCTCCTTGCGAAACATTCCACTTTGCCGCCACGTTGCCGCCCGCTTTGCCGTCGGGCTTCTGCTGCGTGTATGTTTTCTCGATCGCGCCGAAAGTCATTCTGACTTCTTCGCTCGGAAACTGTTGGTCTCCTTTCGGATCGCCAACATGCGTGATGCCGCTGATTAATACTTCCTTCAGCTTGATCTCCAGATACTTCACCGGCGAATCGCCGCCGGCGCGAGTATAGTCGATCACGACTTCAGGAATATGCGTGCCCTTGCAAGCGGCTTCAAGCAGCTTTGGCGATGCTTTGTCAACCAGCTTGTCAATCACAAACTCTGAAAACTCCACGGCCTCGGCGCTCCGTCCGCCAGCGGTTTGCTGCGTCACGGAAGGCGGTTGGGTTACTTTATAGTGGACCTTCGTAGCCGCCACCCAGTCCTTATGATCTTTCTCGGTGCATTCACCTTTGATATCACCGAAATTAACGAATGCATTAAACATACAATGCTCCTTTATTTGCCCTGTTGATCTGTACCCGAAAATCGTTGCGTGTTCGGAACAATTGATTGCGTTGCAAGCCGCCTTCCAACTCGTCCGCGACGAGAGGCAGGCAGCGAAACTTATCCCTTCTTCGCAGGCAGCTTCGCCACGAGCCGCAAGGAGACCGAGAGCGCTTCCAACTGAAAGTGCGGCTTCAAGAAAGCCACCGCATTGTAAGCCCCTGGTTTGCCCGGTATCTCGGAAACTTCGATACGCGCATCTCGCAAGGGAAACTTGGCTTTCAAATCCTGCGGAGCCATGTCGTCCAGCAGAACGTATTTAGCGATCCAGCGATTCAGGAAGCTCTCGCACTGCTCTCTGGACATAAAGGAGCCAATCTTGTCGCGCATCATCACTTTGAGAAAATGAGCAAACCGGGAACAGGCAAGAATGTACTGGAGCTGTGTTGATAATCGTGAATTGGCGTTCGCGTCATCGTCCAAGTACAGTTGGGGCTTCTGCGTTGATTGGGCGCCCATAAACACCGCTCGATCCTCGCCTTTGTAATAAGACAGCGGAATAAATCCGAGCTTTGCCAGCTCGTTTTCGCGGCGGTCGGTGATGGCAATCTCGGTGGGGCACTTGGTGGCGATGTCGCCGTCATCGGTTGTGAACGTATGCGTAGGGAGACCTTCGACCAACCCCCCGCCTTCCACGCCCCGAATGGCGGCGCACCACTCATGCCGTACGAAAGCATCCGTTAAGCGGGCAGCGAACGCATAGGCTGCATTGCCCCACAGATACTTGTCATGATCCCTGCCGTCCACGCCTTCCTCAAATTCGAATTCCTCGATCGGTTCCGTTTCCTTCCCGTAAGGGAGCCGCATGAGCACGTGAGGGAGGCACAGACCGACATATCGCGCGTCGTCTGTCTTGCGGAACATGTTCCACTTGAGATACGCTTCGTTGTCAAAAATCTTTTCAAGGTCGCGCGGACCCGAAAGCTCCGTGAAGCGTTCAAAGTTGAATAGGGCCGGTGTAGCAGCTGCAATAAAAGGCGCATGGGAAGTAGCCGCTACTCCCGACATCTTTTCGAGTAACGCAATATCCTGCGGGTGCCGTCCGAATTCATAGTCGCCAACCAATGCTCCAAAAGGCTTGCCGCCCAGTGTGCCGTATTCTTCTTCGTAGATTTTTTTGAAGAGCTGGCTCTGGTCGAATTCAGTGGCATTCTTGAAATCTTTCAGCAAGTCGTCCTTGCTGACATTCATGAGCTTGATCTTCAAGCTAGTGGAAGTTTTGGTCTGCATGACGAAGTAATTCAGACCGCGCCAGGAAGCCTCCAGCTTTTGGAATGGCTTCGCGTGCAAGACCTCATTGACCTGCCGGGAGATCAACTGGTCGAGATCAGCGATCCGTTTATTGAGCATCGCTTCGGTATCCTTCGATACTGTCATCTCACCTTCCATGACCTCCCGCACCAGGTCGGTCAGCCAGAGCTTACCGCTTGTTCGCTCCTCAGGGGTTTGCCCAATCCGGCCTTCTTCGGCAATGGTGTCGAGCAGGCTGCGTTCCTCCGTAATCACGGGTTCCGTCGTCTGCGGTTCCAGCGTCATCTTTGATTCAGCAGCCATTTACTTCTCCTTCTCACTATCGACCCGAATACCGGCTTCCGCCCCGGCCCGCTGCAGCTTGTCCTGATCCTGAATGATGTCTTGCAAAAGGCTGTTGAGCTTTTCATTGCCGATTAGGCTGCTCCGAAGATTGGCAAGGCTGTTCCGCCGCTCAAGCAGTTTCCGCACGGGCGTGATCTGTTCAGCAACTCTCGCGGGCCGAAAATCGTCCATGCTCTGAAAACGCAGCTCGATATTGAGCATGGTGTCGTCTTCGTCAAGCCGGTTGTCTACCTTAAGGGCCAGACGGGGCTCGATCTTCTTCATGACATCGTTGAAGTTATCCCGGTCAATCTCGACAAATTTCCGTTTGGCAATGGCGGGAAGCGCTTTCTCCGGCATACCGGAGAGATCAGCGAGCACGCCTACCACAAACGGTAATTCTCTTTTTTCAATGGCATCACCGATTTCAACATCGTAGGTGATGTGTACTCTGGGCGGACGGGTCCGGCCCACTTCCTTTTGCAAGCTTTCCTTTGGCATCTTTCACCCTCTTTCTCAAAACAACGGCGCCGTGCTCGCAGGATTTGCGCGGGAATTTAGCTTCTCGCTTGCGTGTACTGTGTCGGGAAGCTTATCACACTTCGTCCGTGTAGCAAACGCTCATTTATTCCGTTTTCCTGAAGCCAGTCAATCGATCCAGCCTTTTCGATTGCAATTGGATTTCCAGACCTTTTATTGAACTGCCTTCGCGGGACATTGCAGTCCTTCGAAAAACTTTGGATTGAACAGATCCACTCCGCCGGGGAACTCGACAATTTCCAACCGGACCGGAGCAGGCTGGATCTCCTCCAGTCTGCCGTCGCCGCCGCGCACATGTTTCCACTCGACGAGTTTGCTCCCCAGCGCTCTGGGTTCCGCATCGCCCATCACCCGAAAAATGCCCCAAGCGCCGCCGCGCGAAGCAAAGGGAAATGACAACGATCCCGACTTGATCCTCCCTACTACCCCCGCACTTCCCTTCCCGGCGGGACTCGGCCATGTGAACTGTTTCTGGAGGCTGGATGTCCACACATGCGTTTGCCCGTCCACATCCAGTTCCAAAACCGCATCCCGATAGCTTGGGTCTATCTTGGGCCGAAGCGTGTAGGTGAATTGCGGCTGGCTTGCGCCCGCTGGATAGAAAGCATCGCTGATCGATTGAGCGCGATTGAGAAACGCCAGCATCTCCGGCGTCACTTGCGGCTTCTTGACAGGATCTTTGGGGTTCCAACGTGCGCCTTCCTTAACGGTTAACTCCGCCAGGAACTGCGCTTGAAATTTCCAGATAGCTCCGCTGCCGGGCGCAAATAAGCTACTGATTTCGTCGATACCGGCATCTTCGCTCGAAGGCCGGAAAGGATACTTGCGCAGCGTGCTTCCCAGATGGGCGCACAAAATATGAAGCTGCCCATTCACTTTACCGGCTACGGCGCTATCCATATCGGTAATGATGAATTTTTGCGTTCCCCGAATAGGCGTTTCCAGTAGATGCTTTACCGCTTCATCCAGCCCGGCCACTCCAACCGGATCGAACCCGCGAGCGATCTGCCGGGCGGCGTCCAAAGCTTTGTCGTAGTTCTGGCTCGCTGTCTGAAACACAGCCGGATCGGGAGTTGCTCCGGCCCGCGCAATCTCCTGCATCGAATGACCGAGTTGAGCCAGCGCGTCGATATACGCGCTGTTCTTATCAACCACCCAAGTCTCGCTACCGGCTGGCACGACCCAGTGAACCGGCTGAAACAATCGCGTGATCTCTGCCGGACTGCTCGTCACATTGGCGCTGACGTCCGGTGGGCTACCCAAAGGTTTGGCGGCGCCGCCCAGAGCGGGAAAGAACTTCTTCACCATCGGCTTTACCCGCTCCAGGCCCTCCGGCTCAGTGGCGGAGGGAGCAAAATTCGTCTGATTTGATGTCATTGCCAGGAGAGCCAGCAGCGGCGATTTGTGGTCCGACAAGATCTCAAGCTTGCGGGCTGCATCACCCGGGCTGCCGTATCCTTTCACCGAAAACGCGGTAACGAACCTGCGCCAGCGCTCCACGTAGTCTCGGATGAACATCCGCTTAATAGCCCGCTCGACCTCCGCATTCCCTTTGCCTTCGTCACCGGAACCAGCGCTTCCTCCCAGAACGCAGGAGTCATTTGAAGAGCCGGAGTTCCCCTTTTTCGAAGCTGTCTCGACATAGCTCCAGCCCTCTTGCGTAAAGGCTCCGCTCACTTCTCCCCCTCCGCTCAATACTTCCATATAGCTCGGGCTCAGGTCGCCCAGCCGCTGCGATTTCGTGAACCTTTTTTCAGCGGCGGCCAGAATACCGCTATAGATCCGATCCGTTCCCTGAATCCTTGCCAGATATTGACGCGCACGATCCCGCGCCGCCGCATTTTCCGCCAGCTTGCAGGGGTTGCCATAGCGCAGCTCGTCCGCATAAAACTCAATTTGCTGATCGGCCAGAGACTTCCAGCCTGCGGTACTCTCCCCTGGAGGCGCTATCTCCGCCACCGTGTCTTTTAGAACTCCCGCAACGAAAGCGGGTTCGGGAGAACAAGCGGCTCCAAAGGAAATCATGAGATGCGTTTTCAAAAAACGAAAAGCAGGATTATAGAGAGCGTCCGAAGCGGAAGCATCCGGAAGGGCGCGCAGTCGAGCCACCATGATGCCGTTGATAGGATTCAGCAGCAAATCTTCAAAGCGCCGGAAGTAAAGTTTTTTGGCGGGAATGGCGATACGGTTTCCGGCATACAGCCCCCAGCGCAGGCTCCAGGGCGCGCCCCCGTGCTGATAAGCAAGAAGTTGACTGGCCTGCATTCGCAAACGATCAAGCGACTGAAGTTCCGTTAGGGTGGGACTTGCGCCTTTGCGCCATTCCGTATTACTAACGGAGTGCAGCAAACTCAGATTGCCCGTCCATGATCGCAGGAAAATACCGCACAAAAGCAAGCAGGCCGCGCAGACTGCGATACAGACTGTACGGCGGTATTGTTCCACGCGCGGGTCTACCGATGCGGTTCGCTGTCTGGGGTGGTCAGCGAGAATTACGCTTCCGAACAACTCGGAGACAAACAGCCAGCGCTTTGTGAATCCGCCATAAGGAGCGGACTTAGGAGCCGCCGCACCCTCATTCGGACGAAAGATTTGGGTGGCGTCACCGCGAAACAGCACGGTGGCTTCGAGGGAGCTGCTGGCGTCCGCCCAATGCGTCCCGCTCTCGGCTGTCGCTGACGGCACAGCGGGGCGCTCACCCGTGGCGCTCAGGTAGTATCCGCGCAATTGGGGAGTAGGCCGCAACGAATGAGACCGGAAGACGCTGCTCAAGAACTGGATCACCGTCGGCCGGATTCGTTTCAGCTCTCGGGGAAACTCGTAAATGCCGGGCCGTTGCGCCGGATCAGGTTCATGGGCCAGATGTGAAATTCGCCGCTCGGCCAGCGCATAATACAGAGCGCTGAACGTTTTCGTCAGCCGCTTTCCTTCCTCCTCGACGGTTTTTCCTCTCGTTCCCCCGTCATCAGCTAACCCGGAAAGCGGAAGCGTGCAGCCAAGCACCTGGCCGGTTTCCGATTCAGGCAGGCGGCGGAAGAAATCCGAGAAGTACGGCAGTGTATCGCCCTTAGTAGCCACCAGGTAAACGGGGTAGTCGCCCCCAAACACCTCCGCAATGCCGCCGAGCCGTTCCTGCCACTCGCGGCATTGCGCGTCGAGCCGTTCCCGCCCTTGCGGGCTCGACGCCATCATGAAATTCTTCATTTCGTGGAAGGCGATGACGCCCTGCAATGCAAGCCCCGCCTCCGGCTCCTTCCAGAGTTGATACCACCGGGAAGCCGGAGGCTTTGCCTGCATCGCTTTCAGCAGTTGACGCCATCTTTCGGGATCTCCGCTGAAGGCGCGTCCGCTGATTTCGATGAATAACGCTCCCTTAACCAACCAGAAATTACAAAGGCGCGTGGGCAGTACCGCGTGCGCTCCGGCCGTTTCGCCCGCCAACAATTGCGGCTCCAGACCGGAATGAAGAAAGGTGCTTGTCTTTCCGCTTCCCTCCGGGCCGATCAGGAGATAGAGCGGCAGACTGGAGAGCGATGCCTGACCACCCTGCTTGAGAGCGGCGTCCGCTTCCTTGAGTAGAGCGCGCATGGCGGCATCGTCCTCATGAACCGGCGGCGCGGGCTTTGCCAAGGGTTTCGGCTTCAGGACCGCTTTCGTCCGCAAAAGACGTGCCCATCCCCACAGCCTGGAGAGCAAGAGGAAGGCCAGCACCGCCGTGAGGCCGCCGGCGGTCCACAGCAGTCCGATCTGCTGAATTCTAGGGCCTGAATACAAGTACGCAGCGCCCACCCACACCAGCGAGACGTAGAGGAATAAACAGAAGAGAATGGCCTTGAATGTCATACGTTCACGGGAAAAGCTTGCCGCGGACTTGGCCGCTCACCCAAAGCAGGTGCAGTGCGGCCGTCAGATAAAACAAAATCGTGAAGGCCAGCGCGGCCAGAGTGATAAGCCAATACGGGCGAGCAGGCTGTATTGGCGCAACCATGCCGGACATCGAGTTGTCAGGAAGACCCGCCGGTGAAAGGCGGCGAGTTTTGCCTCTGACTTCTTCAATACGCGCTTTCAGACGGTCCTCAATGCTGTACAACTCGCCGCGCAAACCGCCGGAATAGCGGCCTTCAAAACCGAGCAGGATGCAAAGCAGAAACACTTCCAGAATGTCGGCGAGTTCCTGTGAATCGCGCCGCGCCCGCAGGCGTTCGAGCTTTTCAAAAAACACCACTCCGGCGTCCGTCTGCCCGAACAACTCTTCCTGTAGCGTCTGCCGCTCCCATTCCGCGCGAATCGGCTCGTTTGAGTTCAATACCACCGAATCGAGAAAGGCAACCACGGCAAAATGGGTTTCCCGCACATCGGAACCGTCATAGCCCGCGGCCACGGCATCGCGTTCCACTTCCTGCAAGGCCGTTTGTGTCCGCTTGCGAAAGGATTCCGCATCGGAGATGTGTTGCCGGCCCGATTGCATTCGGACGATACCCGTTAACAATCCTTGATACAGCATGGCTAAGCTCTCGCCTCGGCGGGAGAAATCCCTGGACTCTTTGCCGCCTTTTGTCTTTTGCTCTGGAGAACTCATCATGGCTTCAAGTCAACGTACACCCGGCTCATGGGATTTGCAAGAGACGGTTATCTGAATTATTCTCGGGATGAACTCTATGCTTAGGCGTACCAGCTTATACGTGCTCGTTTCTTCCCTGCTCTCCCCCGGTCTGTTTTTGCCGCTTGTTCTCGGCCAGCCCCCAAATCCCCAGGGGCGTCTCACGGTAGAAGAGGTCGTTAAACTGACGCGCGCCGGTTTTGCGGAGGACATTATTATCACCAAGATCAAGAAGAACGGGAAGGCGTTTGATTTGAGCACAGACGAACTGCTCGACTTGAAAAAAGATGGTGTCAGCGATAACGTCATTAAGTACCTCCTGGACCCTTCCCAGCCCTACACTCCTGCTC
>CAXUBB010000107.1:8751-13377 GCA_964249105.1 uncultured Bryobacteraceae bacterium | reverse complement strand
TCGTCGGAACGAAGTCAAACAAGATCTCTTTAGCCTTGAAGTGTTCAAATAACCGCGCAATCGTTTGATGCTCAAGGCGACGGGAGAATGCCCGGCAGCTCATCACCCAAGCCTCCATAATCAACGCATCAGCTTCCTGCCTACCGCGAAGGGCGGCAATCTTTCCAAGAGGACCAAACTGGTCCTGATAACTAATGGCAAGCGCAAAGGAGCCGGGAACTTGTAATCCTTCCTGCCACTCAGCCTCAGTAAACCGTCGGCCGTTCAGGTTAAACTGGTTCGTTTTATTAATTAACTCGACTACTCTCTTATCGCTTGCCGGCGGGTTATATTCCAGGGAAATAACGGCTCTTGCGGTAGCCAGCAAATCTTCCAAGGAAGAGGATGTTTGTTGAGGCTCAGCAAACTGCTGCCCCTGACGAATGCTTTGCAGCCGGTAGCTATCTTCTTCCGAGAGCCGCGGCTTACCGAAGAGATCGCGCAGGCGCTGCAAAAGCGCAAACCCAGCGGAAAGGTCCGACTTCGGAAACAAGATACATTCCATGGCCGGGTACGCTGCTTGAACTTCCGCCAACTCCATGGGGCTGTCATCAATAAACACGACGCTTTCAGGGCCGATGTTCCAGGCTCGTAAAATGCGAGCAATCGAACCAGACTTGGCTTCCCAGTGAATCTCGACAGGGAAAATCTGGTCCCTGCTCAAGATCAGATCCGATCGGGAAAGCGCTTTTTCCGCAATTTCTGGCGAGTTCTTACTGGCAACCGCAACCAACGCGCCTTGTTCAGCGAGCGCTCGTAGCATCTGCTGATAGAGACCATGGAACTGACTATGGCTGGCGAGATCCCACGATACTTGTTCATGTCCAATTTCTCCCACCAATCCGAACCACAATGTATCATCCAGATCGGTGATTAAACCCTTTTTCGGTTCCGCTGTCCGGACCAGCGCCGCTAATCCCTGTCCAAGAGCTTCGGCATGCGCCAAAGTGTACGGAAATCCTGTGTTTAAGTCTGATCGGAAATCGTACCGGGCATGGGGAGGAGAAATCGCATTCAGATTTTGCTCACTAACAATCAAAACAGAAGGATGTGCAGCGACTCCACGCGCAAACGCCAGAACAGCCTCCCGCAAGGCCAACTCTGCTTCCGACTCTTGCCAGCATGAGGTATGAAATCCTGGCGGCAGCGGCAATGTGGGAAGTGAAATCACTAGCTTGGAAGCAAAAGGAATATCCTGGATAACGGATTCAAATTGTTTCAGCTTGGCTTGTACATTCGTGAGAATACTCGGAATTACACGTTGGCCCCAGCCGCCAAGGTGACGGTATCCTAACCTTGGATCAAGATCTGCCCACTCTAAAGTCAGAACTCCCGCTTGCGCTTGATTGTCCTTGAAAGTAGCTAAAGTTCCGATAGCATCCTCAAAAAGCCCCGTTTCCACATGAATCTTTCGGTTGGGCAGGGCTTTCTGCAAGTAAGCCGCAAAATAATTCTGAAGGTGAAGCGGTGTAAAGCCACAAGCCAATACAACATGAAATACGGCGCCCTCGGCGGGTGCGCTTCGAACGATAGATAAAGCCTCAGCCAGTTTCACTTTGTATCAATCCGCCCATCGGCAACATTTCTTATTTTACTGGGATAACGCACAAGACTGTAATTGATTATGGGCAACTTCTTTTTCACTACCCCGAAAGATTTCAGCAGTTCCGGCCACAGGAGGGAATTGCAACTTTTCCGTGATCTGACGAGCAAACACCAGGGGCGGCATGGCGTCTTGCCGTCCCATGGGCGTATTGGTCATATCTGTTAAGAGCCGTTCCGGGCGCACAATCAACGCGCCTACGTTCGGGTATTGCAGCGGAGCAACAACGCCAAACGACTCGATGGCGCTCTTTGCCGCAACGTAGTGCGGCCATTCTCTTACAGGTTTTTCAACAGCGCTCGACGAAATAATGACCGCGCAGCCGCGATTTTCGTTCAGCAAGGGAAGAAAAACACATAACGGCACTAAGACAAGATCAGTTGACTGCCGGAGATAACCCTGAATCCTTGCCAATGTATTCGTTTCCAAACGAAGCGCGGGAATAGGAGGAAAAGCATTGCAAATCAGGAAATCGAGCTTGCCGAATCTTTCCATAACAATTTTGTCCAACGCCTAAACTCACTCCTTGTTTGTGGAGTCACCCGACTCTAGCGCTATGTTTTGCCTGATGTGAGCTGGTAGCGCTGCACTCAACTCAGTCGGCGATCTTGAGAATGCCACCACGTGAGCGCCTTCGGAGGCCATCGATGCCGTTAACGCCGCTCCCAATCCGCGGCTTGCGCCAATAATCAGCGCCACCTTGCCTTTCAACGAGCCTTCAGGCGAACTTCGTTGCGCTAAGTGTTGAAAATTAAAAGGAGCTAGTTTAGGGCGAACAAATGCCGTCAGTAAACCGGAAGCCAGTTGCGAGCCATCGGCGCTTAAGGCGATCTGGATCTTTGTTTGCTCAACAGCTTTATTCAAGCTGCTAACCACGCCATGATATTGAAAAGGGTAGTGAGGTGTAGATTCCTGGGGAAAATTGAGCGATAGCCGAAAAAATAGTGCATGACGCCCCGGAAACTCCATTCCTATGAAGTAGCTGCTCCAAAGAAGCGCTTCTATAACAAAGGAGTGGGCCGTCACATTCCAGCGGCGGCATAACTCTCCCAGTTTGCTGGAATCGGCGGCGTAACGTCCGCTGAGTTCCAGGTTAAGCTGAATATCCGCCGGAAACAACTCGCGAGCTTCGTTGCGTTCGAACCAACCCGGCTGAGCATGGTCGAAGCGCTGGGAACTGCCTGCGTGCTCGTGGACGATAGCTAACGTCAGCACAAGCACTGTTCCATCAAACAATCGGATCGTCTGTGTATTCACTGAACCAGACTTCTCGATCCGGTAATCGACGTTGAGAAACATAGGCCGATGAAAGTCGGCTGTTACTTTTGAAATCCGCTGATCAGCGGGAGAATCCCAATCGCCAAAACACGCCATCACACCGAGAACACCATACACCACTCGTTGGCCATAAGCTGTTCTGGAGGCATAATCCTCCATTAAATGAAGCGGATTACGGTCTCCAGACGCCGCGCAGAAGAGAGTCAAATCCTCTTCGCTGAAACGAATGATTGGGGCGTTCATCGTGGACTTAGCCGTTAACGATTTACTCCATGTCTTGTCTGTTAATTAGGTGAGAGCTAACGCCGGCACCTGGGCTGCCACTCCGATCAAATCCAACACCGGAAGTCCAGACTCTCGTATCTGGTCCATGATCACATTGTTCTGCTTTTGCGCCAGCACAAGGTAATCAGACCACTGCAGTACACGCTCTACACTAGGTTCGAGCAGGCGGCTGATATGCGGGATCGACTCCAGAAGAAAATTCCGATTGCTTCCATAAATGGCGTCGAGCTGAATATGCGGATCGAAGATACGAACCTCCCGTCCTTTGCCAATTAACTGCTCAAGCATGGCAACAACCGGGCTCTCACGCAGATCATCCGTATTTTCCTTAAAAGCCAAGCCAATCACGCCAAGACGCTTGCCCGGCAACTCTAGAACTGAGTTTAAAGCCCGAATCAGATGCTGGTCATTGCTTGGCAAAACTGATTTCAGAAGGGGAAGATCAAGATCAAGCCTGCCCGCCCGATAAACAAGCGCTCGCAAGTCTTTCGGCAGGCAGGAACCGCCAAACGCAAATCCAGGTTTCAGATACGCGGCTGAGGCGTTCAGCTTGGTATCTTCACAGACCGTCCTCATCACTTCCCGCGCATCGACGCCAAGGCTGGTGCTCAATGCTCCAATTTCGTTGGCAAAAGCGATCTTTGTAGCATGAAAAGCATTGCAAGCGTACTTGATCATTTCCGCCGTTCGTAGCGACACTTTGCAAGGGGGAACATCCAGCAGGTCGTACAAGGAAGCGACTTGTTCCACGGCGCCTTCATCGTTGCCTCCCACTACAACGAGCGAAGGCTCCATAAAGTCCTTGACTGCTACGCCTTCACGGAGAAACTCAGGATTCGAAACAACCCGAACATTCTTGCCGAGAAGCGGCATAACGACCTCTTCGCAGGTGCCGGGAAACACAGTACTGCGGATGGCGACAATCAGCGGCTTACGGCGTCCGGGAAGAGAAGACGCAATCTCACTGGTGACTCTGCGAAGCTGCTCAAGCCCTAAGTTTCCGTTTTTTTCAGAAGGCGTGCCGACACAAATGAGCGCAATATCGGCTTCAGCAATTCCTTCCGCGAGCGACGTCGTTGCCCTGTACCGGCCCGCCGATACGTTCTGGCTGATTAGATCCTCTAAGCCCGGTTCAAAAAAAGGAGCCTTGCCGGCGAGAACCGATTGAACCTTGTGTTCATCACGATCAATCCCGACCACACGGTGTCCCAAACTGCTAAGACAAGCACCGGTAACACAACCCACATAGCCCAGTCCAACTACCGCAATGTTCATTGACGTACGATCACTTTCCAAACTCGGATAACCTTTTCCAGAATTTATCTAAACTCCACTATTTTATCGGCTGAATCACGCTTTTTCTTTACGAAGTTATCAATAAGCAGAAAAAATAACGGCAGCTCCTTGCGTAGTGATCTGAC
>CAXUBB010000107.1:0-8741 GCA_964249105.1 uncultured Bryobacteraceae bacterium | reverse complement strand
GACAAGTGCCTGCTGTGGTGAGCAGCATTGCTATCTGTATCGGAAATTTTCCGCTTTGCCGCGCTACCAAAAACTGCCCCGGAAATTTTATGCCGTAAGCAGGAGAAAAATTTGCCTGGCGCTGCTCGGCTTCGGCTGAAAAGGCAAAGTGCATACCGGCTGCTGCGTCGCCAAGATGCCAGATCTGTTCGCAGGTGTGATCCCCTTCAGAACCCTCGATCTCGTCCAGTACCAGTAATCGGTCCCTTTGCAGGAGAACGCGCCTCCGGTGAGTGTAGCCCGCATAACGACAGAGAGCGTCAATATACCCGCCGCTGTCGGATGCCGACCATGCGTTTAAGACAACTTCCGGCTTCGACGCCCAACGGAACGGACCTGCGGGCAACCCCTGATCTTGACCATCAACAAGGACTGAGTTGTGAGCAACCGAGCCACGGAACCAGTTCCGTTCCGCGATGTCGCTCATGTACGTATACGTTCCAGGATCAATGAGAATCTGCTGCCCAGCGTGCCGCAACGTGATGCTGAGTGTATCGGAGTGGCTATGACCAGCTCCCCCATAGCCAAATGGTCCGCAATCCATCTGCAAATAAAAATCATCGCAAGCGAGAAAAACCAGGCCGCTATCTGTGAAAGCCCGGCTGCCCCGAGCGGCTGACGGCGTTATTTTTCCTGCATGGAGGGCTTCAACTCCCAGCCACCAAGCCGCTTGCTCGGCTAACTCGCCGGGATTACCTATCCATTCATTCCGTCCGAGAAGGACGCCGCAAGTGGCAAGAGTTGCCCGCCCAAACTGATCACGAGGTCCATAGGGATGGAACAAACGCCCGCCGTCATCGTCTCCCCAAAAGCTGATGCGGCGGTCAGGACCGAGCAGCCAATAGAGATATTCTGCCATTCGCTCCAAGGTTGGTTTCACTAGGGGAGGGCGGCCTGCCAGGAGATAAAAAAGTATAAAGAAATCAAGGGCGTAAACGTGATAGTAGCTGGATTGCTCGAAGTGCGAACCATCGGCTTGCACCTGGAAATCGAGCTGCGCCAAAATGATGCCGCTGCTGTGCTTACGCCAATCCTTTGTACCCGGAAATTCCGGGAATAGTATTGCTAAGGCATAGAGCGCGACCGCTTCTCCCAGAAGATGGGTATTGGGGGAAAAGTACACCGACAGATTTTCCGCCAAGTGCCTGCCATGTTGATACAAACCGGTTAAAAACTTCTCCCGGAAAGGAGCGGACATTTCCGAGCCAATCAGGTGATACAGCCAGATCCAGGAAAGTGTTCGAAAGGCCACTTCCAGCGCACTGGCCCAGTTGATACCCTGCTGAAAAGGGTTTTGTTCAAACCAAGTCTCAAGCTGCGCAAAAATCTCGGACAGAAACTCTCGGTTTCCGGTAAAGAGAAATGCCTGAGCCAATAAAACCAGATGTTGATGGCGGTTCAGCTCCCAGACCAGCTTGTGATCGCCGACGGCTCTAAAATCGAGATAGGAAACACGCCGAAAGTAAGCAAGATCGGATTCCTTCCCGTGTAAGTAATCGCGCCGCCAACGAATCTCAGGCCCAGTCCGCACCTCCAGACCAAGAACCGGAAAGCAGTGCGCCATTAAGCTGCTTGCTAACTCTTCAATGCGGTGAGCGTACTCGGAACCGCGCAACGCATCCACCACGAGGTGCGGATTTGGGAGAGCCAAGTCACGAGCAGTCGTGCCGTGAAACTGGGGACGCGCCAGGAGAAGGTAAAGATTGGCAGCTTCCTGTCGCGCCCTGAAAGCTATCTCGGCGAAGCTTCGCATAATGTAGTCAGCATGATAAACACGCCCGTTTATCCCACTTATAAATAAATATCGATGTTGACAAAAGTTTTTCTATTTTATAGCCGATATCAACAGTGTGCTTGGCTAACTCCAGAACGGCTCAATTCATGCAACAATTAAAGAACGGGTCTATTTGTCCGGATCCAGGCATACAGCACTTTTGCGCTCTTGTTAATACTAAATTTCAGTTTTGCCGCTGCGCAAAACGGCACTTTCAATATCTCCGCGCCTCAAACCCATGACTAACTCTGGGACCACCTCACGATTAGCAACTAACCCTGTCTATTCGAGCTATCCCGCTCCCCAGGCCGACGGGCAAAGTGCGAATGGAGCTAGGATCGGCTCCACCCTGCTCGCCATCTACATCTTTCTGCTAGCTGGTCGCGCTTTGGATGTTTCTCCCATCTGGTGGCTCCATATTCCGATGATTTTGCTGATTGTGCTTACCGTGACAATGGTCGCGCGCGGCAAACTGCAATACGCATTTGACTCTAAGATTACTAAATACTTTGCGGCCTTCACGGTATGGGTATTCGTGTGCTTTCCCTTCAGCTACTGGCGTGCCCACAGCCGGATCTACATGCAATACCAAGTGCAGTCGTTTATCATCTTTCTCATTATTGTTCAGATGGTAAGGACAAAACAGGATTGGCTGAAGGTGGTTGGCGGGTTTGCCTATGCTACTTTGATTGCCGCTCTGCTGGCTTTCCACTTTGGTTATACCTTGGAAGGCAGACTTGCTCTTCCGGGAGGCACGCTGGGAGATCCGAATGAGTTTGCTCTCCTCATGGTAGTCGGCATTCCGTTCTGGTGGTTCAAGGCAAGCCGCGCGAAAGGGTTTCGAAAGATCTTCTTCCTGTGCTGCACTCTTCCGATTTTTCTGGCCTTTGCGCGAGCCGGATCACGGGCCGGATTGCTTGCCATGGCTGTTTTGCTGGTCATCTCCTTTGTGTTCGCGCAAGGAGTGCAAAAGATCGTCATTGTCATGACAGCCGTGATCGCCATTGCTGCATCAACGATTCTGCTGCCTGGCTATATTCAAACGCGCTTTATGACTTTTTTCTCATCGGAAGGCAATTACGACGCTCACATGGAAGCGCGAATCGATTCTGATATCGCTTCCAGCGAGGGGCGCAAAGCTCTGTTGCTGCAAAGCATCAAAATGACGTTTCAACACCCTATTGCCGGCGTGGGTCCGGGCTGCTTTGCTTTTGTGGCTTGGGACGATCGCAAGGCGTCCACTGGAGCTGGCGGTGAGTCTCTCGTCTCGCATAATACATACACCCAAATATCGAGCGAGACGGGAATACCCGGCTTCATTTTGTTTTTCAGCGTTGTTTTCCTGTGCGTCAAGTCTGTTCTCGCCGACTATCGACGCTTAGCGTTGGTTGATATGGAGTTTGCTCAATATGCTCGTTATCTGTTCTCGTGCATGGCTGCTATGGCTGTCGGCATTTTCTTTTTAAGCGTCGGGTATACGCATATGACTGCGACGATATTTGCCTTTGCTCTTTCTCTCCATAAGATTGTGGAGAATGTCCTGAAAACGCCCGAAGCTTCCCCCGCGATAGCCGGTTCCGGTTGGCAGCGCGCGAATGCATTTCAGCGGCCCCAGCCGCCGCATGGTCAGACAAGGGGCGTTGCGGCGCTCTCTTCCCGGCAGCCTGTTCGGTCCAGCCCGAGACCGCTTTACGGACCAATGAGCCAATTGGGACGACGTAAACGAACTCAGCCGGAGAACTCTCACTAGCATGTGTGGAATTAGCGGATTTATAAAGTTTGGGCCTGTCGCCGGATCAGCATCCGATCTGCGGCATATGTTGGACGTGATCCGGCATCGCGGGCCGGATGGACACGGGATTCATGAGGATGGAGTCGCCTTTCTTGGCCATCGCCGGCTCAGCATTATCGACGTTGCTGGCGGACATCAACCCATGTCGAATGAGTCCGGTTCTGTCTGGATCACCTTTAACGGCGAAATCTTCAATCATTCGGCCATCCGTCCGGAATTGGAAAGAGCGGGTCACCGGTATGTATCACGGTGCGACACCGAAACAATTGTCCATGCGTTCGAAGAATATGGGCCAAGTTGCGTCCAGAAATTTCGCGGTATGTTTGCGTTCGCCATGTGGGACGCCCAGCAACAGACCCTCTTCTGCGCGCGGGATCGATTGGGTATCAAGCCGCTGTACTACTATGCCAACGATAAATTTTTCGCATTTGCCTCCGAAATCAAGGCGTTATTAGAGCATCCTGGAATCTCAACCCAATTCGAGGATGCGCTTCTTCCGGAATACCTCACTTTTGGATACGTAAGCAGCGACGCCACTTTGTTTAAGGGCATTCGCAAGCTGATGCCCGGTCATACCTTGACCGTGAACGCGAAGACAGGCGCAATACAGGTTCAGCGCTACTGGGACGTGCCGGAGCCTTCTCCGGTCAGCGGCAAATCGGATGAGGCTTGGATACGCGAGTGCCGGGAACGCCTGGAGCAAACGGTCGAAATGCGCCTGATGAGTGATGTCCCGCTAGGGATGTTTCTCAGCGGCGGAGTTGACTCCAGCGCGATTGCGGCTTTAATGAAGCGCATGCGGACCGAACCGGTGAAAACCTTCGCGGTTGGCTATGAGGAGGCCGCTTACAGCGAGTTGTCCTATGCCCGGCACGTATCGCAGGCGATTGGGACCGATCATCACGAAATTGTGATTGGGCCTGATGACTTTTTTAACGCTCTTCCTCGTCTCATTTGGCAGGAAGATGAACCGATCTCCTGGCCCTCCAGTGTCTCGCTTTACTTCGTTTCGCGGCTTGCCTCACAGCATGTCAAAGTCGTTCTTACGGGTGAGGGCAGCGATGAGCTATTCGCGGGATATTACCGCTACGGGCATTATCTTTTTAACCGGCGTTGGGCTGACCTTTACAAATTTGCGCCGTCCTTTCTGCGAACTGGCCTGCGTCAGTACGTTGACGGCTCTTCCCTGTTTTCCGCCGATCTGCGTCGAAAACTGCAACATACATTCGTAGGTCGCGACTTGAATGTAGAGTCTCTTCAACTTGACAACTTTTACGGAGCTTTCTCCGCCGCAGAACGAAGCCGTATGCTTTCCGGTGATCTCGCAAATCCGTATCAAAGTTATCTGGACTATTGGAACTCAAGAAAAGGTTCCGTTCTCTCGCAGATGCTCTATGCGGACCAGAAGACATACCTTGTTGAGCTTCTGATGAAACAGGATCAGATGAGCATGGCCTGCTCCATCGAAAGCCGGGTGCCGTTCCTCGATCACCCGTTTGTTGAGTTTGCCGCCCAAGTTCCCGACCATCTGAAAATTCAGGGCAAGACCGGCAAGTTCATTGTGAAACGGGCGGTCGAAGACCTCCTGCCTCATGACATTATTTATCGCAAGAAAATGGGTTTCCCCACCCCGCTCCGGCAATGGTTCCGCGAGAGTAAATGTGAACCTCTGTTTGCGCAACTGCTGGACCGAAAAGGATTTCTGGCCGAATACCTGAATCTCGACTACGTTCAAGACCTGATCGGACGTCAGCGCAGCGGAGCGGACGACGCTACGGATCGTCTCTGGAGACTGCTTAATCTCCATATCTGGGGAAACATGTTTTTGACGGGGAAACGTGACCAGTACTGGGACGGACTTTTTGAGTCACAACGAACGAAGGCGTTAGCGTGAAGATTCTCTGGGTTAAAACTGATTTTCTGCATCCTACGACGCGTGGAGGCCAGATCCGCACCTTGGAAATGCTGCGGGAACTGCACAAACGGCATGAAGTGCATTACGTGGCCTTTGATGATCCGCTGAATCCGGAAGGTCTCAAACGTAGTTCCGAGTATGCGTCCTATTCGTACCCTGTTCAGCATAAACTTGTGCCGAAAAGCTCTCCTGCTTTCGCTCTGCAACTTGTAGAAGGCTTAACCTCACCTATCCCGGTAGCGGGCGCGCGCTATCGTTCGACAGCCATGCGGGACACGATTGAAAAAGTCGTGTCCGCTAATGATTTTGACGCCAAGATCTGTGATTTCTTGTTCCCGAGCATCAACATTGCTGATTTGCGTACCTGGACATTGTTCCAGCACAACGTTGAATCCGTGATCTGGGAGCGGCATGCCCAAAGCGGAAAAACAGCAGCGCATCGCGCCTACTTCGCTTTGCAGGCGAAACGTATGTTGCAGTGGGAGCAGAAAGTTTGCCGGTCTGTTGCTCAAATCGTGGCGGTTTCTGAAACTGACGCAAACCTCATGCGGTCCCGTTTTGGCGCCGAGCAAGTCTCGTCCGTACCGACGGGCGTTGATGTGGATTACTTTGAAAAGCCGGAATCATCATCGGTTCTCTATGATTTAGTATTTGTCGGCTCCATGGACTGGATGCCGAATGTGGATGGGATGCGTTGGTTTCTCGCCCATGTTTTCCCATTAATTCGCAAACAGAAACCGGATTGCCGGTTAGCCGTCGTAGGACGCAATCCTCCCCAGGAGTTGCTGGATGCGGCCAAAGATCCTTCCATCACCATTACCGGCACGGTGCCGGATGTACGCCCTTTTCTGTGGCAGTCAGCGCTGTCGATCGTGCCCCTGCGTGTGGGCGGCGGCACGCGGTTGAAGATCTTTGAAGCCATGGCGGCCGGTACGCCGGTTGTTTCAACCACCATTGGCGCGGAAGGGTTGCCCGTCAGTCATGGGAAGACCATTCGCATCGCGGATACAGCGCAGCAGTTTGCAACGGAATGCTTGAATCTGCTTGCCGAGCCGCAAAGCCGCCGGAACATGGCGCAACAAGCAACGGAATTGGTTGTTCAGAATTATTCTTGGGGGCAGGTCACAAAAGGTTTTGAACGCATTATGCTTGCTTCAAAACCAGTGCATCTCAGGGCATGAGCGCGGCATTGATTATTTTCATCCTGAGCGTTGCGTTCATTCTTTATGTTCTGATCGGATATCCAGTTTTACTGGCTGTCTACGCAAGAATTCACCCTAAGCTGATCGACAAAGAACCCGGTACAACGGCCCGGCTCTCCATTA
The DNA here is from genome assembly GCA_964249105.1 of uncultured Bryobacteraceae bacterium. Lineage (GTDB taxonomy): Bacteria > Acidobacteriota > Terriglobia > Bryobacterales > Bryobacteraceae > Bog-105. Next base: position 1,896 of record CAXUBB010000107.1, on the reverse strand, counting down.
TTATTCCTGTTCGTAATGGCGCGCACTGGGTCACTCCGAAGCTGAAATCACTGCTTGCGTCAGAGTACCCGCTTGATCTAGTTACCATTTGGGTGGTATCCGACGGGTCAACGGATGGAACGAACGACATTGTTGCTGAATTCGGAGATCCACGAGTTCATTTACTGGCTCTACCTCCTGGCGGTAAAGCTACTGCTGTTACTGCGGCGCTGGAGCGGGCCGCCGGTGATATTGTTGTTCTGACGGATGTCCGGCAACAGTTTCATCCGCAAGCGCTCTCCCGGCTTGTTGCCTGTTTCAAAGATCCTAAGGTGGGTGTGGTTACGGGCGAACTGGTGATTCGCGCGGGAGAAAGCTCTGAAGAGTACAACACAGGTCTTTATTGGCGCTATGAGAAATGGATTCGGCGCAATCTAAATCGGGTCGATGCCATGTTGGGAGCTACCGGAGCCATCTACGCGATTCGGCGCGAACTGGCAGTCCCCATTCCGCCGGAGATTCTGCTGGACGATGTTTATCTGCCCTTTATCGCTGCTTTTCAGGGCTTTCGAATCTACTTTGAGAACGGGGCAAAAGCCTATGATTTCCCGACATCCCTACAGTCAGAATTCCGGCGCAAGGTGCGCACGCAAGCGGGAATCTATCAAATACTAATCAAATTTCCTGGGCTTCTCCGGCCCGGCAACCGACGCTTTATTCATTTCTTGTCCCATAAAATAGGGCGCTTGCTGCTTCCCTTCGCCATGATTGCAGCGCTCTGCTCAAGTTTTTTTATTGGAGAGCCGTGGCGGGAAATCGCGCTCCTGGCGCAGGCTCTCTTTTACGGCGCTGGCATAATCGATCCGATGATGCCGGAAAAGACAGCGCTCAAGCGAATCACCGCCGTAATTCGCGCGTTTATTGTCCTCATTGCTGCTGCTTTCTGCGCTCCTGTTGTTTTCTTTCTGCCCGCTCAACGCCTCTGGAAGGAAACGCAAGTTGTCGCAACAAGCCGACACTGATTAAGCGTTCTGCTGAACGGGCGTGGTCTTAAAGGACATTCCCCGTGAGCGCATAATGGCAATCAGTCCCCAAAAGGTAATCAGGACATATTGAAGCGCTTGAGCAAGAAGAATGTAGGCAATTGCATTCGTGCGGCTAAAACCAAACGGGGTAAGAACACTGACTGCAACGAACTGATAAATACCGACATATCCTGGTGTCGATGGCAATGCGCTTCCAAGCCCTAAGCCAGTGATGAGCAGCAAAGCCACTGGAAGACTCGTTGCTAAGCCCAAGGCGTGCATGCCGATCAAAGTACTAAGAGCATCAAGCATCCAGACCACCATCGTGATGGACAAAAATCCGGACAAACGTTTCCAATCGTGGAATGTCCGCAGCCCAATGTGAATCTGCTCCAGAACCTTCACCAATTTATCGCGGAGTCCATGGGGAATAGGCAAGCGCAGTAGAATGCCGTGCCAGAGCTTCTCCAGCTTCGGAATCACAAGAATCGCTAATGCGCCAGCGAAACCGATAATGGCAAACGGCCGGGCGGCGCGATCAAACCAGCCGGGCTTCACGGGCAAAGTCAACAGAACAACGGAGCTGATGAGCACGAGCGTAATTGCGTCGGCCAGTCGCTCGGTAAGCGCTGTTGTCAAAACAAACATCCGGCCAAGGCCGGTGGAGGAACTGACCATCATGGTCCTTACCACTTCTCCAGCGCGGGCTGGCAGGAAATTGTTGCCAAAATACCCGGCTGCGGTGGCCCAGAACGCTGACCCAATACTGACGGATCCCTGCGATAAGAGCAAAATGCGCCAACGGTAAGCTCGCAGGAATAGAGATATAGTAGCGACCAGCAAGGCGAGCGCAACAAGCCGCAAATCAGCGCGTGAGAGAACTTGCCATACC
>CAXUBB010000106.1:5209-13443 GCA_964249105.1 uncultured Bryobacteraceae bacterium | reverse complement strand
GTTTACCCAACTCCGAGGCAGCGGAGCCGCTGTTAGAAGATTTTGGATTTGGAAACGCCTTATTGAGCGCGAGCTAACGCAATCAGCAGGCAACTGCCGATGAGCAGGGCCGCCGTTCCTAGGAGAGAAAGTCGCGACCTTCCCGGCGCGGCGGCGAATTCTTTCCAAACCATAAAACCCCACAGCAGGGCCAAGAGCGCGGAAGCTATCGGTAGAACACCTAGGAGCGCCTGCGCCCTGCCGGTGTCAGCGGCTTTGATCCGCGCAGAGAACGCCGTAAGAATGCCAACGCTCCAGAGCGCGCCTCCGGCGATACCCATCATATGCTGGCGAAACGACCCCGTCAGGTAAGAGCCTGGCGACACTTTGACGCCTTCCAGGGCGATGTTGAAAAAAACAACGCTGAACGTCAGTGTGGAGACGAGGATTCCAACACAAAAATAGAGTAATCCGGCATACGGCCCCAGTCCTAAGTCGCTGTAAATTCCTCCTTCGGCCACATAGTAAACGAGGCCAAGAAGAACCCCGGCGATGAGCGCCGTAGTGAACCCTTTTATGCTTCGTGCGCCCGCGGTTTTCAAAGCCTGGTTCAGGGGCTTTTTTGCTGAAGAAGCGGCCAAATCCCGTGACCGGCAAGCGCTTATGCCAAGCAGCACGCCAAGCGCTAAAAGCGCCAGTCCCGTCAGCCCAGCGCCCGAATTGTAGGAGGAGAAGTTCAAGAGAGCATGGACGATAAAGCCCAATCCGATACAGACGGGAAAAGCTCCCGCAATCCCCAGTAGGGAGACTGCGCCGACCAGCAGCAAATTAGCAAGGCCGAAGATGAAGCCCGCCGAGAAAACCAAGGCTTGCGCTGTTTTGCTCGATAATAAAACACGGTCGCTGAACGGCAGGTCCGTAGCGGCGCTCCCGAGCGTGAAAGCCGTCAACAGCGAGAGCAAGACTGCGCCTAAAGCAAAATCAATCGAAAAGAGTTCGAAGCGCCAGCGCTTACCTGCTAATTTAAACGTCGTAATCCACGACCCCAGGCAGACAAGCGAGACGAGGAAAAGCGTGATCAAAGCCGTAGGTATCAAGGGAAAGATCAACAAAATCGATATCTACTGCGAACTCTGCGGAGAGCTTTGCAGGGACACCAGCGCCGTGGGCGGGCCACCCTGTTCGGGAGTGAAATAGTGCTGCGCCGAAAGGTTATGATAGACGCTTCCTGCCACCCCGGAAGCAATCGGTCCGCTGATGCCGCGTCCACCTGTCAGAAGCACCACCACAACGAGCTTGTTTTTCCCCACATCATTGAAAGACCCAAACCAGCCTAAGTGAACGCCGGGCTGGGCGGTGTCCGTGCAAGTGCCGGTCTTGCCAAGAATCGGCTCATTCGGGTCGAAGTTGGCGCGGCGCGCGGTTCCAAACTCCACGGCTCCCATCATGCCCGCCTTTAATTGAGGAACAAAGGGCCCGATCTCCAGCGTGCGTTTAATACGCGGAACCAGCTTTTTTACTTCGTCCTGGCTTCTTGGATATTGCAGGTAATACATCGTCCCGCCGTTGGCAACCGTGCTAATAATACTGGTCAGCTCCAGCGGCGTTAAACGAATGCCGTCGCCGAAACTGGTCATCATGCCGACACCGGTTTCGGGCGGCTCGCCCGCTAAAAAGCCCGGTTCTTCCCCCGGAATGTCCAGGCCGGCTTTCTCCCCCAAGCCATAAAGCTTTGCGTACTTGGACACGCGCTCAAACCCCAACTGCTGCCCGAGTTTAGCGAAATACAGGTTATTGGAACGCGCCAGCGCATCTGTCATATCCATGGTGTACCGGCGGGTCAAATGTAAGGAGGAATTGGCATCATTCACCAGGCCCTCACTGAGTGAAGCCAACGAAACGACCACCTTCACTGTGGAGCACGGCTGGAAAGCTCCCTTCAGCGCTAATTTCTGGTTCACCACGCTCAGAATACGGCCTGTATTCGGGTCTGCTACCACCACCGTTCCGTTATAAGGACCAAGAGCGTCCACAGCCGCTTTTCGTACTTCTAGATCCTCTCCATCGACGCTGTCCCCCACTGTCGAATCCGCGTAGGTCGGTTCGGTCCAAGGATTTACAAATATATGATGGCCCCGCCGCCGTGAAAAGCGAACCTTTGCCACTGTAGCTTCAGTATGAATAACCCCGGCCCGAAGCGCCGTTCGCATCGCCGCGCGTCTACTATGGCGTACCGGCATAGCCGGGGCTGTAGCGGTAGCCGTTACACGGCCCCGTTTCTTTTTATTGTACTTACTCGCAGCGGAGGCGTACGGCTTGGCAACTTGCGGAAGGGAAATCAACCCAACCGTCAGGGCAGCAATTAATAGAGCCGTCCGGGACGACCTACCCAATTTCATAACGTGACCCCACTCACATATATTGACGTGTTCATCAGCCACTTATACTCAAAAAGCTGTGCCAAGGAGCAGAAAGCGCAACCAGCCAGTCTATATTGCAATCCAAACTCCTTTCATCCTAAGTAGTTCGCCAGAGTAGGTCAACTGCAACATAAATCTATTCAGAATGAAAAAACTTTAATGTAGCAAACGTCAAAACAGGTGTCACTCTGTATTTTGCTGCAAGAATTGCCTTCCTTCAGTCAAGTTCAGAAATGAATCCGTAGGCCGAACTCCATATTGCGCGGAGTGTTGGCCTGAGTGTTGATCTTTCCGAAGTTGGTTAGATTGTTCAAGCTCAGATTCGTGGTTCCGTTGGGATCGCTTAATTGAGCGTGATTGAGAACGTTTGTTATCTGGATACTGATCGTAGCGCCGACACGGCCCTCTTTCCAGATTCCGATATCTTTGAGAACCTGGGCATCCAGGTTGAATGTGGATTGACCGCGAATGTTGCCGTAACCGCCGCAACTGGTGTCATAACCGAGAACACAGGGCCGGAACTCTGCGGCGACCGCAGTAGGATTTGCAAACGCGTTTACGCCGGTCGCGTTGTTTGTGCCGATGCCGTTCGAACCGGAGACATTGTAGTTGGCGCTGGAACCGCCGCTGTACGAAACCCCGGAACCAACAGCGCGTTCCGAGTAGAAGCTGGTAATACCACTCGAACTGGATTCGCCAAAGGCCTGGCAGGCTGAACTGCAGAGGCCGCCCTCAGTATAGGTGACGTAGTTCGGCGCGCCGCTTGCGACAGTGAACAACGGAGAAATCGTCCATCCGCCGAGCAAGTGGCCGACAATGCCTTTTTGGCTTTGGAAGAACGGAGGCTGATAAGGAAGAGCCACGTTGTAAAGAAATTTATAGTCGAAGCTCTGCGATCCATAATTCGCGCCGATATTCCAGGCATCGAGCACCGTGTACGAACTGGATGCCTGGGTGGTAGCGCCCGTGCCGAGCGAACGTCCCCACGTGAAGTTGGAGATAAGGCTTAGGCCATGATAATCGCGCATTCGGTAGGTAACGTAGAGCGCATTGTAGTTGCCGTAGCCCAGCGCGGTGACCAGGGACGTGGATGACATTTGAGTGGTATCGATCATGGTGTTGCCGAGAACCCAGCCGTTGGCTGTATTCAAGTTCTTCCAAATGTTGGAAACTTGAGTATTTCTGAAAAAACTGGCGTCTTTGGCAACGACGGCGGCGGTACAACTGGCATAATTGCGGCAATAAGCGGAAGTCGTTCCACCCAGCGCGGATTCATAAAAGGCTTGAGCGGGAACGGCTGTGGTCGTTGCAAAATTGTTCGCGGCCAACGCAAAGTAGGTGTTTGCATACGCATTCGCGAACGATTGCCCGCCGACAGTTGTCATATACGGCACCTGGTCGAGGTTGATCTGCGTTGTTTCGTTGTGGATCAAACGGCCGATATAGCCGATTTCGATCGTGCTCTTGGTCCCGACGGCGCGCTGAACGGCAAAGGTAAAGTTGTCGGTTACTTCGGGCCGGTAGTTCGGGTCCAGTGACGACGTATCCTGGGCGTAAGCTCCGTTCACGCCGGGATAGAACGGCTGCGGCAAAATAGCGGTAGCGCTCTGAAGCGGAGCAAGCAAGCCATCTGTTCCGACCCGATAGGCCGTGGCCGGGGTTGCCGTTCCAGCGCCTCCGCAAGTTCCTGCCGAAGTAGCTCCTAAGCAGCTAACCGCTTGGATCAGGCCCGGTCCCAGCAGCGGAGTCAATACGTTGTTCACGCCGTTGATGCGGCCATAGATACGGCCATAGCCGCCGCGTATCACGGTTTTGCCGTCGCCGAACAGCTTGCCGAGCCACGACCCATCCGAGTATTTCGGATTCCAGGCCAAAGCGACCCTTGGGCTGAATTCGGTGTAGACCGGATTGTATGGATACTTCATCTTCAAATTCCTCGTCGTTTCGAAGCCGAGGGTTGGATTGAAGTTTTGCCCCGCTAAAGCCGCGGATTTACGGCTCGCCAGATAGCTGGCCGCGGTAACGGGTTTGCCGTTGTTGTCCACCAGCACTACCTGATTACCGTTCAGTTCGTAAGGCGGTAATTCCAAGGCCCAAGATAATCCGTAAGTCAGGGTGAGAGAAGGTTTCAAATGCCAGGTGTCCGCCGCGTACAGATTGTAGGAAGGAATGATGCTGTGCTCATAAGCCTGGCTGCCGATGGGCTGGAGAGCAAGCGTGCTTCCGGCGCGGGTGTAAGCAACTTGCGACTGGCTAAGAACGCCCAGCACTTCCGAGTACAAATTCTGGAAGTTGGTGGTGGAAGAAACACCGGTTGGATACGTGAAGCCGCTAAAGTTCAAGCCGGAGCTGCCGACTTGGTAAACAATCGCATTGTTCACGCCGACGCCGTTATCCGTGCGCATGTGGTAATCGTCATTGCGCTGATATAAGGCGCCGAACTGAACAATGTGGTTGCCTTTCACGAGGGTTAGGTCGTCCTTGAACTGATTATCTTTTCCGTCCCAGAAACGCTGCCGGACATTTTGCGTATTCACGTTGTAAGGGATAAGAGCGTAAGAGTACTCGGACGTTGATGACGCGACTCCCGGCGCAATCTCGACCGCTCCCCCCAGTCCCGCCAACTGCGGAGGAGCATTTACGCTGCCCCATTGCCAGAAGTTGCGGGTGTAGCTGAATACAAAACTGTTGGTGGCGGAAGGCGACAGCACGGTGGTCAATCCCCCTGTCAGCATGGAGGGAATCTGATCACGGGGCGCCGTGGCCACTGGGGTTCCGAGGACATCGCCCGGAAGCGCGCCGCCGATATCGACCTGATTATTGGTCAGATTCTGAAGATTCATGTAGCGGTAACTGCTCATGAAATGCCATTTATCGGAAAAGTCATGATCGATACGACCCACATGAGTGTTGGTATTGAGCGGTGTTCGCAACGTCGATTGATAACCGATCACATTTAAGCCGTCTCCGCCGTTGGAAGTGTAAGTCGGATCGTTGCCGTGGGGCATCTGGTTATTCCAGATTGCTCGGACGGCAGGACTGATTCCAATTCCGCGCGGGTCACAAAGGCTTGCGCCGCACAGGGCAGGTTGATAAGTGACGCCATTTACTGTCACGGCGGTCGGATTCAAATTGTAAGCGTGAGGGACGCCCTTGGAGTCAGCCACCTGAATGACGCCGGCGCGAAGCAACTCGGAAGGCACCGGACGCTCGTAGGTTGTGGAGTTCGGAAAGCGGAAGCCTTCGTAGTTGTAGAAGAAGAACCAGCGTCCGCCCAGGAAATTCTTCGTCGTGATAGGGCCGCCAATTGCGCCGCCGAAGCGATTACGGTGATTGGAGGGCAGAGGCGTGTAGGGAAGGGCGCCGTTCGGGGTGTGATTGTTCGTCCAACTGTTTGCGGCGCCTACATTGGTAGCGAAGTAGTAGCCGTAAGCCGAACCGTGAAACAGCGTGGAGCCGCGCTTCGTGACCATCTGAATCTGGCTGCCCAGACCGTTGTTGAAGTCGGCGCCCTGATTAAACGTTGTCACCTTAAACTCTTCGATGCTTTCCACGGGGGTAGGCACGACTCCGGCGGATGCGCCGTTCGTTTGGGTACCGCCTAAGCCGGTAAAGTTGGTGGTGTAAGAAAACGAGTTGCCCGACATATCATCGGTGTTCTGGCCGCCGTCAATGGTATATGTGTTCTGATCCTGCACTGCCCCGGCAGTTGAACCGCCCGGAGTTACGCCCGGCTGGAGCACAACAAGGGTGGCGGTGTCCCGGCCCAAGTTGGGGAGCGCTTCAACAGCCTTATTCGACAGCGTCGTTCCCACCGAGGCGCTGCTGGTATTCAATTCAGCCGCAGCCTGGGCCTGTACTTCCACCGTGGTGGAGGTAGCTCCGACCTGCATCGTGGCATTCACCGTGAGAGCGGATCCAATATCAACTTTTTGGTTTTCAATTCGGAACGTTGCGAATCCGGATTTGGTAAATTCCACGCGGTATAAACTCGGGGGCACGTTCACAAACGCAAAACGGCCCTCGGTGTTGGAACTGGTGGTCAAAACACCATTGGTGGTTGTGTCAATCAGCTTAATTTCGGCTCCGGGGAGGGACGCCCCTTGAGCGTCCGTGACCTGTCCGGAAACAGTACTGCTCGATGTTGCCTGGGACCAGGCTAGGGAATGAGCGAGGAAGAGGACGCCAAGAACAGCGATCGTCCTCAGAGACAAAGTAAGACAGGCAGCTATGCGCCGATGGGCGCTGCTCAGTTTCATAAAACTCCTGATTTGATCAGAGATGCTGGTCGAACGGAGACGAAGCGCTGACCCTGAAGTAGTGGTTTATACGACTGTAGGCATGATCGTCCGCCGGAGTCAAGCCAACAGTAAAAAACTTGAGGCGTTCAATCGTACGAACGCGTGGATTCCGGCTGTCCAGCTTTTCCTTGAAGGCCGATTGTGCAGAATAAGTATCTAATGCGGCTTTTATTGTTCTTCTCCATTTTGTTGCCCGGCCTTTTGTTCAGCCAAGGAATGGACCCGGACTACACAAAATCAGTAAAAGAATGGACGACCCGGCCTGAATTTCTAAGCCCGCTCGTGGATCACCTGCCGAAATCAATGACCGTGCCTTCTCCGAAGGACGTATTGGGATATTACATCGGCGCTCCCAAAAAACTTACCTATTACGAGGACATCGTGCGCTATTACCGCGCGCTGGGCGCTAAGTCGGCGCGCGTCAAAGTGATTGATATCGGCAAAACGGAAGAAGGACGCGAATGCGTGGTGGTGTTTGTCGGATCGGAGGAATCGATCGGGAATCTCGAATCAAATCGCAAATCACTTGCCCAGCTTGCCGATCCGCGCCAGATCACGGATGAGCAGGCCCGTGAGATCATCGCCAAAACCAAACCCATTTACCACCTGATGGGTGGGCTGCATAGCGGAGAAACAGGGCCGCCCGAGATGCTGATGGAACTGGCATACCGTTTGGCGACGGAAGACAGTCCACTCATTCAATCGATTCGGGAGCACGTCATTGTCTCCATCACGCCGGCGGCGGACCCGGACGGACGAGATCGTTACGTTGACTGGTATTACAAGTACAAAATCAATGAAACAGGGGAGCAGGACAATCTCGGCGGTCCACCCTATTGGGGCAAGTACGTTTTTCACGACGACAACCGCGATATCAACTACTCCCAACTTCCCATGCAGCGGCTTTTGACCTGGTACCTGCAATGGCATCCGCCCATCATGCATGAACTTCACGAGTCGGAGCCGTTTATGTATACGTTCAGCGGACAGTCGCCGCAAAACCCCACGCTCGATCCGATTCTCTACGGTGAACTGCCTTGGTTTTCCAATTTTGAAATGTCCCAGATGATTAAATACGGCATGCCCGGAGTCTGGACCCACGCCTTTGTGGATATGTGGTCGCCCGGTTATCTCGGCTTCATGTCTTCCAATCACAACGGAATGATGCGCATGTACGAAACTTTCGGCAACGGCGGAGCCAATACCATGCATCGTCACGTCGAGCCGCAGGCAGCGGTAGGCAGAGCTCCAAGTCCGGAACGCGGCGGAATCACCGAACGGGAATGGTATCGTCCGCTGCCGCCCTATAAAGAAGTCGATTGGTCCATGCGGAATAACACGAACTACATGGAAACCGGCGTTCTGACGGCCTTGGAACTGACTGCCGCTTTCCCGCAAGTGGTGGTAGACGACTTTTACCGGAAAAGCCGCAATTCCATTGAGGCAGGAAAAAAGGACGCGCCTTTCGGCTATATTATCCCTGCTGATCAGGAGGATCTGACGCGAGTCGCTTTTGTGATTAATGTTATTAGCT
>CAXUBB010000106.1:0-5199 GCA_964249105.1 uncultured Bryobacteraceae bacterium | reverse complement strand
GGATCGAGATCGGTCGTGCTCAATCGGAAGTCAAATTAAAAGAGGGCACGTTCCCCGCCGGTTCGCTCGTCATTAAACGCAATCAACCGTATGGCCGGTTAGCAAAAATTCTGCTTGAAAAACAGGTTTATCCTGATCCGGCTTTGCGCACCTATGACGATGCGGCTTGGACCATGGGTTTAATGGCGCATGTCAAAACGGTAGAAAGCGCGGACCACGCTCTGCTCGATATTCCCGTGGAGACTGTTGATAAGTTCGAACCGCCGGGAAGCATTACTGGCGGCTCGTCCGCTTCCTCCTATGCAGTCGAGGATCACGGTTCGCCGAACATGATTACCTTGCGCTATCAGTTGAAGGATGTTCCCTTTCGCATCGCGGAGCAGCCATTCAAGGTGGGCAACAGGAACTTGCCCGCCGGTTCGTTTATTGTTCCTGGATCTGCCCATGACAAGCTGGCGCGCGCGGTGCAGCCCCTTGGATTGAAGGCTATCGCGTTAACGGGCGCTCCCTCCATTCCCGCCCACGATGGAGACCTGCCGCGTTTGGCTGTTTATTCCACTTGGGGGAGCACGCAAGATGTGGGATGGGTGCGGTACGCCCTCGATCAGTACCAGGTTTCGTACGACCTGATCTTTAAGGAACGCGTGAAAGGAGGAAATCTGCGAGCGGCGTACGACGTGATCGTTGTCCCCAATCAAGGCCGCACCGCGAAAGGCTTGGTGTTTGATATTGAGCCCAAGAAGGAGCCTTTAGCTTACGAAAAATCAGATCGATTCAAGAGCTTGGGCGATTATGGATCATCGCCGGACATTACCGGAGGCATGGGTTTGCAGGGCGTGATGGAACTCCAGAAGTTTGTCGAAGGCGGCGGCTTGTTAATTACGCTCGGCACAGCGAGCAGCTTTCCGCCGAGTTTTGGCTTGACGAGGCGCGTGGAGGCAGGCAACACGTCGTCGCAGTTCTATGCTCCGGGGCCCATTGTGGAAGCAGAAATCTTGCGTCCGGAGCACCCCATTTTCTATGGATACACGGATAAACGAACATCCGTTCGTTGGGCAAGCGGTCCGCTATTAAACCTCCCTCAAACGGATCGCCAGCAGATCTTAATGCGCTTTCCCGGCGGCGACTCTTCCGTGCTGAGCGGATTCATGAAGGGAGCGAACGAGATTCGCAACAGCCCGGCGATCCTCGATATACCCGTGGGACAGGGACGGATCGTGCTCTTCACAACCAACCCGTGCTATCGCTGGCAAAACGTGGGTGAGTTCCGGATGTTGTTTAACACGCTGCTGAACTTTAACGACTTGAAAACAACAGCGGCAGCGACAAACAAATAAGCCTGCGCCTTCTGGCATACGTCTCAGCCCTGCGCCGCCCCGAGCAAATCAGCTTTCAATGGCTGCAAGTCGCTTTCCGCTAATTTGCCGCCGTTCCGCGTTACATAGAACACATCGAGAGCTTTATGCGCTTCGGTGTCGATCATCGCCACTTCGAGATTGCATCCCGCCGCGCTGATGGCCGACGCGAGATCATAAAGCAGCCCTGGGCGGTCCTCGCCCACAAAGTCAATCAAGGTCGCATGATCGGAAGCCTCGTTGTTAAAGCGCACGGAAGGAACAATCGTGGCATCGCTCGCCGGTCGTCGCGCCAGTCGCCTGCGCTTCAGCAGATCACTTACCTGCACGGAGCCCCTCACCACGCACTCCACCGTCCATTGCAGCCGATTGACTTCCTCCGGATTAAGCTCCAAGGTGCGCAGCGGATCAGCGAAACGAATCAGATCGAGAATGCATTGCCGCGCATTCGAGGACGCCTCGCCTTTCAAAATGTTCATGCCGAAGCTGGCGAGCACTCCGCAGAGAGAAGCAAACAGACCCGGCCTGTCATGCGTCAAAACAGTCATCAGGTAAACGCCGACCTCCTGGCTGATTTCAACCGCTACCCCTTCCTTCCTAGCCGCGGTCGCGAGTTGAAGATGATGTTCAATCCGTTCCCGGCTATGGGTTCGAACGTAGCGTTTGGGAAACCCGTCCAGAAATGTTGCCAGAAGCTCCGAAGACGGGTCGCCCGCCACAAATAACTGGTCGTGGATGCGGTCGGTGGCAAGTTCACGCGTGAATTGCTCCAAACCGAGCGCATACACGCGCCACAACTGCTCCAGCCGCCAAGGTGTCATTGCCGTCGGATTGACCGCGCTGATATCGGCATAGGTCAGAAGCGCCAGCCGCCGCAGATCTTCCTGCGTATGAACCTGCGAAGTAAGAAAACGCGCCGTGGCCGGATCTTCCAAGTCCCGCCCGTTCATAATCAACGACAGGTCCAGGTGATGCTCAATCAGAAATAAAACAATTGCTTGGCCGACGGGGGGAACGCCCAGCACTCCCATAATCTGCCGCGCCGCGGACAGGGAGCCTCCAATGTGATTGCCCGGCGTAATTCCCTTGCCAAGATCATGCAACAGCAAAGCCAGCCGCAGGACGGGAAGCTCATCCTCCTCCATGGCCAGCCGATGAAATCTTTCCTGGACCTCTTCGGTCGCCGCCAATAGTTGATCAATGACCTGAATCGCCACAATCGTGTGCTCATCAACCGTGTAACGATGATAGAAATCACGAACCACCAGGCTGTCGATAGCCTGCCAGGGAGGAATCGCTGCCGTCAGCACGCCCGTTTCCTGCATTTCGGTCAGCGCCAGAGCAGTATGCGGCTGTGAGAACAACTCGCGCCAAGCGCTCCAGGAAGGCGCCTGATTCCGAAACGATTGAGTGATTTGTCCCAGCTCTTGGCGAATCCGTCTTTGCGTATCCCAGGACAATTGCAGCCCGTGTCTCCCCGCAAAAGAAAACAACCGCAGAATGGTGTCCGCAGACCCCAAGGCGGAGCCCGGATTTCGCAAGAAAACGCGCTCACGCGAGATTGTGAACTCCGGCGTCGATAAGCGGTTGCGCCAGTCGCGGAACTGCCGGAGCAACGAGGTGTCTTGCCCTTCGGCATACTCCAGCGCGCGCAGGCTGTACTGATAAACCCGGCGCGCATGCTTAAAGTACGCCCGCATCCACCCTTCCGGCTGCATCGGCCTTTTAGGCAGTACTCGCGCCGCTTCGTCCTGCATGTCAAAAGACAGCAGGTTCATATCGCGTTTGCTTTTGATATGCAGAAAGCAACGCAGAGCAAATAAGAAGTCCTGAGCCGAATCCTCCAGCGAGTCCGTGCCCGCGTCATTTTTTTCCCCTTTCAACTCAGCCAAGGACTCCTGCAGGAACTCCTGCTGCGGCAAAAGCTGCGACAGCCAGCGAAGAAGGTGAAGGTCGCGAATCCCGCCCGGCGATTCCTTTACGTTCGGTTCCAGGTGATACGGCGTGTGGTTGTACTTGCCGTGCCGGTGACGGGCCAAGGCCGCCAGATGCCGTAAAAGAATGGGAGCGTGCCGCCCGAAGCTCTCCGGCAACTGTTGCGAGAAGCGGTCAAATAGCTCCTCGTCACCCTCAAGAAACCGGAGATCCAACAAACTGATGTGCAGCTCTATGTTGTCTTCATGCAGGCGGTAACATTCGGCGGGAGTGCGCACCGAGGGGCTGATGCGAAGTCCGAAGTCCCAGAGAACGCGCAGGAATTCGGAAAGCGGCTCCTTGACGGCGGATATGTCCGACTCGTTTGCGGTCAAAACCAGGAGATCGACATCTGAAGCAGGAAAAAGCTCACGTCGACCGTACCCGCCTACCGCCGCCAGAGCGTACGGCGCGTCAAATTGAGCGCGGAAATGCTCGACAGCCGCGCTCCTGACGGTCGAGTCCACCGCGTCCGTTCGCGCCAGCAACAACCGATGAGGATCGTACTCAGGCACGACAAAAGGAACTGCTTGCGCCAAGCTACAGCGCGGCCTCGCCGGTGTCATCGTTGCGGATGCGGATGGCGTCGAGGACATCATAGATAAAAATCTTGCCGTCACCCAGCTTGCCCGTTCGGGCCGCCGCCGAAAGAGTCTGCGTCACTTCTTGCAGGCGCGCATCGGCCACCACGGTCTCCACTTTGATTTTCGGGAGCAGATCCACTTGATACTCCATGCCGCGATACACCTCCTTGTGACCCTTTTGCCGGCCATGTCCGCGCACTTCGGAGATGGTAAGGCCGTCAACTCCGATGGCCTTTAAGGCTTCTTTTACATCATCTAATTTGTGAGGCTGAATGATCGCTTCAATTTTTTTCATGACTGGATCTTCCTGGATTCCATCGTGAGATTACGCTTCAAGGTTATAACCCTCTTCGCCATGCATGCTGATATCCAGCCCTTCCACTTCCTCCTCCGTTGATACGCGTAATCCCACGAGAACATCAACAATTTTCAAGATCACCAGCGTTCCCGCAATCGCCAGAGCAAAGGAAACAGCAACGCCGATAGTTTGATTGATTACCTGCCCCGCATGTCCGTCCACCCATCCCAAGGGGAGTACTTTGCCCGCCGCATCTTTCAAGCCGTCGTTCACGGCATTCGTTGCAAAAACGCCGGTGAGGATTGCGCCTAAGGTGCCGCCCGCGCCGTGTACTCCGAAAGCGTCCAGCGAATCGTCATAGCCAAACTTGCTTTTCACCGTAGTTACCATGTAAAAGCAGAAAATACCCGCGAGGAAACCGATCAGCAGAGCAGGGAACGGCTTCACAAAACCCGACGCCGGAGTAATGGCAACCAGTCCGGCTACCGCGCCGGAGATGCCGCCCAGCATGCTCGGTTTCCCGTGCCGTACCCATTCGGCCAACATCCAGCCCAGCGCTGCTGCCGCTGCTCCAAAATGCGTGGCCACGAAAGCGCTCGTTGCCAGCCCTGAAGCGTTCAGCGCGCTTCCCGCATTAAACCCGAACCAGCCCACCCATAGCAGGCAAGCGCCCACCGCGCTCAGCACCAGGTTGTGCGGCTTCATGGCCTCGCGCGGAAAGCCGACGCGCTTTCCTAGATACAGAGCACAAATCAAAGCGCTTACGCCCGAAGTGATGTGAACCACCGTGCCGCCCGCAAAATCGAAGCAGGGCACTACCCCGCCGGAAAATGCGTTTAGAAAACCGCCTTTTCCCCAGACCATGTGCGCCATGGGAAAGTACACAATTGTGCTCCATAAACACGTGAAGAGCAGCATGGCGCTGAACTTCATCCGTTCCGCGAACGCTCCGGAAATTAAGGCCGGAGTAATCACGGCAAACATAAGT
>CAXUBB010000105.1:1708-13455 GCA_964249105.1 uncultured Bryobacteraceae bacterium | reverse complement strand
GGTCTGCAACATACCGTGGACGCGGATACCACAGGCCACAGCACTTACCACGCGGTCAGCATCAGCGCGGAACATCGTTACAGGAGCGGCCTGTGGTTTCAGGTGTCTTATACGTTCTCGAAACAGATTGCGAACGTGGAAGGCGAGAATCCGGGCTTGGGCGGGTTCGTGGGAAACGGTGATGTCGGAACCCAGAATGGTTATGATCGCAGGGCCGACAAGGCTGTCAGCGTACAGGATGTGCCGCATCATGTTGTGCTCGCTTATTCTTATGATCTGCCGGTGGGAAAGGGCCGCCGTTTTCTCGCTAATTCCAATGGCGTTACGCAGGCAGTACTGGGAGGATGGAGAGTGAGCGCGATTCATAACTATCAGTCCGGCTATCCTATAACCGTTACCTCCAATGCCCAGACCGATCTGTTCTCGGGTACCGAACGCGCCAACATCGTTTCCGGAGTGCCTCTCGTGAATCCGGCGTACAACGGAGATCCTAAAGTGCCTTACATCAACACCGCCGCGTTTACGCGTCCCGCGCCCTTTACCTTCGGCAACAGCCCGAAGGAGATTCCATGGCTGCGCACCCCGGCACTGCTCGAAGAAGACGTGACACTATCGAAGGATTTCCCGCTGTTTAGGGAAAAGCAGAAGTTATCGTTTTCGGCCTCCGCTTTCAACATTGGGAACCGCGTACAATTCGGAGGGCTGAACACCAATGTCGATCAGTCGGGCTTCGGTTCGCTCACCTCGCAAGCCAATAATGCAAGGGAAATTCAGTTAAGCTTACGTCTGGTGTTCTGACACGGGTTCAGGCACAGGCACGCATTGCGTATACTGAGTTGGTCATGCGGTGGCTGTTCTTTTTTGCTGCACTGAGCGTCTTCGCCCAGAATGACGATCTCCTGGAGCAGCACGCCTCCGCTGCCGCCGCCGCGATGCAGTCCGGCGACTATGCCATGGCGGAGCAGCACAATCGCGCAATCGTCCGGCTCCGCCCGCAGATGGCCGAGGCGCAAATGAATCTGGGCCTGAGTTGTTATCTGCAAAGGAAGTACCAAGATGCCATTCAAGCGTTTGAAACCGGCCTGCGGCTCAAGCCGGATCTGTGGAATGCGGAGTTGTTCCTGGGGATCTCGCGGTTCAATCTGAATCAGGTTTCGGCGGCTCTGCCTCTTTTTGAGCGGTACACCGCCCAGCGTCCGACAGACCTGCAAGGCCAGTATTATCTCGGCTTGAGTTATCTCGCCCTGGACCGGCCAAGCGCCGCCGAGAAGCCGCTCCTCGCCGCACGCGGAATTGATGGGCAAAATATCGATGTGCTCTACCATTTAGCGGAGTGCTACTTGGAGCAGGCAAAGCATGATCCGGAAAAACGTGACGCGTTATCGAAATCCTTCAGGAGCGTGCTCGAATCAATTGCGGCGATCGACCCGAACTCGTTCCGGCTGGCCCAGCTTCACGCCGGCTATTACGAGGGCGAAGGGAAAAAAGCGGAAGCCATACAAGAGTTGGAGAGGGTTCTCGAACACGATCCCAAAGTGCGCGGATTGCATTACACTCTTGGTTGCCTGTATATGGAGGAACTGAAGTACGAGAAAGCCCGCGAGCAGTTCGAGGCCGAACTGCTGTTAAGCGCGCCGTATCCGCGCACATACTTGCAACTCGGGCATGTTTATGTTGCCACCGAGCATCCAGCGGAGGCACTTCCGCTATTGAACAAAGCTCTCCAATTTAATCGGGACGACAGCGGGCTGGTGTGGGTGGATATGGGGCGAGCGTACCGGCTGATGGATCGGCCCGATCAGGCTGAGCGCGCTTACGAAAAGGCCATCACCATGGGACAGCGTACGGCATCGGTGTATTATCAGCTTGCGATTGTCGCGAAGAAGGCGGGAGATGCGGAGAAGTCGCGGGAAGCTCTCGCCATGAGTCAGAGGCTCAGGAGTGAAGAAAAGCAAAAGAAAGCTCCAGATCTCCCGTAATTTTCTATTTGCCTGTTTATTAACGGTTGCTGCCGGAGCGAGAGCGGACCAGGACCCAGTACCGGCAGGCAAACGGGCATTCGACGAGGGCAAGTACGCGGAAGCCATTCGTTTATTGCGGAATGCGCCCGTCAGCGCAAATGCGTGCGAGGTTCATTTCATTACCGGCTTGGCCCATTACCGCCTGCGGCAACTGGATCAGGCTCTCATCGAGTTGCAAAGCGCGGCGGAATGCAATCCGAAGAGCGCCGAGTTTCAAGTCGCGGTTGCCGAAGCCTACATCCAGAAGGGCAATGACAACAAAGCGCTGCTGGCGCTACAATCCGCCCTGAAGATCCAGCCTGATAATAAAACAGCTCTTTCCGACGCCGGTTCCATTTACTTGCGGCACGAAATGAACGCGGAAGCGGTTGGCGCGCTGGAGAAATTGGTTGCCCTTGAGCCGAAAAACGCGCAAGCCCGTTCGGACCTTGGCGCGGCATACGCCGGCGCCTTGAATTTCGAGAAAGCCCGAGCCAATTTTGAGCAGGCGCTGGGGATCGATCCCAACAACGCCTCGGCGCTCGTCGGGCTGGGTCACGCGGAACTCAAAGCAGATCATCCGGGCGAGGCCGTTAAACTTTTTACGCGAGCCATGCAAGCAGCCCCTCATGCCTTCGAACCCCGCTATTTGCGTGGACTTGCTTTCAGCGCAATCGGGCAGAATCGCGAGGCGCTTGCGGATCTGAAAACGGCGGTTCATTTGGGAGGCAAAGATCCCGAGATTTATTACCGCCTGGCGCAAGTGTATCGCGCTTTAGGACAGGAAGAGCAGGCGCGAAACGCTCTGGCGCAATTTACCGCCTTGCGGTCCCGGTCGAATCAGACGGAGGAAGGCAGGCGCGAAGCCGCTCGACTGACGACCGAAGCGAAAGCGATGGTGGAGCAGGGAAAGCTGCCTGACGCTATTGGATTGCTGGAAAAAAGCCTTGCCGTAGAAGGCGATACTTCTCAGACGCTTTCCCGTCTCGCCAGCCTCTATTACGACACGCAGCAATACGACAGGGCAGAACAAGATGGCCGAAAGGCGATTGAGCTTGATCCTTCTGAATGGAGCTATCACTATTTGCTGGGTCTGATTGAGCGAAGGAAAGGAAATGGGAACGAAGCTCGCGTCAGCTTTGAAACGGCAGTTCGCTTGAATCCGGCGGCGGCGGAAGTTTTCAACCAATTGGGCGAATTGTCAGCGGCGCAGGGCGATTATCTGGGCGCGGTTCGCAACTTTGAGCAGGCGGCCCGGCTTGAGCCTCGTGAGTCCGCTTACCAGGCAAACTTACAAAAAGCCCGAATCATGGCCCGGCGATAACGGCTAATGGGTGAAACGGATCTCCACAGGGACGCCTTCGACTGAGCTCTTAAAGCGCAAGCGCAGGGAGCGGTCTTGGTAGTCGTACTGCGTCCCGTCCGCGATCTTGCCGCCGATTGAAACCTCAACCGGTTTCCGGAATGCTGTTATTCGGACCACGGCATTTGTGTCAGCAATTCCCTCGGCGAGAAAACGCAATGTTCCCCCTTCGCTTTGCTCGTTGCGCACGCGGCCTGCCGCTGCTACGACTGCGGGCTTGTCGCCTCCCATGGCGTTGAGGTCGAACAGCAGCGCTCGCTTGCCGGGTGAAAGAGAAACATCCGTCAATATGGGTAAGTTTGCGTCAAATAAGTCGATGAATTGTCCTTTCAAAACTGGCGGCTGGGCGTTGGGAATCGATTCGTCCAGCCCTGCAGCAACAAGGTAGGGGCCGCGCTTTAAGACGAGCGCGTTGGTTTCCTGCCATTTCAGTCCGACAGCATTCGCCGCCTGATGCGCGAGTTTGCGGATGCGCTCCGCGCCGTCCGTCTGATAAGTCAGCGCGGCCGGCGACATCGCTTGGCACAGCACAACACCGTGCCCAAGATGGAACATTCCGGTCGCGTCCTTTTGAAGGCCAAGCGTCTCAAATAAGTGTTGCCGCGGGGTCCGGTACGAGCTGGAACCGGTGTTCCACCATTCGCGCACGGAATTGTAAGGGTCGAGATCGTTATCGACCATCACGAGGGCGCCGCCCCCCTGAACCCACTTGGCTAATGCGCGGTGAAATCCAGGGGTGGGAGGCTTCTGGCCTTCGTAGGTGAGAAGCAGGAGCCGGTAGTGATCGAGAAAGCCCGGCATGCCGGCGCTCTCAATCTGAACCGGCTCAACCGGGATGCCGCGCTTGAGCAAGGGCAACGCCAAGCCGAAAAATGAGCCAAGATATGGATCGGAGGGCGCGGGGTCTGCCCGCTGAAACATCATGGTGTCGGAAACCAGAACACCGACGCCCGGCGTTCCGCTTCTCTGCCAACGTACTGCTTCGGGAGGCTGCTTCATTTCGCCGAGTGCTCGAATTACCGTTTGCAACTCGGTCTCGTAGGGCTTGGGAATACCTTCGCGCTCCGTCGTGTTTTCGTGTCCAAATCCTCCCAGTCCCGTGCCGACTGGAGTCTGTTCCAGTTGCTTTGCGGTTCGAGTCTCCGGGACGCTTCGCACGGGATGCTTGCCGTTAAAGACTCGCTCAGGCCAGGGCATGATTTCATAACGCGACACATCCGGTTGCAGCAGCGAAGCGATAAGAGTGCTTTCCCAGTTGCGGCGGTAATCGTCCCAGGTATGGTTCGGATTGTCCTCGATGGGGTCATTCAGATACCAGACACGCCGACCGGAAGCGCGGACCAGATTCTGCATCGCTCCGTATTCGAGAAACGCCGTTTCAAAAGTGCGCTCTTGGCGGCGCCCTTCATACAGGTTGGGGGTGCGGGCCGTGCCGGTCCAAACCTGCGCGATGTAGCCGTCCACGCCCACTTCCAACAGGGAAGATTCAGGACTAACAATACGCCAGTCCGCATAGTTGATCAGCGAGTGAGTCGGGACATAACAGTGAATCGTGCGGCCAGCGGTGTTTCCGTACTGCTTCACGAAGTCGAACACTTGCGAAAGCGCTCGGCGGTAAAGAAAATACTTCAGCTTCGAGGCGCGATACTGAGCATCGACAGAACTGTCGGGAGCTTGCCACGGTTCGCCATAATGCGCCTGCCATTCGCGTTGAAAACTGGGGGACCATCCTCCACGTGCCCAAAACTCCGGCTCTTCCAAGTAAATGGCCTCCGCTCCGGCATCCAGGGCGCGCTTCACGCCGACCGTCAAGTAGCGGCCGTAATTCTCGCCGGGAGAGATATACGGGATGTCTTTACTGCCGCCGTGCAGAATTTTGGTTCCGTCGGCAGCCGTTTGCGCCTCGTCCCAGTGGTTCTTCCCGTCGTACTGGCCATTCAGGTAGTCCTGATATTGACCCCACGCCACGCCGGTCATGACCTGAATCCGGTAGCCGTGTTGCCGCCAAGTCTCGATGCGCTCCGGCAAGGACGGGTCGATTCCGTAGGCCATTGCTACATCGGCATTCAAATTGATACGGGGCGACCAGCGGGCGTGTGTTTGAAAGGTGAGTCGTTCATCGGATGCTCGCTCCTCTGCCGGAAGAGCGCGGATACCGTGCCAGACCCCAAAGCCCAGAAGCGTAATGCCGAACAACACGGATTTTTTCATACGTGGACCAACGCCTGTTCAAAATATCATTTTTGGTTATTGCCGTTATACCATCGTCCAACCGTGACTGAGCAGCAGAGATTGCCCCGTCAGGGCCAGAGTTTCCTGGCCAGCAAGAAATACCGCCGCGTCCGCCACTTCCGCCAGCGTGGTGAACTGACCATCCACCGTGTCTTTCAACATCACCTTTTGGACAACTTCTTCTTCAGACAAGCCGAGTATTGCGGCTTGTTCCGGGATTTGCCGTTCGACCAAAGGCGTGCGTACGAATCCAGGACAAAGGACGTTGGCCCGGACCCGATGAGGCGCGCCTTCCTTGGCAACGGCTCGGCACAGGCCCAGCAGACCGTGCTTTGCCGTGACGTACGGAGCTTTAAGCACGGAAGCCACTTTGGAGTGAACCGATCCCATGTAGATGATCGAGCCTCCTCGGCCGGAGGCGTACATATCACGCAGACAGGCGCGCGTGGTGAGAAAAGCGCCGTCGAGGTGAACGGCCAGAACGCGTTTCCAATCGGTCAATTGCAACTGCTCAAGGGGTGAGACCCATTGGACACCGGCGTTGCTGACGAGGATGTCAATGCCGCCAAATTCATGAACGGTGCGTTCCACGCTCATATCCACGGAGCGCTCGTCCGTGACATCCGTGCATAAGGCCAGAGCCGGAAGTCCGGTGCGTTGAATGATGTCGGTTGCGGTTGCTTGGGCTGCCGGTAGGTTGAGATCAGCCACGGCGACGCGTGCCCCTTCAGCGGCAAATGCATGAGCGATAGCCTGTCCAATGCCCGAAGCAGCTCCGGTCACAAGGGCGGTTTTTCCCGCGAGGCGTGTTCGTGTCACGGGTTCGTCACCACACAGGAAAAATTGGCCGCATCGTCAACACTCCCGCTTCCGCGATAGCGCGCCACCTGCGGATAGGGACAAAGAGGGCGCGTGCGCGGCGGAGCGCCGGAACCCTGGTTGCTTCCTGACTGAGAAGCGATGATTTGGTCCGGGGCGTGGCCCTTCTCCACCCAGTTGACCACAGCGCCCAGAGCGTCGAATTGATCCGGCCCGACACCGCCGCTGCAATGAGTCATACCGGGCGCCATAAAGAGACGATAAAAATCATCGAGATTCTTCCCCGCATAACGAGACGCCAAAGCTTGGCGGTAATTAATAGACTCGCCAGGGACCACCAGCCAATCAGACCAACCATGATAGACGAGCAGCTTGTGGCCATGATCCCGGAAGGTGTCCAGGTCCGTATCCGTGGCATTGACAGTTGCGGCTAGTTTGCCGTCCATGGCCGCTACATTGCGATCAAAATCAAAGCTGCGCCAATTCCAGTCACGACCGAAGACCCAAGTAAAGATAGGCGCATACGGAGGCTGACCATGGACATCGGGGCCGAAATGATCCCAGCCGAGTTCGCTGCCCTTGGGCAAGCCGGGATAGATCTGTTCGCCGGTGCGGGGATTAACAGGGCCGGCGTACAGGCGGCGGACCACGGCCACTTGCGGAGGCGTCAGACAGTTCTCATTGTCAGCGCCGGAGCAGGCCATCGAGCCTGGATCGAAGGAGCACTTTGAAGGATCATTGATGATACCGTCCGCTACGCCGTCGAGCCGGTCGCAAGCCGCCATAACAGCCTGCTCCAAAGAGCGAAGTTTCGCGGCGGGAATGTGATCTTGAGATGCGCGTTCCGTCGCGACGAAATTCCAGAGAATGCTGATGTGCACGCGAGTTCGATTGTTGGCGGGCGCGCCCCCAACAATGCCGTCATAGTCATCCGGATAGCGTTGCGCTTCCATCCAGGCTTGTTCGCCCCCGGTTGAACAGCCGACGAAATAACTGCGCCCCGGAGGGCGTTGATAAAAGGCAGTGACCAAACGTTTGGCTTCCACCGTCATCTCGTGAGTGGATCGAGATCCCCAATCTTTCCAGCGCTCGGGACGAGCGACGAAGACACTCGCATCTTCTCCAGGCGGAGTCGCCATGCCCATGTCGGTATTGACCACCGCATAGCCCTGCCGGAGACCAGCGGCGAGAGCGCCATAGGAAAGAGTGCCGGCAAAACCTCCGTTCCCTGTTCCTTCCAAGCGCCCGTTCCAGTTAGCCTGGGGCATCCAGAGTTCTATGCGGATCGCGGAATCAGACGAGGCGTGAAGAAGGGCAGCCACGCGGCAGAATGGAGGAAATCCGGTGAGGGGCTTCCCGTGCGGGGGAGTAAAGACGCCAGATCGAACGATTTCGGCCGTCGTGATAGTGACCGTATCGGTAGTTAGACGGGCGAGTTGTTCGCAAGGGTCAGCAAACGCAGGACAGCAAGCGGTTAGTGAAAGAAAGCAGGCAGCGCGGAACGGAAGCGAGGACATTACAGGATGAGGACAGTTTGACAAAATGAACGCCGGAAATCGAGATCAGCATTCCCTGAGAAGACCTTAACCGCTTTGCCATTCAGCGGGAAGTGCGCCTCCCGCTGAATACTTTATAACAGAAACAATAAATCGGGAACAATCAACGCCCCCGAAAAGCGTTCCCCAACCAGCCTGCAGTTAGTAACGGTAATGCTCAGCCTTATAAGGCCCTTCAATGGCCACGCCCAGATACTCCGCCTGTTTCGGAGACAGCGTCGTCAGCTTCACGCCGATTTTTTCGAGATGCAGCCGCGCTACTTCCTCATCCAGCTTCTTCGGTAATGTGTAAACGCCCACCTCGTAGGTATCTTTGTTCTTCCAAAGATCGAGCTGCGCCAGCGTCTGGTTCGAAAAACTATTGCTCATCACAAAGCTGGGGTGGCCCGTGGCGCAACCCAGGTTCACCAATCGCCCTTCGGCCAGCATGAAAATGCTATGTCCATCCGGGAAGGTGTACATATCCACCTGCGGCTTGATGTTGGTGCGCTTGACGTCTTTCTGCTCGTTCAGCCGGTCCACCTGAATCTCGTTGTCGAAGTGTCCGATGTTGCAGACAATCGCCTGATCCTTCATGTACTGCATGTGCTCGAGCGTGATAATGTCCACGTTGCCCGTCGTGGTGACATAAATGTCGCCCCGGCCCAGAGTGTCCTCAATGGTCGTGACTTCAAAGCCTTCCATCGCGGCCTGTAACGCATTGATCGGATCGATTTCTGTCACAATGATGCGGGCACCCATGCCGCGCAGCGAATGAGCCGAACCCTTGCCGACGTCGCCGTACCCGCAGATCACGGCAACTTTGCCCGCCACCATGACATCCGTGGCCCGTTTAATGCCGTCCGCTAATGATTCGCGACAGCCGTACAAATTGTCGAATTTCGACTTCGTCACCGAATCATTCACATTGATCGCCGGAATCAGCAGTTTGCCCTGCTCCTGCATCTTATAGAGCCGGTGAACGCCCGTGGTCGTCTCTTCCGAAACGCCGCGCCATTCCTTGACAACGTTATGCCAGCGTTGCGGATCTTCGCCGTGAACTTTCTTGAGTAGATCTTTGATGACCTTCTCTTCATGGCTTGACGAAGGAGTGTTGACCCAATCACCGCCATTCTCCAGCTCATAACCTTTATGGATCAGCAACGTTACGTCGCCGCCGTCATCCACAACAAGCTGCGGTCCCAGACCATTCGGATGGCTGAGCGCCTGATAGGTACACCACCAATACTCTTCCAGCGTTTCACCCTTCCAGGCAAACACCGGCACGCCTGCGGCGGCAATGGCAGCCGCGGCATGGTCCTGCGTCGAAAAGATGTTGCAACTCGCCCAGCGCACGTCCGCGCCCAGATCAACCAGCGTTTCAATCAGAACCGCCGTCTGAATCGTCATATGCAGCGATCCCGTCACCCGCACGCCCGCTAACGGCTTCTGCGGCGCATACTTCTCGCGAATCGCCATCAAGCCGGGCATCTCGTGCTCGGCAATCAAAATTTCTTTCCGGCCCCAATCGGCCAAGCCCAGATCGGCAACCTTATATTCGGTAGCGACTCCGTTGAGCGTAACAGTACCCATATTGAACCTCGTGTTCCATTATATACAAGTATCTTGATATGTTGATAGATAAGAGATGTCTTTGTTGTTGAAATCCATGCGGCTGCTCAGTGATCCGGCTCGCGTGCGGCTCCTCCTGCTGCTCGAAAGGGAGGAGTTGTCCGTCGCGGAACTCCAGGGAATCCTCGCCAAGGGACAGAGCCAAATCTCGACCCACCTCTCGCAATTGAAGGCTGCGGATCTGGTGGAAGATCGCCGGACCGGCAAAAACATATTTTACCGGCTCAAGACTGATACCGGAGCTGAGGGGGTGCTCTTCTGTCAACTTCTTGAACTGCTTCGCAAAGCCGCCGCTGACATTCCCGAAGCCGGCAGCGATTCCGAAGCTTTGAAGCTGGTTCTCCAAAAACGCCGCGATAAAATGCGGAGCTATTTTGACAGCCTGGCTGGACGTTTCGGCCGCGAGTATCTGCCTGGACGTTCCTGGCAAGGACTGGCCGAAGCGCTCCTATTCCTGCTTCCGCCGCTCGTCATTGCCGATCTCGGGGCAGGGGAAGGCACCTTCTCGCAATTGCTCGCACGCCGCGCCAAGCAGGTGATTGCCATCGATAACTCAGAGCGTATGGTCGAGTTTGGAATTCAACTGGCTCGTAAGCACGATGTTAAAAACCTGGAGTACCGCTACGGTGAGATGGAGTCATTGCCCGTGGACAACGCCGAAGTGGACCTTGCTTTCTTCAGTCAGTCTCTTCATCACGCACTGCGTCCGGAATGCGCCGTGAAGGAAGCTTGGCGCATTCTCAGACCCGGAGGCCGCATCGCCATTCTGGATCTGGGCCGTCATCAGTTCGAAGAAGCCCGCGAACTGTACGCTGATGTCTGGCTCGGCTTCACCGAACTCGAACTCCATCGCTTTTTGAAAGCAGCCGGTTTCACGAACGTGACAACGTCGATTGTCCATCGGGAAGAGCAGTCGCCCCACTTTGAAACGCTGCTGGCGGTCGCTGAGAAACCTGATCCGCCGCCACATAACCCAGCGCTAAGACACTGGTAAACATCATCAAAACCTCGCTATCGCCCAGGTTGTATTCAAATAAGCCGCCTGTCAGGACACCGATGATCACCGCGACCGATCCGTGCAGCCAAAATAACTGCTGAGAACGTTCTTTGCCGATCCGAGCCATCGCGCGAAAATAGTCGAAGGCGGCCGTGCCGATCACCCACAACAGCAACGCTAAGCCGGGTATTCCGCGCTCCGCCGCATATTGAACATAGATGTTATGCAAATGTCCGTAATACCCGACCGGCAGCGGTCTTTTGATATAAGCGGGCACGTACGCATCAAACTGCCGCCGGATCTGCTCCGGACCGAGACCGAACCAGGGATGCGCTTTCACCATCTCGACACCTGTCCAAAACGTGACATACCGATGCCGATTGGAATCCGTCTCGCCATGCGGGTCCACCAGGGAGCGTAACCGTTCGCGAGTCGTGGAGGGGGCAATGGCAAACGCCAGAACGGCGATCGCCGGCAGAGCCAGGGTCATCTTCGGACGCCAGAACCATACCAGATAAAGAATCGACGGCACTGTCGCCAGCCAGATGCTCCGCGTCTCGCCAAGCAAAATGGCCGCTGAAAGCACGAGGATGCCGCCGTATGTCCATCGCGGCATTCTACGGTCCGAAAAGAACCATTGCGCGAGCAGCAGCGAAAGCACGCTGAGCTGTAAAGCGCCAAATGTCATCCAGTGGCTTTCAAAACCGGTAATGCGATGACCTACGTAAGTCACATAGAAATCCTCGCCCGTTTTCTTGGCGTGGAAATACTTCCATGCAAATTGCGCCAAGCCCCATAAGCCCGACGCCGTAGCTGCCAAGGTCCATGCGGCCATTACGTAATACGTTTTCGAAAGCTGCCGGGCAAAAACGCTGTAGAGTAAGGGAATAAAGAAGAACACAAAGAACTTTTTTATTTGCGCCCGACCTCCCCACGGATCGGGCGATAAAACATCCGCCAGCGCCGTCCAGAGAAAAAACGCCGCCAGCGGAACCCAGATGCGGGGGAAATTCATCTTCCGGCGAAATATCAACAGGATCGCCAAGCCGATGCCTAAAAAGATCTGGCTCGCCGCAATGGAAACGTGAATCAGGCCGGCCGCCGCCACGGCAACCGTGAAAAGAATACGGTTTTGCCTTTCCTGCGTTCCGAACATGAACGTCCAGTAT
>CAXUBB010000105.1:1288-1698 GCA_964249105.1 uncultured Bryobacteraceae bacterium | reverse complement strand
ATATCTGCTCAGACATGGAATCGCGGAAGAAGGCCACCCTGGAGCGAACGATGCCCATCGCGCTCTGACCGCGGAAGGGCGGCGCAAGCTGCGTCAGGTTTTGACAGCCGCCTGTGACGCCAGAGTTTCTTTAGACCTGATTGTTTCAAGTCCCTTGAAGCGCGCCTTGCAAACCGCCGATGTAGCCCGCAAGACGCTGAGATACAAAGGCGACATTACCAAAACCAAAGCCCTGGAACCGGGCTCTTCCGTGCAGCAGGTGTGGGACGAAGTCCGGGACTACCGTGACAAATCATGCCTGATGCTGGTTGGTCACAATCCTTTGTTTAGCCATCTGACCGCTTATCTTCTTGGTTCGGCTGACGTGCAAGTTGACTTTAAGAAGGGCGGGCTTATGAAAATTCATTTCG
>CAXUBB010000105.1:0-1278 GCA_964249105.1 uncultured Bryobacteraceae bacterium | reverse complement strand
TGGGAAAGTAGGATTCCCCCAGGACCGTCTATGATGAGGATGGGTCTTCTGATGTTTTCTATGAACGGGTGCGGCCTCTCTGCGTTGACGCGCAATCTCCTGACCGCCTTGGTGCTAACAAGCTCGCCAGGCAGCCCGCAGCAGACAGGGACGCCTCCTCCTGAGGAAAATAGCGCGAAGAAGGAAGGGCCAAGCCTGCCGATGCAGTTTCAATCGCATGGCCTGGACTACGAGGCCCTCACGCGAAACGGCATCACGGTCATGTTTGCGTCCTTGCCGCCGCATATCAAGGACTTCAACATCGTGCAAATCACCGTCACAAACGGGTCTCTGATTTCCTGGACCGTGAAGCCCTCTGATTTTTCCTTTGTCCGGCAAAATGGAACCGTGCTGCCGTCCGTCTCGGCGGACGATGTGGTCGAGTCGCTGCTCGAAAAGGCCAGCCGGAATGACGTGATCAAACTGCAACTACTGTATGAAGACAGCATCTATGCTCTTTCTAACTTCCGTTCCACCAATGGTTATGAGCAGCGTCGCGAAGCAGCCATGGCTCAATTCGTGAACCGCAGTTTCAAAGCTGCCGCGGCGGCCTCCGCCATTACGCTTGTTTCGACCAAGCTGAAGCCGGGCGACAGCACCGACGGCGCTGTTTTCTTTGCGAACCGCACGAAAGATAAGTCTTTAGGCCCTGGTCGCTTGGTTGCCAAGACCTGCGGTGAGATCTTGACCTTTGAAGTGTACGGGGAGATAAAAGCCCGCTAGTGCCGTCCTCTGGTTACATTGATCTGCATTCGCACACCACTGAGTCGGACGGCAGCCTGACTCCGCGAGAACTGGTGGACCTGGCTGTGAGAACCGGCCTCCAGGCTCTTGCTATCACCGATCACGACACCTTTTCCGGCTACGAAATGGCGCTTCCGTTCGCGCGCGAAGCGGGACTTGATCTCGTGCGCGGCATTGAGTTGAACTCCCGGCTTTACCTGACGGACAGCGGCCAGCACCGCGCCGCGCATCTGCTCGGTTTGTTTCCGACACGTGAACCCACTCGTGAGTTCACGCAATGGCTTCAGGAGCAGCGCGAGGAACGGCGCCAGCGCAATCGCAAGCTCGCGGAAACCCTGCAACAGCGCGGCATTTCCATCACGCTGGAGGAGGTCGAAGCGCGCGGCGGAAGCCTGACCAGCCGCACACACTTTGCTCAAGTTCTACTCGACAAAGGCTACGTCCAAACGTTCGAAGACGCCTTTCGCCAGTACATCGGAGAAGACGCGCCCAGCT
>CAXUBB010000104.1:10029-13483 GCA_964249105.1 uncultured Bryobacteraceae bacterium | reverse complement strand
GCATTTAAGCGACCATTCTTTGAGCGCAGATGACACATGCTTAAATTCGGTATCAGGAGTTCTTTCCGCGCAGCAGGAAACGCGAATAAACAATGATTCCGCAATAACACGCCACGACCAATGCAATTGATCTACGAATCCAACCAGATCGTGGATAATTGCCGCTAACCGTTTGGTGATCGGTTTCCGGCGAGGAATCCTTACTTGCGTGCTGCATGGGCGAATCGGTGAAGCGTTCCCACAATTCCGGCTGTTTGCGCAAACACGTGGCCGAAATAGTAAATAGCTGTCGCGTGAGCGGGTTGTAATAAAACTGATTGCCTTCTAGAGCAGCGATGTTAACGGACCGGCTCACCCCCACACCGGAGCCGTGCGCCGAACCGCAGAACGGACAACCCCAGAGGGAAATGGATTGTAAAGAAAGGCTGAACTGCTCCGGCAAGGCATGCGGAAAATTGAGCGCATCGCGTCCGATCTCTTCACCCTCCGCCAAGCGCTGCGCCAGCGTTTTGCCGTCCTTTACCGCTGTCAGCAACTTGCCCACCTGCCACAAAGGTCCCGTGCCGGCCAGCGTTCTTTCAATACGCGCTTGGCGGCTTTCTTTGTAATTCAAATCCACTTTGCAATTTTATACTCACCTCGGTACGCCGCCTCTTCGTGTACTTTGACCGGCCATCTCGAATAAAGCGTTTGGGTTGAACTTCGTAGCGTCGATCAGAGACGCCCCGTAAATCTCCTCTCCGAAATAAAACCGCAACTCTCCGACTCGAGGAATCCATCCATGCGCCACTAGCATGAAATATAAAATGGAAAACAACTCTAGCGCAGCTTTGGAGCTGTCTTCACCCACATCGTTCAGGTTTGTGGTTCTTTTCACAGTTGGAATCCTATTTTTGGCTTCCCCTCTCTTTGCTCAACAGGCAGCCAATCCTAAGCCGGAACCTGACACCCTGATCCTTACGGATGGAGAAAAGCTCATCGGTCAATTCGTGCGTTCGACCGGATCGTCCTTGACCTTCAAGAGTGATTTGGCCGGTGAAGTTACCGTCGGTTGGAGTAAAGTACAGGAATTGCGCTCGGCTAATAAATTCGCTGTGATTGAAAAGGGCGTTCAACTACATAACAAAGAGGACGTAGGCTCGGTCCCGCAAGGAAATCTGACAGTGGCCAATCAGCAGTTGCAAGTAGCCGCCCAGCCACAAGCCTCGCCTCAATCCGTGCCGCTTTCCAATGCCGCTTACGTGCTTGACGAGGCGACTTTCCGCAAGAACCTCCTAGAGAGTCCCGGCTTTTTTGGAGGCTGGAAAGGCGCTCTGACGGCAGGCGCATCGCTGGTTCAGGCCACGCAAAACAGTCGTTCCTACACCAGCGCCATCAGCCTGGTCCGGTCGCTTCCCGGAGAAAGCTGGCTCGCGCCGCGCAACCGCACGACGGTGGATTTTGCCGCCTCTTATGGCGAAGTCACCCAACCCAATACCCCCACGATCAAAACGAATATCATCCACGCGGGTCTTGAGAGGGACGAGTATATTCATCCGAAGCTCTATGTTTTCGGCTCCGGCGCTTGGGACCATAACTTCTCACAGGGTTTGGATCTACAGCAAGCCTACGGAGGCGGACTGGGCTGGACGGCTTATAAATCCGATACGGCGGATCTGAATTTTCGGGCAAGCGTCGATTACATTCGCCAGCAGTTCACCAATTCATTATTCAACAAAAACCTGATCGGCTCGACTTTCGGCGAGACCTACAATCAAAGGCTCGGGCACGGAATCGTGCTGGCGGAGGCGCTCTCCATCACTCCCGCCTGGAATGATCTGAACGCTTACTCCGCCCTTGGAAGCGTAACGTTGGGGCTGCCGTTATATAAGCGGTTCAACCTGACTCTGGGCACAATTGACAGCCTCCTGAACAACCCGCCGCCCGGTTTCCGGAAAAATTCTTTCCAGTTTATAACCGCCGTGACGTATACTCTGCCGTAGCAGTTTTGGAGCAAATTATCTTTTTGCCAATCTAAATTTTCATAAAGGAGCACTTCTTGTTAAAGGGATTCAGAAATTTCATTGCGCGTGGGAACGTCATCGATTTAGCAGTAGGCATCATTATCGGCGCGGCCTTTGGAGCCATTGTTGACTCGCTTACCAAAGACATCATTACACCCATTATTGGCTTAATAGGCGGACAGCCTGACTTTTCAGCCATCAAGCCCTTCGGTATCGGAATCGGCAACTTTGTTAACGCCGTGATCAGCTTTTTGATCAAGGCGGCCGGCTTATATTTCCTCATTGTGCTGCCCTTCAACCGGTTTGCCGTTAGGTTCGCTCCCGAGCCGGTCGTTACTCCTTCGGAGAAACTGTTGGCCGACATCCGGGACATTCTCAGCCGCAGATCAACGGCAGTTGCGGAGTAAGATGTCCCCTGTTCTCCTGCTGGCCGCTTCCCTTCTGCTACCCCCCGCGTTGCAATCCTCACTGTTGGAGGGTTCGCGCTGGCTTCTGGAAGAATTGGGAGGGAAAAGAGCGCTTGATAACACACAGGCCACCCTGGAATTTTCACAACCCGGCAGGATATCAGGACGCGGCTCATGCAACCGCATCTCCGGCTCAGTTGCCCTTGAGGGTTCAAAGATCCACTTCGGCCCTCTCATTTCGACCCGCATGGCCTGCTCGCCTGCCATTAATGAGCAGGAGGCAAATTATTTGAAAGCTCTCCAGAGCGCCGAAAAATTTAAGAGAAAAGGAGGAAAGCTTCTGATCTACTGCAAGGATTTACCCAAGCCTCTGCGCTTCGCTCCTCTCACGGGGAATGCTCAATGATTTACGCGACAATGTTCCGCATAAAATGCGTACTCGCACTGAGCCTGCTGCTCACGCTGGGCGCGCCAGGAGTTTTCAGCCAACGATCCGGCGCGCAACAAAAGGATTCAGCGCCGATTCTGCGCATGGCCGAAGCCGTTCGAAAACAACTGGTCACACTGCCTCAATACAGCGTTTTCGATGATCTTCACTTTGCGATTAAAGGCAGCACGGTGATTCTAAGAGGAGAAGCCTCGCGGCCCGCCTTGAAATCTGCGGCGGAGAATGTTGTCAAAAAAGTGGAAGGCGTGCAAACGGTTGAAAACGAAATTGAAGTGCTGCCTCTCTCCCCCAATGACGACCGCATCCGAGCCGCCGTTTATCGCAGTATCTACAGCCAACCCGCCCTGCAACGCTACACTGCGAATCGCGGTCCGCAATTCAATAGCCTTACACGGCGCACGATGGGTATCACCCAGGACCCGCCAATTGGTTGGCACGCCATTCACATTATTGTCAAGAACGGCAACGTCACGCTCAAAGGAGCCGTGCTGAACTCAGGCGACGCCGCCATCGCGGAGATGCGAGCCAACACCACTCCCGGAGTGTTCAGCGTGGATAATGATTTGATGGTGGCGAATCAGGAGAAGTAAGAAATC
>CAXUBB010000104.1:0-10019 GCA_964249105.1 uncultured Bryobacteraceae bacterium | reverse complement strand
CCCTTAAGACGGGAGATGAGATTCTGGACTGGAGCACTTCTACCTGCAAAAATAGGATAAGCGCCGCCCAGGATTTTAGAATCGGTAACAACTGCGTCTTCTAGTTTCTTGGACTGGCAGACATGGCTTTATTGTGTCACGCTCCATATGATAGTGGCCGCTTACGTCTACCCTCGCTAACTCCGCCAGGCTTTGCGCGCTTCGGGAATCGTCAGCGCGAAAATTCCGAAGTTCGCCAATGCTCCTGCAATGCAGTAGCCGCACCACTTCTTCTCTTTCGCGGGCATCTGATAGAAGAACCATCCTGCCACTAACGCCTCCAGCCCCGCTTTCACCGCCGCGCCGAGCGGGACCAGCGGCATCGTTTGCGCCCGGTCCGCGCCGCCCAGGGCGGCCAAGGGAATATTAGCCGCCAGGCTCGCTAAGCTCAACGTTCCATCCGGCACGCCTAGCTGGTAAGCTGTCTCGGACGAGTTTACTTTGTCTGAATCAAAGCTGTCGAAAGGCGGATCAGGCAAGTGCCTGATCATTCCCGTTTGCAGCAGCGTTACCGCCGTCATGCTCGCCATTCCCGCCAGCGACAACGCGATCACTCCGCGCCGCCCACGCAAATCCGGCGATTGCCCATCCTGTAACTCTTCCCGCAACTGCCGCGCTTCCGCGTTGTTTTTGATCACTCCCTTATACTCACATGAAAATGCCGAAAGAATCTGTGCGGAAGTCTACCGTCACTCAAGTCAAAAAGGATCTCGCTGCTTTGGCTGATGAAAAGCGCGCCGCCAATCTCGCGTGGTTTTTCAAAACCGGGAAAGGCGGGTACGGCGAAGGCGATCAGTTCCTCGGTATCACCGTCCCGCTACAACGAAAAATCGCGGCCCGCCATCGCTCTCTTTCTCTATCCGGCATCTCGGCTCTGCTCGGCTCCCGTTTTCACGAGCACCGTTTTGTGGCTCTTGCCATTTTGTCCGCCCAGTTTAAGCGCGCCACGCCGGTCGAAAGGCAAAATATTGTTGCTTTCTACCTCAACCATACGGAACGGATTAACAACTGGGATCTGGTCGATACTTCAGCCCCGTCTATTCTCGGCGAATACCTGAAAACTCAGAACCGCCAACTGCTGGACCGGCTCGCGCGCTCTCCCCATATTTGGGAACGCCGGATTAGCATTATTTCCACTCTCGCCCTTATCAAAGCCGGAGAGATTGAAGACGCCTTTCGGATTGCCAAGTTTCTGCTGTCCGATGAGCACGATCTCATTCACAAAGCCATCGGCTGGACGCTGCGCGAAACCGGCAAAGTATCCCGTCCAGCCCTGCTGCAATTTTTACAAAAACACTACAATGAGATCCCTCGCACCGCCCTGCGCTATGCCATCGAGCATCTGCCGCCAAAGGCCCGAAAACAGGCGCTTTCCGGTATTTTCGCTGCCGACTGAGAGGGGCCGTTTGCATCTAACAACCAGTGGCAACCGCACTCGCATTTCCCCTTTTTCAACCGATCCGAACGCCCCGTCTCTGGGCGCCGAAACGAGTTCTGGTAACTCGATCAGCCCGTCAATTCAGCTCAACGGGCGCTATCGTTAACCGCGCCGCTGCGCTCGGCTCTGAAATTATCGAGTTGAAAAACGACCGCCTCGGCCGCATCACGGGCAGCGACAACCGAAGAGCGTATGCAGAGGCCAAAAGCACGATGGCCCTTGTCGTGGCCCCGCCAAGCAGTTTTAAGCTCCGTCCTATTCCACCCAGCGCGGACTGGCAGTTTCATCTGGCGCAAGGCTGCCCCGCTCACTGCCAATACTGCTATTTAGCAGGCTCTTTAACCGGTCCCCCTCTAACCCGCGTTTATGCCAATTTGGACGCCATTCTCGAAAATCTGAAAAGTTATGAGGGCGTCGGAACGACTTTTGAGTGCTCCTGCTATACCGACCCCCTCGCCTTGGAACACCTCACGGGTGCTTTGGCGCAGTGCATCAGTTTTTTTGGGAACTGGCAAGCGCCTGTGCAACTGCGCTGGACCACGAAGTTCGATAATGTCGAATCGCTTCTAGACTTGCCGCACCACCGCCGTACCCGCATCCGTTTTTCGGTGAACGCCACGCCCGTTTCCCGTAATTTCGAAGGCGGTACCGCATCCATGTCGGCCCGTTTAGCGGCATTGCGCCGTGTGGCGGAGTCGGGCTATCCGGTGGGCCTGACAATTGCGCCCATTATGGACGTTCCAAGCTTTGAGGAAGCGTATTTCGAACTGTTGCAGCAAGTGGCAATCGCTCTCGAAGGCGTCCCTGAACTGGATCTAACGGCGGAACTCATTACGCATCGTTTTACGCCAAACTCGAAGGAAGTGTTGCTGAACTGGTATCCACGCACCCCGCTCGATATGGACGAGCAGACCCGATCCAGGAAACATACGAAGTTCGGTACCTTCAAGTACATTTACCCGCCGGACCGCATGCGCTCTATGCGTTCTTACTTAGAAGGAGCCATCCGGGGT
The DNA here is from genome assembly GCA_964249105.1 of uncultured Bryobacteraceae bacterium. GTDB lineage: Bacteria > Acidobacteriota > Terriglobia > Bryobacterales > Bryobacteraceae > Bog-105. The sequence continues at coordinate 7,529 of CAXUBB010000104.1, read as the reverse complement.
ATTTTGCCTGATACTAAAATTTTGTACTGGACCTAACCAGCAACAAGAACCCGCCCCAACTGGCGTATTGAGGCGGGTTCTTGTTTTGTTAATGCGATGAAATTATGCTGTTTGCGTCTGTCCCTGCAAGCTGTGTTTCAAGTCGCGAATGACTCCATGCGCTTCCTGCACGCCGGAAAACTGTTTCTGCACCAAGCTCAGCACATTGGCCGGGAGCGATTTCGATAACGCATCTTTATAGCTCTTCATGGCCGCATCTTCGCCCGACTCGCATTCAAAGATAAGCGCCTTGTCCTCATCTTTCGATAAAGCTTCCTTCAGATTAATCCAACCGCGATGCATCGTAGCCGCCACATGTCCGCTGGTGACTGGGTCTCCGCCCATTTCCTGAACCGCCGACTGCAATTCCTGCACATATCCAGCACGTTGCGACGAGTATTTCGAAAACAAAGATTTCAAAGAGGAATCCTTGGCCTTGTCAGCCGCCGTTCTAAACCCTTGCTCCCCGTCTTTGCATGTTTCAATCAAATCATTCAGAACGCTAGTTACGTCTTTGTTGTCTGTTGCCACTTTTGTCTCCTATCCAGTGGACACCAATAGACGCGAAAGATTTCGCCGAAGTTATATAACAACGATATGGACCTCAGCACGCTCGGTATCGGGATGGGCTCCGCGTGGCTCTCCGGCATTAACCTGTATGCAACTGTTCTCACGCTCGGCTTGCTCCAGCGGTTCCATTTCGCGCATCTTCCCGGTGACCTCCAAATCCTGAGTCATACCTGGATACTAATTGCGGCGGGAGTCTTATTCACGATGCAGTTTATTGCTGATAAAATTCCAGCCGTCGATTCCATTTGGGATGCAATTCACACCTTCATTCGCGTGCCCGCAGGCGCCATTCTCGCTGCCACGGCATTCGCTCACTTTGATCCCGAAGTCCGTTTTCTCGCGCTGCTCGTCGGCGGAGGCGTTGCGCTCAGCTCCCACAGCACGAAAACCGCAACGCGGCTGACCGCCAATTTATCGCCCGAACCGTTCTCAAACATCCTATTGAGTTTGTTGGGAGACGCGCTCACGATCGGCGGCACGATCCTGATGACGGTTCATCCGTTGATCCTGCTGTGTCTGGTCGGCATCGCGGTTATTATCTCGATCGTGCTTTGCCGTTGGCTTTACCGAACACTAAGAAGGGCCTTTCGCGTCAGCGTTGCCCATTCGTGACGCCCAGTTGACTCAGCATCCAGGCATATTCGAAAGCCGTGTCTTTGATACGGTCATAGCGTCCTGAAGCGCCTCCATGCCCTGCCGGCTCCATTTTGGTTTTCAGCAGCAAAGGCCGGTCGTCGGTTCTTAACGTGCGTAAACGCGCCACATATTTAGCCGGTTCCCAGTACATCACCTGACTGTCATTAAAACTGGTTGTAACGAGCATGGCCGGGTACGCCCGCTTTTCCAGATTGTCGTAAGGGCTATAACTCTTCATGTACTCGTAGGCGTCCTTCTCATTTGGATTGCCCCATTCCAAGTACTCCCCAACCGTCAGCGGCAAACTCGCATCCATCATGGTATTGATCACGTCTAGAAAAGGAACGGCGGCATGGACAGCGCGGAACAGATCCGGCCGCATATTTACCACCGCGCCCATCAGCAGACCGCCGGCGCTTCTGCCCTCAATCATCAGTTTGTCCGGCGAGGTCCATTTTTCCTGGATGAGCCATTCGGCGCAATCGATGAAATCCTGAAACGTGTTTTTCTTCTTCATCAGCATGCCGTTCTCCCGCCACTGCTCACCCATTTCGTCGCCGCCGCGAATATGAGCAATAGCATATGCCACGCCACGGTCGAGCAAACTCAATCGCGAACTCGAAAAAGCAGCTGACATTCCGATTCCATACGAGCCGTACCCGTACAATAGCAGGGGAGATTGGCCGTCGCGCTTTAAACCCTTCTTGTAAACAATCGAGACGGGAATTCGCGTCCCATCGTGCGCCGTGATCCACAGCCGTTCGGAAACGTACTGGCCGGGATGGTAGCCGCCCAGCACTTCCTGCTGTTTCAACAGTTGACTTTTGCCGCTCCGCAGATCGTAATCGAAGACGCTGGGCGGCGTGATAAAGCTCTGATAGGTATAGCGGTACGTCTTTGATTCAAAATCAGGTGTGCCGCCCGGAAAAACGGAGAACACCGGCTCCGGAAACTCAATGGCGCTCCACTCATTTGTTTTGAAGTCATAGAAGCGCATGCGATTGAGCGCTTCGGATTTTTCGAGCACCACGGCAAAGTCCCTGAAAAGATCGATATTTTCAATCAGAATTCCTTCCTGGTGGGGCACAAACACTTTCTGTTCATCAGTTTGGCGCTCACTTTGGGAAACCGTAAGGACCTGAAAATCTTTCGCGTTTCTGTTACTCCGGACATAAAATAATTCTTCGCGGTGATCGAGATAATAGCGGTGCTTTTTTTCACGCGGCCAAAACGCCTTCCAGTTTTCTTCCCTCTGGTCTGAAGGAAGGAATCGAACTTCGGTTGTGTCTTTGCTGGTGATTTCGAGGAGCAGAAACTTTTTATCGCGCGTTTTCCGCAGCGCAATATCGTAAAGCTCATCTTCTTCCTCGTAGACAGCTTCAAACGCCTTTTCTCCTAGAACATGCCGGAGCAATTGATTGGAGCGCTTAGTGGTCGCGTCCTCGGTTGTTAAGAAAAGCGTCTGGTTGTCGGCTGCCCAATTCACGGAAGTCACCCGCCCGGTTGTATCAGGTAGAAGCTGCCCCGTGCGCAAATCTTTTACTTGCAGGCTGAACTGGCGGAAACCGGTGTAGTCGATGGTATACGCCAGGAGATTTCCGTCATCACTGACTTCAAATGCGTCCAGTCCCACAAATTTGTATTCCTTTGCCAGTTCGTTTGCATCGAGCAGAACCTCTTCCGGCGCTTCAGGGACGTTTTTCCGGCGGCACTGTATCGAATATTGTTTTCCTTCTTCTGTCCGCGAATAATAAAAATAACCGCCTCGCTGCACCGGCACGCTTAAATCAGTCTGCTTGATGCGCCCTAGCATCTCCCGGTAAAGCTGTTCCACAAACGGCTGCAAATCTTTTGTCGCCTCTGCCGTGTAAGCATTTTCCGCTTCGAGGTGTCGAATGACTTCCGGATCAGATTTTTCACGTAGCCAGAAATAATCGTCGGTTACTGTTGTACCGTGCCAGATCTGCCGGTGCTCACGCTTGGAAGCGACAGGCGGCAGTACCCGCTCATGGGGCATACTGTTCATAGTTGCGAATGACAAACAATTTTCTCTAATCATTTGATGTTGTTGTGGTAAAAACTTCCGATTTTTTCGAAATTGTTGTAATTTGTACTGTACTTCTCATAAATTCTCTGGTACTTTGTACATATCTGGGTGATTTAGAAAGACCCGAGTACTCTTAGTACCCTAGGGTTTGTAGTTACCCGGCAATGGCACGTGGAATAGGAGATATTGGTTGTCAACCACCATAAATCCGCTTACTACCTCGGAAGCTTGCGAACGGATCGTAAGCTCTATCCTGGCCGGCGATGCCCAGGGTGAGGAACTCTTATATTCAACTTTTGCACGAGGATTGCGGTATCTTGCCGCGAAACACTGTCCAGAATATGCCGAGGATTGCGTTCATGATGCCATTCTGACCGTTACCCGGCAAATTAAAGCGGGACAGTTAAAAACACCGGCAGCTCTGCCCGGTTACCTGAACATCGTTCTAAAGCGGACTGCCTGGAACAAGAAGCTGGAATCCGAAAGGCTGGGCGCTAATGACGAGGTCTTCTCCACGGTAGTTCAGACGCGATCAGACGACAGAGCTGATCCGCAACGCCTATTGGAAATCCAAGAAAGAGCCCAAATTCTTCGTGAGGGCTTAAAAAGCCTTAAGCCACAAGAGCGTGAGATCCTGACCCGGTTCTATTTGAGCGGCGAACGTCCCGAGTACATTTGCCAACAGATGAACCTGACAGAGACTCAATTCCGGCTCAATAAAAGCCGGAGCAAACAAAAATTAGAGGAATACACGTCAAAACGTCTTCGTAACACTTTGCGTCCTTCCAAGGCAGCCGCCATGCGCGCCGCTGCGTGTTCTTAAGCAACTTTGTCGTAAGTACTGTTAAGTCTATTGATAATGAGCGTTGCTCAAGGAATTTATGGCTGAATACCGATACTGTCTAAATCAGGATATTTTGTCTGTTCACGCGCCAGACCGAGACCATAAGGAATGCCTGTATGTTCCCGCCGGGGCGGTTGTCTCTGTTGATGCCGTCCAAGAAAATGAAAAGTTTGTGGAGGTCCATTGGAACAGCAAAACAGTTCAGATGTTCTTGCAGGATATACGGGACCGGGCGGAACCGCTTTAGCGGAATTCTGCCTGCCTTTGTGAAAGAAATAGACCTCAGTTTTCATACTGTGCAGAGCGATGACTCTTTGTCGAACAGCTCCGCACAGCTAATCCGTTGCCGCCAGTTACGCGCTTGCTCTTTTGGCCCTCAACCGCTCACGCGCCCGCTGCCAATCTACTTCTGGAGACCCCTCAGGGCAGCCGCGCTCATGCCAGCATCGGTAAGCCTCAGCGGCCACGTCATCGTTCGTATAAGCAGATTCACCAGCGGCGGAGGAAAATGACGCCTCGCCGCTGTCCGGCATGGCGGAAGTTGGCGCGACCTTATCGCTGCTGCCGCGAACGGTAGTACCCGACCCACGGGAGCCTGGAACAAGGGTCGGCGCTGGCGCTTCTCCCGAACCGCCTGGTGTTGTCATTGTCATGCCGGCACCCACGCCTGCGCCGGACGATACTCCCGAGGTATCCACACCGCGAGATCCGACAGACAGATTGGCCGTGCCTGCAATGGTGTCATTAATGCTCAGGCCAGTTCTCGGCTTGGCGGCGACGCGCCCTTTTTGCTCACTTGTGAGCGCCTCTTCTGAACCCTCGACTGGTATCTCATTTAACTTTGGATCGATCATTTCATTGCCTCTCCAGTCTGTTTGACACCGGCAGAGGCCATTTTCGTACGGAAGAAATCCGCGGCAACGCTATTTTCGCTCTTCATACTAGGTCCAAATCCCCGGTATCGTTCCTTTCTGCCTGCCTGGCATGCTCAATACAGTAAGGTGTTTCAGGAACAGCCTGGAGCCGTGGCGGTTCAATGGGGCGACCGCATACCACACATTGGCCATAAGTGCCGGCATCTAAACGCGCCAATGCCGCCCGGACATCCTGTAAAGCGCGAAACTGAAGTGAACTCAGTTCCATGGAAGCGGTTTTTGCTTCCGAGGCCGTGACCTGATCCATTTCGTCCTGCACTTCCGCGGCATTGGCCTCAAGGGCATTTTGGCCGAACCGGCTGGTTCCCTGCTCCAGTTCACTTTGCCGCGCTAACAGCCGTTCTCGTATTTGCTCAGGGTTCTCCATCATTTGCGAGTATACGGCCTCAACTCTTCGGTAAGCCAGAGCGCTAGGTCTCGCATTTTAGCGGGCGAATTTGCGCGCGAGAAATGAGGAATTTGCAATACGCTTACTTGCCTTCCTTCGATAAGCAGTTTACACGTCGACCATTGATAGCTTTTGCCGGGTCCCCAAGCGGCTGATTGTTCAGATATCGTCTCGACAACACCCAAATCCTGCAACAAATCAAGCGCGCTTTTGCCGGCGGTAACCAGGAGCCTTGCCCCATGGTCGCGGATGATTTGCTTTACTAGCCAGCCCGCGTAGCAGAATAACCGGCTCTGCGTGAACTGGTTCAAGCGGCGCAGTTCGCCGGTATCGCGTGTTCGCCAAGGCACCAGAAAAGCGCTGGTAATTCCGGCGTTAATCCACCTATTTAAGGACGGATAAGACGAAAAGAAGCGCTCGCAATTATGCAGGTAAACGTACTGTTTCCTGAGCGCCTCCGAGTTGCAAAAGGGAACATTGTAATCTCCCGAAGACTCCGGATTCAGGAGGATGCCATTCCGGGGAAAGCCGGGATTCAGGCTGAAATAGATGCAATCGGACTCGGCATAATAACGGCCCAGCAGCAGGCAATATCCGGCGCGAAAGTGTTCCGCGCCGAACTCCCGTTTCAGCTCCGCATCAAACTTTTTCACCTGTTCCTTTATGTTTTGGCGCTTTTCTTCGGCGTTTTTTCCTGTCATCCCACTCCCGTTGGTTTCAGAAAGGCCCTAAACCGCATCGAATGGCTGATGAGACCCTCCGCCGTTGTTGTCGGAAGCGGACCTAACGGGCTGGCAGCCGCGATTTATCTGGCCCGGAACGGTTTTGACGTTCAGGTACGCGAATGCGCGCCCGAGCCGGGGGGCGGCGCTCGTTCCGCCCAAATTACTCTTCCCGGTTTTGTCCATGATCTCGGTTCCGCCGTTCACCCGATGGCGGTTTGCTCTCCTTTTTTCCGCAGCCTGCCGCTGGCGGAGCATGGTCTCAAATGGATTTACCCGCCCGCGCCGCTCGCTCATCCTTTAGATGACGGCACGGCGGTGGTGCTTGAAAAAGATCTGGCGACCACGGCAAAAGAACTGGGTCCGGACGGCCCGGCGTACCGCAAGCTGTTCGGCTCCCTGGTCGAGCATTGGCAGCAGGTAATGGACGAAGTGCTTCAGCCCATGCCGATCATCCCGCGTCACCCGTTTTTGCTGGCAGGCTTCGGCCTTCGCGCTATTCAGCCGGCCACGGTTCTGGCCAAATCCCTGTTTGAGGGGGAACGGGCGCGCGCTTTGTTTGCCGGAGTCGCGGCCCATTCGATTCTCAAGCTGGAGATGCCTTTGTCCGCTGCGTTCGGCATGATTCTGGGAGGCTCCGGCCATGCTGTGGGTTGGCCTGTTCCCCAGGGAGGCGCGCAATCCATTACCAATGCGTTGACGGGTGTGCTGCATTCGCTGGGCGGGCGCATTCTGACCAACTCTTCCGTTACTTCTTTTGAAGGTCTCGGCAACCCGGATCTGCTGCTCTGCGACGTGACGCCTCGGCAGTTTCTCGCCATTGCCGAACGCCATCTGCCGCGCTCTTTCAAGAAATCGCTGCGGCGCTATCGGTACGGCCCCGGCATTTTCAAGGTGGATTACGCATTGCGGGAGCCGATTCCCTGGCGGGCCAAGGAATGCATGCGCGCCGGAACGGTTCACGTGGGCGGCACGCTTTCTGAAATCGCGGTTTCCGAACGGGCGGCCTGGGGACGGCGGCGTGGGGGGCGGCGGTTTTGGGGGTTGGGGCACCCAGTTTTTTTGCCCCCCGGGGCCCCCCCGGCGGGCCGGCCCGCGGGGGCCGTGCCCCGGCCCCGCACGCAACGCGGGGGCGCGGGCGGGGCCGCGACGGGCGCATCGGGCGGGGAAAGCAGGTCCCTGGTGAGTGCTTCCACCGCAGAAGGCGGCCCCTTGGGGGTGAGGGTGATGCCGCCGGTCAGCTCGCCCGGCAGGGCGGTCACCGTTGCCGGCTCGCTTTCGCCCTTGCCGCCGTTCAGCACCAGGCGGTGTTCACCGGGCAGCACGTCCGCCATCTCCCAGCGTCCCC
>CAXUBB010000103.1:13047-13491 GCA_964249105.1 uncultured Bryobacteraceae bacterium | reverse complement strand
GTGGAAGAGTGGCTCGATGAAATATGGGCAACCACTCGGACCGTGGGCGCTCATCTGCTCGCAGTGGATTACAGCCAGTATGGCGCGGCGGAAGCGGCGCTCGGATGGATCAATGTCCATGCCGAGATTCAGCTTTCCGAGCCCGCAAGTCCTTTGGCGGTTGGCGGACCGATACTTGACGGCATCGAAGGCGCATTGACAAGCGCAGGCATCTCGATTGCGCACTTGAAGATTTTTGACCGGGCGGCACTCGGCTGGATTAAGGCCAGTATTTGTTTTAACGGACAGGAGCCGACGCCCGCCGGTGATCTATTATCTGAACCGGCTCGGGATCATGAACTGGCCATCAATCTGCGGGCGGTTGCCGATCCAGCTCAATTAGAAGCCATTGTGAGAAAGGTTCTCGCGGACGTGCCGGGCCGTGTTCAAATCCGGCACTTCGGC
>CAXUBB010000103.1:0-12947 GCA_964249105.1 uncultured Bryobacteraceae bacterium | reverse complement strand
GCGTTTCGCCCGGCCCAGCCCACGCCCGAACACCGGTTTGCTGGGCGGGTGTAATCGATCCAATAACAGCACTAACTTACCAGACCGTTTCGATCTTTGCCGCGCGAATCCGAGCGTCTTTAGTGACAAGCGGTAGAAGCAAATTCAAGGCTGTAGCGGCGATGATCCGGTCTGGCATGTCAGGGATATCTTCTCGCGAAATTTGTTGGAGTGTCTGAGCCACGGAGACAGTAACGGGAGCAACTACAAATCCCGATGTTGGATCAGCTACAAAGTTTAGTAAGCGGTCAAGTGCTCTACGCGGTATTCGTTTCTTTTCCACTAAATACACCATCTCAACCAAAGTTATGGCAGAAATATAGATGCGCTTGCCTGCGACTAGAGCGTTTAACATCTGTTCGCGGGCTACATAAGACAACTCCGGCGCATTCGCCAAAAACCAGATTGTAGAATGAGTATCCGCAACGAGACCGGACATTAAAGGTCGTTGCGAGAAAATTTAGCCCACATTTCTTGCCGCGCTTCCGAGATATCGGCCTCGTTTAGCGCAATGTTCAGATCTGACCATAGCCCTTCGGGGCTTTTGAGAGGCTTCGGCTCACTTCTTATTAAATTTTCAGCAAATCGCAGAATTTCCTGCTGTTTGTCAGAGGGGAGAGAGCGAAGTATCTCGATAATAGAGTCTTCAACTGTCATAAACTTTATCTCTATCGTAACTTGATTTGTTTACCTTGGTTTTTTAGATTCGCTCCTGGGAAACACAGCAGGCCCATGCCGGGCCGTGTTCAAATCCGGCACTTCGGCGCGTTTCGCCCGGCCCAGCCCACGCCCGAACACCGGTTTGCTGGGCGGGTGTAATGGATAACGGCACCCGTACGAGCAGTACAGCGGCTTCCCTCGCGCAATTTGTGGAAAAACGGTAAGCTGATAGTGGTCCTTAGCTATGTCGGCGCGCGTCATCAGCATTCGGGAGTATGCCCCTAAGCCGGGGGAGTACTCATTGCTGCTGGCGGAGTTGCCGCAGCATGGCGTTGAAACCGTGGGCGTGCTGCTGCTCGATCCGGCGAATGATATTTTGTACCTTCGGCTGCGGCGCGATTGGGATCGGTTCGCCAGCGAAGAGGACGCCGAAGTGCTGGCGGAGCTGGAGGACGATTTACAAACCTGGGCGCGTGAGAAGGGCGGCTCGGCGGTGCTGCAGCACCTGGAAACCGAGGCATCGAACAGCCTTCGAATTACAGACCGGGAAGCGGTAACGGCGCGTAATTTCGACCAAAAGCTGAGCGAACTGTACCGGCAGCACGTTCCGGCGCAGGTGTTGGAGTTCCGGACGCATTTGCCGCGTTACTCGCTGGCGGTGGCGGCGGGTCCGTTTCTGACGAATCCGGAGGATGTTTCAGCAGAGGAGTGGGTGGAAGTGCCGCCGGATCTAAAACTCGACGAAGGAATGTTTGTCGCCGAGATTCGCGGCCATTCCATGGAGCCGAAAATTCCGAACGGCAGCTTATGCGTGTTCCGGCGCAATGTGGTGGGATCGCGCAATAACCGCCTGGTGCTGGTACGGAACTCCGAGTTGGCCGATGATAACCAGTACACGGTTAAACGGTACAAGAGCGAGAAGCAAGTCACGGAGGAAGGCTTTGTGCAGACGCGCATCCGGCTCGAAAGCTTAAATCCGGCGTATCCTTCCTGGGATCTGGTCGAGGAAGAAGGAAAGTACCAAATCATGGCTGAGTTTGTACGCGTGCTGGAGTGATCAGCAATTCAAGATAAGCCGGTATGTTCGCGTGGCGCGCATCTGTAGCGGAGTGTGCGACAGTGGCGTCTAGGAACATAAAACGAAATGGCTGACACACAAAATCGTGGATTCAAATTTGCTTACTTTGTACTGGGAATTGCCCTGCCCATCATTGGTTATGCCATCTGGTCCAAGTCGGACGGCTTCGGAGCCGGCAGAAAATCTCAAATTGACAGGGCTCATGACGAAACCGTGGAAGAAAGTTTCCCGGCCAGTGATCCCCCGTCAAGCTGGTAAACGACGGAGCGTTTTACCGCTATACTGAACATAAGAATGGAATCGAAACGCCTCACTCCGCAGCCTGTCGCCATTGCTTTAGTTGTGGGGGCCGCCCTGCTGCGTTTGGCGCCGCATCCACCCAATTGGGCTCCCATCGGCGCGGTGGCGCTTTTCGGAGGCGCACGGCTAAAAGGCTGGAGCGCTTATCTGGTTCCGCTGCTCGCCATGCTCATTACTGATCCTATTTTGAGCCACATGGCCGGTTATCCCGCTTACTCCTGGGGCAGCCTTGTGATCTACTCCTGCTTTTTCATTAATGTGCTTCTCGGTCGAACGTTCTTAATGAACACATTAAACCCTTGGCGTATCGGCGTAGTTGCCTTGGCAGGCAGTTTTCAGTTTTTCCTGATTACCAACTTCTTCGTCTGGCTGGGGGCTTCGTCCCTGTATCCGCACACAACGGGCGGACTCGCCGAATGTTACATCGCCGCGCTGCCATTTTTCGGGCGCACGTTGGGAGCGGATCTGTTTTATTCCGCAGCGCTCTTCACGGCGCATTGGGCCCTAACCCGCTCGGCGCAGCCGTTAGCGCTCCACGCCGAACCGAGACCATAAGGAAATCAGGTTCCACCCTGTCATACGGGGCGCTACGGAGCACCCCGTAATTTGATCGAGCCGTTAAACGCCTTCCGACCCGTGCAGTTTCACCAGCTTGTTATATAGGCCAAGCAGCAGAAAAGTCGGTGCCCACTGGCCCACAAACAACGCGTTGTCCTTCTTTCCGGAAAGTTGAAAAGTGAGCGAAGCGGCAATTGATCCAAAAGCCGCCCAGAGCCACACGTCGGACGGCAGCTTTGCTGTTTGCATCTCAATCGAACGGGCCACCACTCCTTCCCGGTGTTCGGGGCGGGCTTCGGTTTGCGGGTCAGTCGTTGCTAAATTCTTATAATCCATGAACAGTTCTCCTTCAGATTGCGAATGAACGGGCGTGCTACAGCCGCCCTTACGGAGATAGGATTCGTTTAGGGGGGTAAATGATTTCTTATCGCTTTGCGGAAATCATTCGTAACGCAACGCTTCGGTCGGGTTCAGTTGCGAAGCCCGGCGCGCCGGCAGCAGGCCAAACCCAACCCCGACCGTAAATGAAACGGCGAATGCTACGACAACAGAGAGCGGCGAAATCGGCACTTGCACCTGATTAGTGAGCAGCCGCACACTTAATGGGAGCAGCAATCCGATAGCAATCCCTACCGTGCCCCCCGCCAGGCTGATCATGACGGATTCCACCAGAAACTGCAATAAGATCTCGCGGCGCGAAGCCCCCACCGCCATGCGCAGCCCAATCTCGCGCGTCCGCTCCGTTACTGTCACCAGCATGATATTCATGATGCCGATTCCGGAAATCAACAGCGCAATGGCCGAAACAATAATCAGCACAATCGTCAGCACCGTAGCAATGGAATCCGCCGTGTCGAGAATCGCTTTCAAGTTCTGCACATTGTAACTGGCCCCGGCACGATGGCGGCGCTGCAGAATTTGCGTCACTTCATCAGTAACCTGAAGCACATCAGCCGCATTACGAACCTGGATGTAAACTGGCTCAACCCGCTCGAACTGCGTAAAATACTGCATGACCGAGATAGGAATCAGAATCGTTTCATCCGCAATCTCGCCTTGCCCGAAGGTGCTCGTTTTTTCCCGGAAAGTACCGATGATAGTGAACTGCAGCTTATTGATTTTAATGATTTGCCCTAGCGCCGCGTCCAGATTGCCGAAAATGCGGACTGCCAGTTTATCGGTCACCAAGGCGACCCGCTCCCGCAGCGTAATATCGCTCTCGTCAAACCGGCGACCTGTCAGAATATCCAGATTTCTGACCTGCGCATATTGCTCGTCCACGCCGTCCACCGTTACTTGGCGGATCTTGCCGTTCACTACAATCTGATCGCTGCCCGGCATCACGGCAGTAGCCGCAATAATGGAATTGCCAAGAGTGTCGCGAATGGCTTGCACATCGGAGAGCTTCACAAAATCAGCTTCCACTTTAGCGGTATTCTGGCCTCCCGCTTCATAGCTGGCGTACACCAGATTTGAGCCGATTCCCCGTATTTGATCCAGAATCAGATCCCGGCTGGCAAGCGAAATCGTGACCACCAGAATGACGGAGGCATTACCGATAATCAGGCCGAGCGCGGTCAGGAACGTGCGGAGGCGGTTAGCTCGCAGGGCCTGTAAACTGAAGCTAACCGCCTCGGAAATATTCATTTCGACACAGGGAGAGAGTAAACGGACCCTCTCCTTACTGGATCTGTTTCAACAGCTTTGCCGCTTCCTGCTTCGGCGGGTCGTCCACCGTAGTCTGCGCTTTAACGTATTTTTGCAGCAGACTTCGAGCTTCCGGCAAATTGCGCTTTTTCTTAATCAGCACATCCGCCCGCGCGAACCAAACCTCCGGCGCATTCGGCTTTACTGCTTCGGCCTGCTGAAAAACAGCGTCGCTTTCCTTGTCGCGCCCTTGATCGGCCAGAAACTTAGCTAATGTAACCAACAGTCCCACTTCGTGCGGAGCCACCGCGACTGCTTTCCGGAAATGCTGCTCTGCGGCACCGAACTCTTTCCGTTTTTTATCCAGTTGGGCCTTAACGTAGTAGCCTTCGGGAGGATCAACTAGCGCAATGCGCTCCGCTACTGCCTGCGCCTTGTCATAGCCGCCGCCCAGAAATCCCGGCGCTTCCAGATAATAGTCGAATAAATCGCTTAACGCCTCACTATTCTTTCCATCCAGTTCCACAGCTTTTTCAAAGGCTTGCCGCGCTTTTGAGGCATAGCCGGGAGCGCTCAAAGGATTTGAAGTTTCAGCCCGCTTCCCATACGTCCGCCCGAGCCAATCCATATACTCGCTATTAGTTGGATTTCCCGAAGCGGCCTTTTGAAAAAACTCGCTGGCTTTCTTGAAATCGCCCGTCATGAAGTAGTTCCGGCCAATCAGGAAATTCGTTGGTGACTGGAAGCTGTGCTGGTCCAGCAAGGCCAAAGAGGCCTCATACTCTGTACGTTTATACAGGTCTTCCGCTTTGCTGAGAGTTTCCGATGATTCGGCAAAACCCTGCATTGTCAAAAAGCCAGTAAGAACTAACCAGCCGATCACCCGCAACACGTTCAACCCCCTTATTTAGTTTTAGCTGCCAACCACTGCGTACTTAATCCGATGCAGTACCGCTACGGCGGGTTGCAATAGCTATATCCTACTTACCCTCGCGCAACCGGCCGCTATTTTGGCTCACAAACTGTTGATTAAATCTCTTTCAGATTGTTAAAAACATAGTTGTAGTATCCTGATGATCGAAATCTAGGAGTAGAAGATTTATGAATTCTATGTTCGCCCGGTTGCGGCATTCACTTCTTTCCGGCGGCCTTGCTCTCCTGGCGGCCTGCACCGTTTGGGCGCAAACCAGCACCCTCGAAGGCAATGTAAAAGATCAAAACGGGCAGCCTTTAAAGGGCGCAAAAATCGTACTTAACCGTACCGATATAAAGGGCCATTATGAAGTCAAAACCGACAAGAAAGGCCACTGGCTTTATACTGGTCTGCCTTTTAACGCGCAGTTTGACATTAGTTGTGAAGTAAACGGCCAGGTGGCCGACAAAGTCTCGGGCGTCAAGGCTGGAGGCGGCGACAATCCGCCGATCAATTTCGACCTCCAAAAAACAGCGCAGGCCCAACAAGCCGCTCAGAAAGCTAATTCCGGCGGGCAATTGACCCAAGAGCAGGAACGCGGCATGAGCAAAGAGCAGAAAGCGCAGATGGAAGCGCAACTGAAGCAGCGCTCCGAAGAAATGAAGAAGAATAAAGCGCTGAACGACGACTTCAATGCGGCCCAGGACGCCATGAAGCAGGCGGCGGCGCAACCGGATAAAGCTCAGAAAACGCCGCTCTATCAAACAGCGGTGGATAAGCTGACCGAAGCCAGCAAAATGGAACTCAGCCCGCAGAACAAGGTCGCTGTTCTGGACAGCCTAGGTGAAGCTTACTACGGAATGGCCCAGGCGCAAACCGGCGACGAGCGCACCAAATCCCTCGACGGCGCAATTGACGCTTATAAGCAATCGATCGCGCTGAAACCGGACGATGCCGCTGTGTATAACCAGCTAGGAAACGCGTACGGCGCGGAGAAGAAGATGCCGGAAGCCACGGAAGCATTGAACAAAGCCGTCCAGCTCAACCCGCAAAACGCGCAAGGAGCGGCCAAAGCGTACTTCAACATGGGCGCCAATCTCGTCAACAGCGGCCAAGCCGCCAATGCGACGGAATTTTTCAAAAAAGCGACTGAGTCTGACCCGAACTACGCGGAAGCCTGGTACCAGCTCGGCAGCACTTCCATGATGAAGGGCACGGTAGACCCGAAAACCGGACAGCAAGCCTACCCGCCCGACACAGCGCCGGCGCTTCAAAAGTATCTGGAACTACAGCCGAGCGGCCCGCACGCGCAGGAAGCCACCGCCATGCTTCAGGCTCTCGGGGAAAAGGTTCAAACAAGGGTTACGGTCCCAGGCGCTACCACGAAAAAGAAAAAATAGTAACGTAAAAGGGGAGATGTAAGTGCGGAGCGCTTCCGTCCCGGCAGCGCTCCGTTTTATTGTGTAGCCCCATGTTTCGCGCGATTTTAGAACTCCTCATCACCATTGGCTTCGTTTTGATAGCGCGTGCGGTGTTTACCCATCTTTTGAGAAGCGTTACCATCGCCTCGCGCAACGCCTATCGGCAAACGATGGAGGAATCCGAACGCCGTCAGAATACAGCGGAGTCCGCCCGGGAAGCTCATAGCACTGGTCAGCTTCATAAGGACCCGGTCTGCGGAACCTACGTCGCCGAATCTACGCCCTACCGCCGCCAAGTCCCCGGCGATACCTTTTACTATTGCTCTGATACCTGCCAACAGGCCCACACTCCCGTTTCCGCCAGGAAATAGGGAGAAGGTGTTCACTAACGAACACCTGATGTCGAATCCGAACGCCCAAGTCGTTGATAATTCCGTCTATCCCACGCGATTTGCTCGATTTACCACTCCAGGAGATTGGCCCTGTACCTGCACCCAATAGCCAATCATGTTCCTGAAAGAAGTCAGCTATGCCCTGCGGCAATTGCGCAAAGCGCCCGGTTTTACGTCCGTGGCCATTTTGACGCTAGCCCTCGGCATCGGCGGCAGCACGGCTGTTTTCACCGTTGTCGATTCCGTCATTCTGAAACCGCTCTCCTACCGCAATAGCGGACAACTGGTCGTGCTCTGGGAACGAGTAAGCTCTTTTCTCGGTTCCGGCTACGGCGGCCCTAATCCGCGCCATGCTGCCATGTGGCAGGACCGCGCTGCTTCACTGAGAGGCTTGGCATTGCTACGTCAAGGCGCATGGGGTATATCGCTGAACTCCGCTGATCATCCCCGTCTTATCGGCACCGTCAAAAGTTCCCCGAATCTGCTGGACATTCTGCAAGTAAAACCGCTGTTGGGACGCGGTTTTCGGCCTGGCGACGCGATCAAAGGCCACGAGAACGTCGCGATTCTCACCTATAGCCTTTGGCAGAGCCTGTTCGGTGGTGACCCTAACGTCATCGGTAAAACCGTACGCCTGGCGGAAACGCCGCATGAGGTCATTGGCGTCCTGCCCCAAAGCTTTCACTTTCCCAATCGGAATGTGCTCAACTCCCTTCCCTCCAAGCACAAAGGCGGAGGCGAAGTCCAGGAAGTCGGAATGCTTCTGCCCATCCCTATAAATCCGAACGAGTTCAGTTGGAACGGCGATTACGGTAATTGGTTGGCATTGGGGCGGTTGAAACCCGGCTTCACTATCCAGCAGGCCGAAGCGGAGTTGAACACCATTGAGGAACAGATGATCCCTCAAATCCCGCCGGGCCAAATATCGAGCAGGGCGCATGGTTCGCTGACAACTTATGTGCAACCGATGCAGGAAGCGATGGTGGGCGAGTCCCAAAAGGGCTTATGGCTCCTGTTGGCCGCCGTCGGAAGCCTCATGCTCATCGCCTGCGTCAACCTTGCCAACACACAACTCGGGCGTGCGATTGCCCGTGAACGGGAAGCTGCCGTCCGCAGCGCTCTAGGAGCTAGTCAATGGCAACTGCTCTGGAGTTCGTTGGCAGAAAACCTGCTCCTTGCCTTAGCGGGAGGCATGGCAGGCATTTGGCTCGCTGATACAGCGGTAAGAGCCTTCCGCTACTACGCGCCGATTGATCTGCCGCGCATGGCCGAAATTCAGCTCAACTGGCCCGTCCTATTCTTTGCCGCCATTCTCATCATCGGCTCCGGTCTCTTATTCGGCCTGCTGCCCGCTCTTAAATTTCTGCACGCCGACCCGCAAGGAGCCTTGCAAAGGAATAGCAGCCGTACCCAAGGCACAAGGCGGAGCCGCCATGTGCGCTCCTGGCTGATCGGCTTCCAGGTGTTTGCCGGTACCGCGCTGCTGCTCGTTACCGGCCTTTTTACGAAAAGTCTGCTGCGCTTGCTGGAAAGCGAGAAGGGATTTGACACCAATCATGTCATGGTCGCGGAAGTTACCCCGTCAATCAAAGCTAATACAGAGGAGCAACAGTATAACGCCTCAGTCATGTTCGACGATGCTGTGCTCAACAAATTGCGGGCGCTTCCGGGTGTGCAGTCGGCAGGCTTGGTCAGCGCCATGCCGCTGGAAGGTGAAAGATGGATTGAACCCATTAACCGGCCGGATCGACACGACAATAATCGTCCCTTATGTAACCTGCGTTGGGTCAGTTCCGGCTATTTCGAAACCATCCACGAAAAACTTATGGCCGGACGCTTATTCGAAGAACGCGACCGTAACGAGAAAACTGCCATTATCTCCGAATTAGCAGCTAAGGCAGCTTGGCCGGGAGAGGATCCTATTGGCAAACAGATTCAATGGCGTGACGTGAAGTACACCATCATCGGAATCGTAGGGGATGCCCGCAACAACTCGCTCAAACTTCCACCGATCAACATGGTTTATCTGCCTTATACGGTGCTTCCGCAATATCCCGCCTTCTTCCTGGTACGCAGCACGCAATCACCTGACGGGCTTGCCGCAGGCATGCGCAAGGCGATCTGGAACTACGATTCCACCGTCACGATCGCCCGTGTTAAATCCCTGGATTCTCAACTGATGGACTCGCTCGCCTCCGAGCGCTTCCACACTTCCGTCTTAATCGCCTTCGGAACCGCCGCCCTGTTCCTGGCCACCCTCGGCATCTACGGCATCCTAAGCTACACAGTTGCTACCCGCAAACAGGAGATCGGAGTCCGCATGGCTTTGGGCGCAACCCGTCAGCGCATTTACGCTCTCACCATGAGCGAAGCCGTTATTCCCGTTCTCGCTGGACTTCTCGGGGGATGGATCGCCAGCCTCGCCCTGGGTCGAATCATCCGCACGCTCCTTTACGGAGTAAAAGAAACGGACGGGAGCGTAGCCGTGATCGTGGCCGCTCTCTTCTTAATTGCCGCTACGCTCGCCGCGTTTCTACCCGCCCGCCGCGCCGCTACTATCGATCCCATGGAGGCCCTGCGCACGGAGTAATTAGATTCTTTTCCGTTTCCAACCGCCGCGAACAAACACGCCAAGGCTGATCAGCGTGATAACAAGCTGCGCTACCGGAATCGTGATAAAAACTCCGCGCACTTGCAGGTTCCAGCGAAACGCCAGCAGATACGCGAGCGGGATCTCAATGCACCAGTAACCGATAATGTTGATCAGCGTGGGCGTTACGGTGTCGCCCGCGCCGTTCAGCGCTTGCACCATTACCATGCCGAAGGCGTAGACTAAATTGCCGTATGCAATAATTCGCAGAAAATCTACGGCGTATGGCGCTATGTTTGGATCGGTCGTGAACCGGTCAATAATCAACTGCGGCGCGGCAATAAAGATCACCGACACCAAGCCCAGGAAAAGCATGTTATAGAGGCCGGTCAGATAGACCGCGCGTTCTCCGCGCTCCGGTTTGCCCGCACCCAGGTTTTGTCCGACCATGGTAGCGGCCGCCCCGCTCAAGCCCCAGGACGGAAGCAGCACAAACAGGAAAACACGAATCCCAATGGCGTAACCCGCCACGGCGGCGGCGCCAAATGAACTGACAATACGGACCAGCACCACCCAACTGGTCTGTCCCACGGCAAACTGCGCCACGCCGGTCGCCGATACGCGGGCCAGTGACAGAATGACGCGGGGCACAATTCTCAAATCGGCCATCCGTATGATGATGCGACCGCCAGGACGCGCCAGAAGCCAGAACTGGTAAAACACGCCCGAACTTCGTCCCAGCAGCGTGGACACGGCTGCGCCCGTTACGCCCAGCTTCGGAAACGGTCCCAGCCCGAAGATGAAACACGGATCGAGCACTAAATTGATCAGGTTCGAAAGCCAAAGCACGCGCATGGCGGCAGCGGCATCGCCCGCTCCACGAAGAATCGCGTTATTGAGAAACAGCAGTGTGATAACCAGGCTGCTGGCAAACGCAATGGCCGTGTAATGTTGACCGGTAGCCACCAGTTGCGGCCCAGCACCCATAAACGTCAGCAGTTGCGGCGCAAACAGGAATCCGGGCACCCCCATCGCCAGCGCTATAACGGAACCAAGCAGAATCGATTGCGCGCCCGCCGTCGTTGCGCCGGCGCTGTCCTTTTCACCAATCCGGCGCGCCACCATGGCCGTGGTTGACAGGCTCACGCCAAAGGCCAGAGAGAACACAATAGTAAGCATTGATTCGGTGAGTCCGATGGTGGCTACCGAATTCGCGCCCAGGCGCGTAACCCAGAACATATCCACAATGGCGAACAGGGACTCCATCAGCATCTCCAACACCATCGGAGTCGCCAGCAAAAAGATGGCCCGGCTCACGGAGCCTACCGTAAAGTCCTGGTGCGTGCCGCGCAGAGCTTCGGCCACGGATCGCCAGAACGAAGAGCGCGACGGTTGTATCTTCTGCACTTGTGTACTCATAGAGTGCTCCCCCCGGAGAGCTAGACCCTTTAAGCCCGCGAAGGCTCAACCAAATAACCAAAAGGAATTCGCTACGGCTGGAAGGAAATCATTAACCGCGCTTACGCATATTAATGGAAACGACCGCAGCGGGGAACGCAAGGACAGCCTCTAGCTTGCTCAGCTCGTAAGCTGAGAAGTTGAGCGTGCTGTCTGCATTCAGGCGCATGGAATTGAAACGGGACAACCCCGGTTCAACCAATATAAGCGCAAACAGCAACCAATGCAAGAAAAAGTTACAGGCGTCTGTAAGTCTTAGCGATTCTTCTCGAGTATGATTTTGCTATCCGTCTGGCCGCGCCAAAACAAGGAACCGGCTTTCACAATGCAGATCCCAATCATGCCGCCGGCCGGCTCTGACTATGCAGGCCACGGACGTATCAAGTAGTCTAAGGACATCGTGAGTTTGCCTTCCGTGACATCTAGTGAAAGCGTTAGTTCTGCAAAAAGACCGAGTCTGGACGATACGGCTCGACTCTTCACCGGTCCCTTGGGCATTCGCTCGATCGCCCTCACCGGCCTCTTTCTTCTGGCCTGTTTCTACACACTCTATTTTGCCCGCGATTTCTTTCTTCCCGTCATTTTGGCCGTGGTCTTCAACTTCTTATTCGCGCCGATCGTCCGCACCTTGAAGCGATTTCGAGTTCCCGAAGCTCTGAGCTCGGCGCTGGTGATCATAGCGGCTCTCGCCCTCTTCGGATTTCTCGCTTATGAGCTTTCCGGTCCATTGGCCGAATGGCTGGAGAAAGCTCCAGAGACCGGAGCCCAACTGCAAAAAAAGGTGCAGCCGCTCCGAAAGTACTTCGAAAAGGCTTCAGCCCTTAGTGAGCAGGTCGAGAGGTTGGCAAGCACGAGAGCAGGAAATGAAAGAGCGCCACAGCGGGTAGAGTTGCAAAAGGCGAGTTTACTCAACATCCTCTTTAGCGGGACATCCAAGCTAGTATTTACTCTCCTGGTCGTGATTGTTATTCTGTATTTCCTGCTCGCCTCGGGCGATCTTTTTCTGGCGAAACTGGTCCATGTTCTGCCGACATTATCGGATAAAAAGAAGGCTGTCCAAATTGCGCGGGAGATTGAAGGCAACATCTCCCAATACCTGCTCACCATCACGCTTATTAACGCCGGCATCGGTGTCTTGGGCGGATTCTTATTCTGGGCTCTTGGCATGCCGAATCCCGCCCTTTGGGGCGCAATGGCGGGTCTATTAAATTTCATTCCCACGGTCGGCTCTTTGAGTACGGCGGTCATTCTCACCCTGGTCGCGACGACGACCTTCCCATCCTTAACCCATGCATTGCTGGTGCCTACCGCTTTTTTAACGGTAACGATCCTGGTGGGCACTTTCGTCAGCCCGCTCATTATGGGCCGTCGGCTCACGCTAAATCCGGTGGTGATCTTTTTGGGGCTGAGTTTTTGGGGCTGGCTGTGGGGCATTCCGGGAGCCCTGTTGGCGGTGCCGATGCTGGCTATGTTCAAAATTTTCTGCGACCATATTGAGCCGCTAGCTCCCATCGGAGAGTTCCTGGGGCAGTAGCACGAATACGCCTTCTAAAATCCACACCGCAACGCATTGCGATATAGTGAGCAATCATGTGGAATGACCGTTCCTTGCCCCTGCTGTTAGCGTTTCTCCTCAGCGCCCTCTCCCTGCCCGGCCACGCGCAAACTCTCCTGGTAGCCAATCAAGGAGACCGCACCCTCAGTCTTATTGATCCCGGAGCCGGACAGCAAACTGCGGCTATTCCTGAAAATGAGATCACTGGACATGAAGCGGCGGCCTCGCCTGACGGCCGCACCGCTTACGTGCCTATTTACGGAAACTCCGGCGTCGGCAAGCCCGGAACCAATGGCACCAATATGCTTGTGATTGATCTCGACACCCGCAAAATCA
>CAXUBB010000102.1:12032-13509 GCA_964249105.1 uncultured Bryobacteraceae bacterium | reverse complement strand
CCGTTAAGTCCGTCAATAATGAATCCACTTAGTCATATCGTCACCATGGCGTACAAATAGGTTCCAGATCCTTTCGGATCACGAGCAACCCGGAAGCTACTTGCATACTTTCGAAAGTCACATGTGATGCAATGTCTTTCTATGTCTGACTTAACGGGACAAACGGCAGTCGTTACCGGAGCGGCTACGGGAATTGGAGAAGCTATTGCTCGCAGGCTGACGGATGCGGGAGCCGTTGTAGCTATTGCCGATATTGATGGCGCTGCCGCGAAGCAGACTGCCGAACGAATGGCGCAATCCGCTTTTACTGTGCAGGTGGATGTGACGGATGCTGCTTCCGTTTCGCGCGCGGTTTCGGACGTTCTGAACAGAAGAGGCCAGCTAGACATTTTAGTAAACAATGCGGGAATTGCCGGCGTGGCTGCCCCTGTCTGGGAACAGACCGATGAGGACTGGCATAAGATTATCGCCATTAACATGACGGGTCCATTCCACTTTTGCCGCGCTGTTCTGCCTCACATGCGCGGTCAGCGCTATGGACGCATTGTCAACATTGCTTCCATTGCTGGGAAAGAGGGGAATCCCCGGATGGCTCCATACTCGGCCACGAAAGCGGCCGTCATTGCCATGACGAAGTCGATTGCCAAAGAAGTCGCCGCCGAGGGGATCTGCGTCAATGCGGTTTCTCCCGCCGTGATCCAAACCAGGATCCTCGACCAATTGACTCCTGCTCAGGTGGCCTATATGGTGGAGCGCATTCCCATGGGGCGGACAGGTACACCTGAGGAGGTTGCGGCGGTCGTGCATTTCCTGGCGAGTCCGGATTGTTCCTTTGTGACGGGACAGTGCTATGACGTGAGCGGAGGCCGGGCGACGTATTAATCAGGCGGATTGAGACAAGAGCGGCTGCACCACTTTACCCGCTACATCGGTAAGCCGGAAGTGCCGGCCTTGAAACTGGTAAGTGAGTTTCGTGTGTTCGATTCCCAGGCAGTGAAGAACCGTCGCCTGCAAATCATGAACATGCACCGGATCTTTTGTGATGTTGTAGCCGTAGTCGTCGGTTTCGCCTAGCGTGATGCCGGGCTTGATGCCGCCGCCCGCCATCCAGACAGTGAAGCAGCGTCCATGATGATCCCGGCCATAGTCGGTTGCCGTCAGTCGGCCTTGGCAGTACACAGTTCGTCCAAACTCGCCGCCCCAGATCACCAGGGTGTCATCCAGCATGCCGCGCTGCTTCAAATCCTGGATCAGGCCCGCGGAAGCCTGATCAACATCTTTGCACCGCTTCGGAAGCTCCACGGGCAGGTTTCCATGGTGGTCC
Organism: uncultured Bryobacteraceae bacterium; assembly: GCA_964249105.1. GTDB lineage: Bacteria > Acidobacteriota > Terriglobia > Bryobacterales > Bryobacteraceae > Bog-105. Next base: position 12,185 of record CAXUBB010000102.1, on the reverse strand, counting down.
CAGTCCCGATGGTAAAGCTGAATAAACCGGACGCCCCGTTCGGCGAGCCGTCGCGCCAGCAGGCAATTCGAAGCAAAGGTGCCCGGTGTTTTGGCTTCTTCACCGTACAGTTCGAAAGTGGAGGCAGGCTCCTTTGACAGGTCAGTGAGATCG
>CAXUBB010000102.1:0-12022 GCA_964249105.1 uncultured Bryobacteraceae bacterium | reverse complement strand
CACCGAACTTTGCATGCGGTAAGCCATCTCGTACTGGGCGATGCGGGTATTGGTTTCCGGATCGCCAAACTCGTCATATTCAACTTTGTTCAACTGTCCCAGGGCATCCAGAAAGCCGCGCCGATTTTCGGAAGTGAACCCTTTCGGGTCCGATAGGTAAAGTACAGGGTCGCCCACGGAACGGAACTTAACCCCTTGGTACCGGCTCGGCAAAAAACCGTTCCCCCAAAGCCGATCATAGAGCGGTTGGCCGCCCTTACCGGCGGAAGAAATCATGACCACGAACGCGGGCAGATTCTCAGTTTCGCAGCCGATGCCATAGGAGATCCAAGCGCCCATGCTAGGACGGCCACCCAGCCGGAATCCGGTTTGCGCCATCGTTACCGCCGGATCATGATTAATCTCTTCCGTATTGACGGACTTAATAAAGGTCAACTGGTCCGCAATCCTTGCCGTGTGCGGCAGAAGTTCGCTGACCCACGCGCCCGATTGTCCTCGCTGCGCGAATTCGAATTTGGAAGGAACGACCGGAAAGCTCGATTGTGTCGCCGACATGCCTGTGAGTCTTTGCCCGCCGCGAATGGAATCGGGCAGGTCCGTACCCTGGAATTCCTTGAGCCGGGGTTTGTAGTCGAAGAGTTCCATCTGCGAGGGACCGCCGGATTGAAACAAGTAAATGACGCGCTTCGCCGTGGGAGGAAAGTTAGGAAATGCCGGAAGGCCGCCATGAGCCGCTGTTGCGGCTTGTCCGTTACGGTTCAATAATCCTGCCAGCGCAGCCAGTCCAACACCCGTCGAATTCAAGCCGAAGAAGTGACGGCGCGTCATTCTCAGGCCATGATTATCACAGCAATCCATACTTACTCCTTTGTGATCGTGGCGTCCATGTTGAGCAACAGGCTCCCTATGGTTGTATAAGCCGCCAACTGGCCAGGATCGAGACCGGGCCGCTGGGGAGAGTCGCCATACTTCAGAAACTGCTCCGCTCCTTTGGGATCTCCCTCATATTTGGCTGCAAACTCTTTGAGGGTTTTCAGAAGGATCTGCTGTTCAGACGGCTTGGGCGAACGCGCCAGAAGCAGCCGGAATCCATAATCGATCCGCGCCTCCGGGCTAACGCCTCCTTCCACCATCATGCGCTCGGCGAGTTTCCGGGAGGCTTCCAAATACGCGACGTCGTTCATCAGGTCCAACGCCTGCAGCGGCGTATTCGTCCGGTTCTCGTATACAGTGCAAACCTCGCGGTTCGGCGAATCAAAGTTCGCCATGAAAGGCGGCGTGACCGTTCGTTTCCAGTAGGTGTAGAGGCTCCGCCGGTAAAGTCCTTCACCCTTGTCCTGCACATATCCGCCGCCGCTCGCCAATTCCTGCCAAAGGCCGGGCGGCTGATAAGGCTTTACCGAAGGGCCGCCTACTTTCTCAACCAGAAGCCCGGAAGCAGCCAGAGCCTCATCGCGAATCACCTCAGGTCCCAAACGGAAGCGCGGTCCTCTCGCGAGCAAACGATTGTCAGGATCTCGCTGCAATAACTCCGGCGTCAACCTCGAAGATTGCCGATATGTTGCGCTGGTGACGATCAGCTTCTGCATGGCCTTTACGTTCCAGCCGCTATCCATGAATTCAACGGCCAACCAATCCAACAACTCCGGATGCGCGGGCCACTCGCCCTGGGAGCCGAAGTCATCCACCGTTTTCACGATTCCAAAACCGAAATAAGACTGCCAGTATCGATTCACGGTCACGCGCGCCATTAACGGGTTGGATCGATTAGTCAACCAGCGCGCCAATCCCAGCCGGTTATTCGGCCACTCCGGCCGCGGTTGCGGGAGCACTTCCGGGATACCTGGAGTCACTTTCTCACCTGGGCTATCGTAAGCGCCGCGTTTCAACAGAAATGTTTCTCTGGCATTAGGGTCGTCCACCATGACCATAACGGTCGGAATGGATTCCCCGAAGCGCTCACGTTGTTGTAGCGCGGAATGGAGCGCCGCCTGCGCTTCCTTGATCTTTGGCGGCGCGCCTTCCTGGAGGAAGCACAAGGAGATTTTCTCTTCTTGGCTTCTGCTGCGCTGGGCTGGCGGAATTGCCGCAATTTGCCGGACGGATTCTCGCGCCGACACTGCCGCCGCCTCATCAGCTTCTAAAGCAACTTTGTACACCCGAACGTCGCCGATGGAACCCTGAAATCTCAGGCCGCCCGCCGCCCCGATCCGGAACGGCGTTTTGTCCGCCACGTGAAAGGGCTCATTCAACTGATCAAAAAGCACCTTTGTTTTTTGCGGCGCCCCGTTCAGGTAAATTTGCACGCCGGCAGTTTTCCGTTTGCCGTCATAGGTGATCAGGATATGCTGCCACTCGTTCAGCTTGACCGGATCAACTGTTTCCAAGCGCAGCGCCAGGTCTGTCCAGCGATGAACAATATGCAGTCGTACCTTGCCGTCAATCAGATAAACGCCGTGGCCGGTTCCTTCAAAGTAATCTTCGGCCTGTGACAGGATGGCTCCCTTAGGACTTTCCGGTTTGATCCATGCCGAAAATGTGAAAGGGTCCAGATAGCCGAAATTGGCAATATTTTTATTGATCTGCAAGAAACGCTTGCCGTCGAAATGCCACGCCGGTCCAATCGGCTCATTGACAAGCGGCGCATCGCCTCCGACCGTTTCAGCGACCAGTCTCGGATCGGAACGGAAGACCAGTCCACGCGTTACCGTCCAATCGGGTACCGGGGAGTGGACTAGTTCTCGTTCCCACTTGCCCTGTAACCGACGCGCCTCCGGCTGCAACGAAGCGTATTTTCTCTGAAACTCCGCAACTGTTTTATCAAATGCGAGGAGCGCTTGCTTTTGCTCCGGAAGCGGCGCTTTGATGTAAGGCTTTTCGTTGCCATAGTTGTAGGCAAAGCCCTTTTCGTTCGGGATGCGATTGAAATAAGCGAAGAGCCGGTAAAAGTCCTTCTGATAGATGGGATCGTACTTGTGATCGTGGCAACGGGCGCATCCCATCGTGAGCCCAATCCATACCGCGGCTGTGGTTTGCGCCCGATCCGCTACATACTCGACCCGGTATTCCTCCGGGATGATTCCGCCCTCGCCGCTGGTCCGGTGGTTCCGGTTGAACCCGGTGGCAATCTGCTGGTCAAGGGTGGCATGAGGAAGCAGATCGCCCGCAATTTGATCCACAGTAAATTCGTCGTAGGGCATGTTCCGCGCGAAAGCGTCAATTACCCAGTCGCGCCAGCGCCACATTTCACGAGGGCCGTCGGTCTGATACCCGTTCGTATCGCCGTAGCGAGCCGCTTCCATCCATCGGTACGCCATGCGCTCGGCGTATTGCGGTCCAGCCAACAGCCGGTCTACCACTCTTTCATAGGCTTGGGGCGATTGGTCCGCCACGAATTCCTCTACTTGCCGGGGCGTTGGCGGCAAGCCAGTCAGATCCAGGCTGACTCGCCGGATAAGGGTGCGCTTATCCGCTTCCGGCGACGGATGCAGCCCCTCGCGTTGGAGGCGGTTCAGAATAAAACTATCGATGGGATTTTTTACCCAACTCCCGTTCTTAACTGCGGGAATCGGACTTCGTTGGGGCGGAATGAATGACCAGAACGGCTCCCATTTTGCGCCCTGCGCCACCCAGTTGCGTAGTAGTTCGATCTCGTGATCGCTGAGCCTCTCGCGGCCCATGTAGGCGGGCGGCATGCGAACCGCTTTGTCGTTCGAACTGATTCTCCGCACCATCTCGCTGCCCTCCGGATCTCCGGGCACAATGGCGTGCCGCCCGCCTCGCAGTTCGACGGCAGCGCCAGACTCTATATCGAATCGCAGCTTCGTTTTCCGATGGGCGGCATCAGGACCGTGACAGGTAAAGCACTTATCGGACAGGATTGGACGAATGTCCCGGTTGAATTCTATTGTCTGCGCCGCAATCCTTGCCTCACAGGCAAGCAAAATCAGGCAGAGGGACCGGAGGACGGGATTCCAGGTACGCATGGCGGAACTTCGTGACTACATGGCGTGTCTTCCAAGTTATCACGATCCAGCGCTTATACCGAGGCGAGAACTGGTTCGGGCGCGAGCGGGGCATCAACTGTTTGAGGAGCAACGCCGGTAAGCGGCATTTCGCACTCGCAACAGTCGCTGCACCGGCGGCAGCGAAGACACAGGTGGTTGGTGCAGGCATCCTTTGTGCAAAACACGCAGATTTCACGCGAGTTTTCGCCGCAAATTGAACAATTAAAATCTAAATGATCCATTTAATACCGCTTCGATTTTCCTCGGGAATTCACCGGAGGTTCTTTGCTGATCATACCCCGGCATCTTTGCGCCTCCCCGTCGGCAATTTTGAAATTTTGCTCTACCGTGGCCGCCAGGTCGCGCAAATAGTCGCGAAGCCGTTGCCGGTTGTCAAAATTGTGGGCGATAAGCATGTTGAGCTGATCGGAGAGGGCGCGGGCGTCATACTTCTGGGTTCCTTCCGCCAGCGCCCGTTCTGTCGTTTCCAGCGCTTCCAACCGAAAGTAAACGTCCAGGGCCGCCGACAAGCTCTCGGTCTTTTGCGCCAGCAGTTTTGTCATTGTTATGACATCATTCACTTGCTGCTGCGCGCTTTGCCACTGCACCATGTAGGTCGTGGGCGCGCCTTTCTGGTCCGACCACCGCTGGGGGCTAATCTGTTGCAGTAACGGCTGTAATTGGGCGCTGTCCTTTTGCAGGTCAGCAATGATTTTCTGCACGCTCCAGGGAGTTTCCAGTCCGGCAACCGGTACCGCTGGAGTCTTTTGTTGAGCCCAGCCTGGCTGTCCGCACAACAGGAAGAGGCTTAATAAAAAAGCTTTCATGTTTTCCGCTAATTTGAAGTGATGTAAGCTCTAATATCGAGACAGCGCCAAAGTTCAGTGGCGCGAAAGCATTATGGTGAGTTGAGACGCGGCAGCAGGATTGTTTTTTCTGTTTCCAATAAGTCCTGATACATGTCACGTAAATTGTATTGGAATTTGGCGGCATACGCAGCCCGTTCTCTGTAAAGTTGTTCGAGAACTTCATCTTCCGGCCGCGGGCTCACTGAGTTCGTCTGGAGTGCAGATGATTGGTGGTTGGTAGCCATGTTTCTCTATAATCCTTTCCGCGTTTCGACGAATGATCGCGTTTGCAATATGACGAAAATTCCAGATCAACAAGTAGCCGCAATGATGTATGGTCGCAGCGGCGATATGAATCGCATCGGAGGCCGCTACAAGCGGTACGCAACCTGGCACAAGCAAAATACTCCGACAACTTTATTATCTCTTCGTTTAGAGGAAAAAGCTTCGTTTCGCTTAGCGGCGCAATTCTTTTTTGCGCTTGGTCCGGTTCGCCTCCCTGGCATTCTTGAAAAACGCGAGCTGATATGCATAGTTCAAAGCGGGCGCGTTGCGCTGTCCACCAATAATTACTGCTGAATTGACGCTGCGCCGTAACCGGTTCCCGACTTGCTTTACTAACCAAGTAGCTGATGAAACTGGTTTCCAAGTAAACGCGGGGCTTCATAACAAAGGTAGTGTGTTCGGCTCATTGTTCATCTGGTCATCTCAGTGTCGAGGGAATGCTGATCAGAAGGAGAGCCGCAGCCCTTGCGATTGCGCGAAAAGTTTATTGCCTTCAATCGGTCCCGCGTCGTGGCCGGAGTGCCCAAAGGTCAGGGCAGACAGGATTTTGACTTTGTACCGGTAAAGCGAGCCGCGATCAATGCGCCTGGAAATGGGTTCGTTTTTTTGCACAACGATGGCGTCAATGGCTCTGATCAGAACCGGCTCGCTGCTCGGGCGAAAGGCGTGCTGAACGCGAACCTGGCCTTCCATCACGTCGATGCGAACGGTATCGTCTTCATCAACAGCTAGAGCCAGGGTGGTCGGCTCGTTGGCGCTGATGATGGCGGTAGGGCAGAAAACCCTTTGCTGGCGCTGTCCGGCGACGGGTTGCAGGTGAACACGGACGCGTCCGGCCAATACGTCCACCAAATCGCCGGTGTTTGCTATGTTTTGCCGGAAGATCACGCGTGAGTTGCTGAAGATATCGAAGTTGCTGCCGCCAGCCATGTTGAAGTGCGCGTAACCGTCGCTTCCGGTAATAATAATCTGCTGTACCGGAACGCGCTCTCCGGTGCTTAAGGCCCACGGCTCGTTATTCCGTATGCGCGAGACTTGCCCGGTTACCGCAGTCGCTTGCGCCTCGAAGGGCTTCATGGTGAGAGAATCCACCGCTCGATCTTGTCCGGACAGGGCGGGCTCCGTTAAGCAGGCGGCAACTAACAAAACCGCACAGAAAGATAATCGCACTAGGTCTCCTGTTGATTAATGGTTAGGGTTTTCCGCACCCAATTTCCGGCTATAACTGGATCTTTGCCGCGCCTGAATCGCTTCGGCGGTTTTCATTTCCTGTGAAGCCGTGCCAAGCCGGCCCAGCTTACGATAGGCTGTTCCCAGCGCATAGTGCGCTTGGATGTAGTCGGGATCGAGGACAAGAGCTTTGTGGAGCGGTTCCAGCGCTTCACTTGGTTGCTCCATCATCAGCTTTGACTTGCCCAGACCGAACCACGCTTCTTTGTATTTGGGGTTGGCCAGGACTGCCGCGCGGTAATGATCTTGCGCTTTTGCCGGCTCGTTCTGTTTAAGGAGAATGTCGCCCAGCAAGCCATTGGAAACAGGATCATTGGGAAATTGCTTCAGTTCTGTTCCAAACTCTTCAGTGGCCTTGTCCAGCTTGCCTTGCTTCCAATAGATCTGTCCCAATCCGGAGTGAACGCCGGGATAACGCCCGTCGGCTCTGTTAGCAGCCTCATACTCCGCAAGCGCTTGCTCGTCGTGTGACATTTTGTCGTATGCCATGCCCATCATGACATGCGCTTCGGCTGAATCTGGACTGATTGCCATGAGCCGCGCAAATACGTCCGTTGCGCCTCGATAGTTTCCGGCTCTCATGTACGCCTTTCCTAAGAGATCCAGGGTTGTCAGGTCTGACGGTTGCAGCCTGCTGGCGCGTTCCAAATATTCGGCGGACGGCCCGTAACGGTCTAGAGCGAAAAGGGCGAGACCGGCCAGATCCAGAGTTTGAAAATCTGGAGTTTTCGCGCATAACTCGCGCAGCAGAGGCCAGGCGTCTTTGTAATCCTGGGCCTTAAAATACGCAATGGCCAAATTCCTGTTGGTTTGCCCATCACCGGGTTTTACCTTCAATGCTTGCTGATAAAAGCGAATCGCTTCCATCAACTTTTCTTCCCGCGTCAGGGCGATAGCAAGGTTATTGAGAGTGGCTACCGATGAGGGGTCTAGCTTCAGCGCTTGGCGGAACCGGGTTTCGGCGGTTGCGTTGTCGCCAATTTGTAAAGCTTGCGAGCCTTCGGTCAGCAATTGGCGTAAAGAGGAGGAAGGCTGGGCTGTTGTAAGCAGTGCGTAGGAAAAGAAAAGGCACACCGCGACGTGCGATGCGCCTTTGAAATTGAAAGAAACAGCCAAATACTAGAAATACAACTTGAGGCCGAGCTGAATGTTGCGCGGATTGTGCGCTGCCGTTACTTGTCCAAAATTCGAAGCAGCCAGATTGACAATCAATCCACTCTGCGTGAAGTTGGTGTGATTAAAGGCGTTGAAAAATTCACCTCGGAACTGCATTCGAACTCGCTCGCTGATCCGGAAATTTTTCAGGCCGGACATGTCCCAATTCTGATAATGAGGTCCCAGCAGGATGCCGCGCCCGCTCGTGCCGAAATGGCCGATGGCGTTTGTGAAAGCTGCCGTGTTGAACCACTGTGTTACCTTTTCAGGACCTTGGAGCGATGCGCCAGGAACCAGATCTGCTCTGGGTACAATAGGGCTGGGATCGATTCCGATACCGCCCGGATAGGTGCCGGGAGCGTTTTTCCAGTCCGATGAGTTGAACGGATCGCTTCCCTGCCGCACGGTTAGCGATTGTCCGGACTCCACCGTCGTCACGCCGGATAGCTCCCAGCCGCCTAGAATATGGCCCAGAACGCCTCTCTGATTCTTAAAGAAAGGCAGATCATATACGTAGTTTGCGATGAAAATATGCGGGGTATTCATCGAAGCCGGGCCGTACGCATAACGGTAGTCGTAGGTGTCCGGAATCGGCGCATCACGATCAGCGGGGTTGTCGGTGAGGTTTTTCGACCAGGTGTAGGCGACGCCGATATTCAAGCCGTTCGCCACGCGGCGGTTCAACGAGACCTGTAGCGAGTTGTAATTGCTGTCAAAATCGGTGGTGCGCGTTTTGAAGTAGCCATACCCGAGATAAGGACGAATCGCATTCACGTTCGCGGTAGAATTTGCCTGCCGGACGGCGAGCGTCGGCTGATTAGCCTCAATTTCGCCCAGCAGGTGCGTGCCCTTTGTACCTACATAGGCGATTTGGAAGACGGTGTTGTTTACGATTTGCCGCTGAATCGAAAAATTCCAATTCTGATAAGAAGGAACCTTAAAGGTGGGAGTTCCCGAAGTATCAAAGTTGGCCGGCCCTAACGGAACATTGACTGTTCCGGCCAAGGGATTATCAAAGCTTGTATTCTGCAAACCTGTTGAGCGCAGCAGACCCGGAATCGTAAAGGCGTTTTGTTCCCAAAGCCCGTTCAGCGTTCGGTCGTAGTAAATACCATAGCCGGAACGGATGGACGTTTTGCCGTCGCCAATCGGGTCCCAAGCCAGGCCGACACGCGGTCCCCAATTGTTGTTTGAATTTGGGTTGACGATTGAACCATAGGGCGAACACGTCACCGCGCCGATCTGCTGTGCGGACGCGCAAGCTGCGCCTACGGGATAGATGATGCCGTTGAAGTAAGTCGCCGGCACTACGCCTTGACCGGCTACAAAGTTACCGTTCGTTGGATTAATTTGCGGAGCCTTGGCTGGATTGTAAAGAAGAGGATCGAAGTTGTTCAGTAGATTATTCGAATCGGAGGGAGCAGGAAAATAGCTATACCGCACGCCCAAGTTCAAAGTTAACTTGGATGTCACTTTCCAATCATCCTGAACGTATGCCTCGATATTGGTGTAATTTAAGTGTGGAATGATGTCCCGGCTGACTTGGGAAAACGAACTGGCGTTACCCAGCAGGAAATTGGCAAAGGCTGAACCGATAATGCCGCTGTAATTGGTGAATGAGAAACTGCCATTGGTATTTGTCGGGCCGTTCTCGGTTTTGGTCATCCAAGAAGCTGTTGCTCCTATGCGTACCGTGTGATTCCCGATAACGACCGAGAAATTATCGTAAACCGTTTTGTCGATGTTACGTTCTTTGTAAGGCGCGGAGGGAATCGCCACTCCTGAAAATCCTGTAATGCTTACGCCGGGAATTCGTCCGTAGGGATCAGTGTAGGGCAGGCCGCCCGAGAGCGCGCCGACAAACGCAGGCGAGTTTGTCACGCCGGTTGCGCTGCTGTTGATGGCGCCCCAGGAATAATTAAAAGCGGCTTCGTTGACCACGGTGGGGGAGATGGCCCAAGACACGTTAGCAACGACGTTTTTGCCGGGAGCGTTTGTCTGCGTGGAGGAGATGCCGGGAAACGGCGAGCCTGCAAACAAGCCGCCCGGTTCCGTGGTAGGAACCGTATCCTGCATGAAGCGGCCAAAGATATGCACTTTATCCGTGATGTTCTGGTCTAGTCGAACCAGATCCTGACGGTAGTTATTGACCGCGACCACATTGGAGATGTATTGAGTGCCGTTGGCCGAATTTCCTGGGAACTTTGAGTAAACATTATTGATGTAGACGTTGGCATTACGGCTAAAGCATGTGGGGCTGATCTGAGTCGTGTTTGCGCCGGCGTTGTAGGTGACGCACCCCGCAGGGGCTGTAATTCCGATCAAGTTGCCGGCAAAAGTTCCTCCAAGCTGCGTCGCCGTGGGCACAGTGGCGGTGTTCGTCGAAGGCTGGCCGGTTTTACGCCATTCCTCGGAGACAAAGAAGAAAGTTTTGGATTCGCTCTTTTTGTAAATGCCTGGAATAAAAATCGGTCCGCCAATGGTAAAACCGAAATCGTTGTAGCGCAGCGGGGGCCGTGCTCTTCCCACCGAGTTTGAGAAAAAGTTATTGGCATTCAGCTTGTCGTTCCGAAAAAATTCATAGGCATCGCCATGAAATTGGCTCGTGCCGGATTTGGTTGCGGTCAGGATTTGACCGCCTCCGCTGCGTCCGTATTGCGCATCGTAGTTGCTGCGCCCTAACGTAAACTCCTGAATCGCATCGACGCTGGGAACATTCAGCAGGGTTCCATTTGAGCCGCTATCGTTGATATCCGCTCCGTCCACGGTCCAGTTGTTGGAAGTAGAACGCGCGCCGTTAACAACCACGCTGGTCGTGTTCGAGATGCCGAAATTGATGATATCGGGAAATCCGGAAACAACGCCCGGCTGCAATGTCACAAGCTGTTGAAAGTTGCGATTGTTGAGCTGAAGTTCGCGTACCTGAGTGCCGGTGATGGTCCCCGACTGCGCGGCGCTCGTTGTTTGCACCGGTGTCGTGGTCTCGGTTACGTTAACTGTTTCGGTGATCTTGCCGGGCTGGAGCTGCGCTATTAAGGGTCGCTTCTCGGCCACATTCAACACGACGTTTGACGCGGTATAGGTTCGAAAACCTGTGCTTTTCACGGTTACGGTGTAGGAACCGGCAGGAAGGTTTGTGACTGTAAACGCGCCGCTGGCGTCGGTAGTTACCGTGCGAAAGTCCGTGTTGGTCGCATCACTGTGGACGGTGACGGAAGCTCCCGCTATGACTCCGCCCGAGGTGTCCGTTACCGTTCCTGTCAGGGTGGAGTAGATTTCTTGTGAAATCAGACAGGCGCACAGCAGCAGCGGCAGCGCCCAAAGGCTAACAATTCTTACTTTCATGAAAGACCCAATCTCCTGTTATGAAGAAATGGTAACTCACTAAATCGCCAAGCCGCGAGACGCTAAGCGGTGCGCTTCGGAAAAACTTGTGCCGCGGTTATTCCAGATCCCTCTTTGACCGTAATGAGACGATTCGTTTCGACCGCAGTGAGCTTTTCATGCACTCCGCTAGGCCAGCGAATATCGACATCCACTTTGTCCACGGAGCCTAGTCCGAAATGAAGGCGCATGTCGTTTGCTGAATAGAAGCTCGCCTGGCTTAATACTTCCTGCGCCTGCTGTTTGCCGCCGTAATGAACGGTGACGCGAGCGCCGATGGCGCTGCGATTAGATTTGGTTCCGATGAGCTTCACTTTGATCCAATGGTTGTTTCCGCTCACATCGTTTCGCAGCAGAGAAGGCGGCTCGTTCATGTTGACGATCAGAATGTCGGTGTCCCCGTCATTATCGAAATCGCCAAAGGCGCAGCCGCGGCTGGCGTGTGTCGCCGCAACTCCAGGACCGGCTCCATCAAGCAGCTCTTCGAACTTGCCGTTTTTTAAGTTGCGGAAAAGAATACGGGGACTCTTGAAGGGGTAGGCAGGCAGGGTTTTTTCGATTTCCGGATAAACGCTGCCGGTGACCCAGAAAAGGTCGGGATAGCCGTCGTTGTCGGGATCGAAAATACCGGCGCCCCAGCCGATAAAGCGCGTTTCCACGCCTAGACCCGCCGAGTTGGTGACATCCTCGAAGCTGCCCTTGCCGTCGTTGCGGTATAGGATGACAGTGTCGTCGGCGAAATGGGTTTTTAGGATATCGAGGTTGCCGTCCAGATTATAGTCGCCGATGCCCAGCCCCATGCCGGCTTGCTCCATTCCGTCTTCATTCAGCGCGACACCGCTCTCTAAACCGATTTCGTTGAAAGTGCCGTCATGGTTGTTTTTGAATAGAAAACTCGGGGTAGAGTCGCAAGCCACGTAGATGTCAGGCCAGCCGTCGTTATCGAAATCGGCGGCAACGGTGGTCATGCAATAACTGCCCTTGGCTTTTGCGACGCCGGACTTTGCGCTGACGTCCGTAAAGGTGCCGTCGCGGTTATTGTGGTAAAGCCCGTTGATGCGTGCATGCGGACCGCGATGCACTGAGTTTACGGGCACGATGATAAAGTAGAAA
>CAXUBB010000101.1:11667-13578 GCA_964249105.1 uncultured Bryobacteraceae bacterium | reverse complement strand
CAGCCGTTGTCACCGCCGCCGCAATGCCTTCCGGAACTCCCGGACTGAGAGCATTCACGGGAGGGTTATCAATCGTAATTACCGCCACATCGCCATGGTGTGAGAGGCGCACGAATTCGCTCATAAAACTTAAAGATCACTCCTCTTTCCGCTCCAGCCCATAGTGGCGAAGTTTTTCGTACAGCAAACGGCGATGGATGCCGAGCGTTTCCGCGGCTTTGGATTTGTTGCCGCCTGCTTCCGCCAACGCCCGCTCCGCCAAGGACTTTTCGAGGGTTTCTACATTATCCTTCCAGCCATTCCTGAGCGGGGCGAGATCGGCCCAGTTTTGCTTGCTGTTTTCAGGCTTGTTATCGAGCAGCAGGATTTCAGAGCGGTCAATTAAATTTCCCCGCGCAAGCACTAGCGCCCGCGCAATCGTGTTTTCGCTTTCCCGTACGTTACCCGGCCCGTGATAATCGCCCCAAACGGCTACCGCCGCCGGGGGGATGGAAACCGGCTGTCCGCTGCGCCGCAGGAAGTGATGGACCAGCGCCGAGATATCCTGCTTTCTTTCGCGCAAGGGCGGCAGTTCAATGCTCACAACGTTCAGCCGGTAGTACAGATCTTCCCGGAACCGTCCCTCGGCAACGGCCTGTTCCAGATTTCCGGCGGTAGCAGTCACCAGCCGAATGTTCACGGGGATTGGCGCATTTGAGCCCAGGCGTTCGATCACGCGTTCCTGCACGGCGCGCAGCAGTTTCGCCTGTAGATTTCCGGCCAGTTCCGCGATCTCATCGAGAAACAAAGTGCCGCTGTTGGACTCTTCAAAGCGTCCAATGCGCCGGTGGAAAGCATTCGTAAACGCGCCTTTTTCATGTCCGAACAGTTCCGATTCAAGAAGATTTTCCGGAATCGCGGCGCAGTTGACTTTCAGCAAGGGGCCATTCGCGCGCGAACTGTTTTCGTGAATGGCATTCACGACTAGCTCCTTGCCCGTTCCCGATTCACCGCGCACCAGCACCGTGGCATCCGATCCGGCCACCTGACCAATCAATTTATAGACACGCTGCATAGCCGGACTGTGCCCGATCATGGCGACGCTTCCCGAGCTTTCCCTATCGACCGGCGGAGATTTTCGTAACAAGCGCCGGTGCTCAATGGCGCGCTTCAGTTGTGACAGCACGTAATGGAAATCGAGCGGCTTCGAAAGATAATCAAAGGCCCCTACCTTCATCGCCTCAATCGCCGTGCTGCTGTCGCCGTGCGCCGTCATGACGAGAAAGGCCGAATCGGAGCCTCCTTTCAAGGCTTGCCTCAAGACTGTCAGGCCGTCCATCTCCGGCATTCGAATGTCGAGAAGGACAGCATCCGGCTCTTCGTGCAGAACAAGGGAAAGAGCCTGCCTGCCGTCTTCCGCCGTCAGGACGCGGAATCCTTCGCCTTCGAGCAAGCCCTCCAGCGAGGTTCGAGCCGCATACTCATCCTCGGCGACTAGGACTGTTGCGATTGGCATAGGGATTCCTTTGAAAGCTGAATGACAAACCACCCTCCGGTCTCATGAAGCCGGTAAACAATATCGCCTTCCTGGCTGCGCATTAACTCGCGGGAGGTCGCTAATCCCAGTCCGGTTCCTCCGGGTTTTGTGGTGTAGAAGGGTTCAAACAAGTGTTCCAGTTGCTCATCGCTCAAACCCGGACCGCCGTCCTGAACGATGATCTCCACTCTTGCCTTCTCATCGCAAACGTAAACCTGAATGCGCCCGTGCGCGGGAGTTGCCTGGATCGCATTGAGCAAGAGGTTGACCAGCGCCTGCGTCAACTGCTGCGAATCAAAGCAGGCGTACAAGTCCGGCTGAGGAGCCTCAAGTTCAAAGGAGTGCCCCTGGGCCTCGGCTTGTTTACCGAGCAATTCAAGGCAGTGTTCTACAAC
>CAXUBB010000101.1:9902-11657 GCA_964249105.1 uncultured Bryobacteraceae bacterium | reverse complement strand
CCAGAAGGTCCGTCACAAGAGTGTTCAGGCGATCCACTTCGCCCTTGACGATAGTCAGATCCCGCGACCGGATGGATTTCGTTTTCAGCCGCTGTTCAAGCAATTGGACGGTTAGTCGAATGCTGTTGAGAGGGTTACGGATCTCATGCGCCAGACTCGCAGCAAGGCGACCCACGGCGCGCAGACGGTCCTCACGCCGTAGCTCCGTCTCTAATTGTCCTCGTACGGCCGCCATGCGGTTGATGGACTGGCTGACTCTTCCCAACTCGTCGGAGCGCGAAGGAAGCCGGAATTTGAAATCCTTTTCAAGGCGCGATAACCCGTCGTTGATCTGCGCCACGCCGCGCTGCAAGCTGATTCCGGTTGCTAATGTTCCCACGATACTGAGTAAGGCCGCCGAGATCAGCGCGATCAGCAGGAATCCGCGTTTCTGAGCGCCGGGATCATTCCGGCCCGCCAAACGCTTCATGGTCCAGGCCGAGATCGAATGCGTTTTGTCGGCGGCGGCTGCCTCCATCACAACAATATCGGAACGCCCGCGGAACACCTGCCGCGTCCGGCTGCCGCTCGCGAGACTGCGTTGAGCAATCCCCTCAATCCAGTTCCGTTCAGCGGAAGGCACATCGGTTTTGACGGCCCCGCTGTCATGCGTGGGAAAGGCATAGCCGAGGAAATCGGATTCGGCGTAAAATCCTCCTTCGACCCCCGGATAGGAACGCAGGACAGTTTGCGTGATGGCCCGCAACGAAACATTTTTGGCCGGCGTGGGCAGTAACTTCCAGGCGCTATCGTCCGCGATGCGATACAGATATTGCTGCCGGAGTTCATTCGTGGCTGTCGAGAGAACCTGATTCGTCTCCTTGAGAACGACGCTCTCGGCGCTGCGGATCGCTTCGACGATCAGCATCACGGACAGCGCGGCCACGGAAACTGCCGCAATGGAGATCAACAGCAATTGCAGCAGCAGCCTGTTTTGCAGGAGACGGTTCAAAACTGCGCTCCCGGAGGCGGCAGCGGAGGGTTAGGGAGAGTTCCGGGGTTTTCCGCTGCCGCTTGCGCCAGATTTTCCAGCGCCCTTACCACCTCTTCCGCGCATTTTGCGTTTTCGTCCGCTGCCACGGCGTCATCGGAGTCGGCGGCTTTGACCGCTACCTGATAGAAATCGCGAGCCCATTTCGGGAAAGGCGCTGCTTTCCGGTCACGGGACTCCGCCAGAAAATAATCAGCTTGCTGCAATTGAAAATAGACCCGCTCCAGATGCTGGCGAATTTCCGGCAGGGGAGGCGGGCCTTTCGGTCCTCCATTGGTTCGAAGGTGTTCCTGATGTTCGGCGATATGGAGGAGCGCATCAGCGGCGGCGGCGGTGCGATCCGCCGCGAACGGATGTTGAGCCCGCAGGGATGTTTCCGCCTGCTGGAGATAGAAGCGGCTGTATTCCAAGGCCCGGCGCGCGGTTGTGCTCACCGCTGGAGTTTTTTCGATCTTTTGGCGAATATCGGCAATGCGCTGAGTGACCCGCCGCGCATCGGGAGGACCGGGCTGCGGCGGGCGCGGCGGTGTTGGCGGTTGCGGCAAGAGCAGTTTCGCCATCAATAGCCATGCTCCAATACTGCGAGCCATCGTCACTCATCAACTCCTAGCACCAGTTTCGATTATGATTACTCGAACCGGAACAACTGTATATAAACACGGTGATTACCGCGGAGGCGCGGGCGGCGGAGGTGGCGGAGCTGCCTTCTTGTGACAGCCAGCTGC
>CAXUBB010000101.1:0-9892 GCA_964249105.1 uncultured Bryobacteraceae bacterium | reverse complement strand
CCTTGCGGATTGGGAGCGGCGGGACTGCCAGGAGCCGCGGGAGCTGCTGGTCCAGGCGCGCCGGGACCACCGGGGGGCGGAGGAGGCGGGGCTGCTCCACGAGGACCCGCCGGAACGGCAAGCGCTAACTGCTGACCGTTCACTGTCAGGGTCTGGGCATTAATCACGGTTCGATCACTCATCGTGCGCCGCGCATAGCCGGAGTAAGAGATCGTTGCTCCCGTTCGGATCGAGGTTGGATTACTGGCGCTGAAGGGAGGAATAGCCACCAAAGTGCCGTCACTCAGCAGAAGGCCGTTCACCGCGCCGTCAGGGCCGTAGTTCAACTGTTGGATTCGCCCGGAACCGGAATAGGGAGCGGCGGCTCCGGGTTGAGGCATGGTGAACGTTTTTCCGGATGTGCGGTCCTGCAAAGATTGCGCTTCCACCCTTTGGAAACCCGAGGGAGAGGTTTGCGCAAGACCTGAAATCTGGACGTTGTCGCCTGCGTGCAAGGAGGGCGCAAGCCGAATGGCCGCTCTCGGCGGAAGATGGACCAGGGTTTTGTTACTGAGAAGGAAACCTTCTACTTCGGCATCCCGGTCGTAATTGAACTGAGAGATGGTTCCTGAAACCGTCGTATAGGTTCTAACGCCCGCAGGCGCGGGAGCAGCCCCAGGCGGACGGCCCCGCCTTCCTTGCGCCGACGACGCCAGCGTGAAAGCGCAGACAAGCGCCGCGCAGATGATGGTTCGTGATAAGTAAAGCTTCATTGAGATAGCCTCCACGGTGTCATAGCGCAAGATAAAGGCCAATGGATTGATCAGTAATACCAAAGAGATATTCCGGCGGGGCTGTTACGAGAGCGTACATCGACGTTACGAAGAGCCACAATGAAACGCTCTCAGGTAAAAAGCCCAGGAGCAAAGCATCAGGCGATAATTGAATATGCAACAAGCGAAAAACATGCTCGCCATCAGCTTGGCAATGGTCGTCAGCGCTCTTGGTTTGCTCGCGCAGGGAACGGAAAATACCGCGGCGGTGACGATCCAAGTACCCGATAAACCGGCGCTTGTATTAACTGGGGAAGATCTCGGGAAGATGGCTCGTCATACCGTGACCGTAAAAGAGCATGGCGCCGAAGCTTCGTACGGGGGTGTTCTCCTACGCGATGTATTGGAGCGCGCCGGAGCGCCGTTTGGAAATCAGTTGCACGGCAAAGCTCTTTCTGACTACGTGCTGGCGACCGCGCGCGACGGATATGCCGTTATTTATACCCTGACGGAGATGGACCCAAACTTTACAGATTCGCCCGAGATCATTATTGCGGATCAGCAAAACGGGAAATCGCTGTCGGATGGCCAAGGGCCTCTGCGTATTGTTGTTCCCCACGACAAGAAACCAGCCCGGTCTCTTCGAATGCTAACCCGCATTGAAATAGTGCAAACAAGCAAGTAGCCGCTTTATTCCTTTGTCAATCGGATTGGGGGACATACACTGGTAAATAGATGTCCGCTGCTGCCATACATTTGTCCGCTAC
Organism: uncultured Bryobacteraceae bacterium; assembly: GCA_964249105.1. GTDB lineage: Bacteria > Acidobacteriota > Terriglobia > Bryobacterales > Bryobacteraceae > Bog-105. The sequence goes on along the minus strand of CAXUBB010000101.1, from coordinate 8,373 downwards.
TGATTTAATAAGCAGAATTGGGAATACGCCGCTGCTGAAAATCAAGCTGGCAAGCCGGGAAAAAGTTCCTGTTTACGCGAAAGCAGAGTTCTTCAACCCAGGCGGTTCGGTCAAGGACCGTCCGGCCCTCAACATGATCCGCAAGGGGGAAGAGCGCGGCGAACTCGTGCCCGGAAAAGTGCTGCTCGATTCGACCAGCGGCAATACCGGCATTGCCTATGCCATGATCTGTTCCGCCAAGGGCTATCCAGTCAAGCTGTGTCTGCCCGCGAATGCCTCTCCGGAACGCAAGAAAATCCTAAACGCTTATGGGGCCGAACTGGTCTTAACCGATCCTGCCGAAGGATCGGATGGAGCTTTCCGGGAATGCCAGCGAATTTATGCGGCAGATCCGGATACTTATTTCTACCCGAACCAGTACGGCAACCCCGCTAACTGGCAAGCGCATTTTCAAACAACCGGGCCGGAAATTGTTGAGCAAACGGAAGAGCATGTCACGCACTTTGTAGCCGCGCTCGGAACCACGGGCACGTTTATGGGGGTGACGAGATATCTGCGGCGGAAGTTGCCGCACGTTCGCTGTTTATCCATGCAGCCCGCTTCCCCCTTGCACGGACTAGAAGGTACAAAGCACATGCCGACCGCGCTCCAGCCCGCGATCTACGATCCGAACCTGGCGGACGGCAATCTTTGGATTGAAACCGAGGATGCTTACGTTATGGCGCGGCGCTTGGCGCGCGAAGAAGGCTTGCTCGTCGGCATCTCGGCAGCCGCGAACGTTTTAGCCGCATCCCGCATCGCGGAAGAAGTATCGGAGAGAGGAGAAGCTGGACTTGTGGTGACAATTCTCTGCGATGGAGGACAGAAATACTTAAGCGAGTCGTTCTGGAATGATTGAAATCGAACAAAGAGCATGGCAAGCCATGCTGCTTCATGCCGAAAGAACTTACCCGAATGAGTGCTGCGGCGCAATGCTCGGGCGCGCGCTGGAAGACAGGCGCTTAGTCACGGAAGCCATTGCGCTTGAAAACGCCTGGGCCGGCGGGCAAGGCGAACGTTATCAGGTGCGTCCGGAAGACCTGCTTCATGCCGATAAACAAGCGCGGGCGCACGGCTTAGACCTGATCGGCATCTTTCATTCACACCCCGACTGCGACGCATACTTTTCAGACACGGACTTGAAAAACTCATGTCCCTGGTATTCATTTGTCGTGCTCTCGATCAAGAATGGAAATTTTGATCACGCCAACAGTTTTCTGCCTGATCCTGATCAGACACAGGCGGACAAAGAGGAATTAATATGGCCAAAATTTTAGTACCTACCGCGCTGCGGCAGTTCACCGAAGGAAAGGATTCCGTGGAGGTGACCGGCGCAACCGTCGGCGAAGCTCTGCAGCAACTGACCACGCAGTATCCCAACATCAAAAAGAATCTGTTCAATGACGCGGGGAAACTTCGCAGTTTCGTCAATGTTTACGTTAATGACGAGGACATCCGCTACCTGGACAAGGACGAAACGGCATTGGAAGGCAACGAGACAGTTTCTATCGTGCCGAGCATTGCAGGCGGCGCGGTCGGCCTAGCGGAACCGGAAACCGCTGCGCTCTCGAATGAAGAAATCGCCCGCTATAGCCGCCATCTGATTCTGCCTGAAGTCGGCATGGACGGCCAGCTTAAGCTGAAGCAGGCAAAAGTGCTGATGGTGGGCGCCGGTGGGCTAGGCGCGCCATTAGGACTTTATCTCGCAGCGGCAGGAATTGGACGCATCGGCATTGTCGATTTTGATGTCGTGGATGCTTCAAACTTGCAACGTCAGGTCATTCACGGCACGAGAGATCTAGGTCGCAAGAAATTGGACTCCGCGGCGGATCGCATGAAGGACATCAATCCGCATTTAACTGTTAATAAGTTTGATACGGCGTTATCAAGCGAGAACGCGCTTGAAATCTTCAAGGACTACGACGTAATTGTGGACGGCACGGATAATTTTCCGACACGCTATCTGGTCAACGACGCCTGCGTGCTGTCAAAAAAACCAAACGTCTACGGATCTATCTTCCGCTTCGAAGGCCAGGCAACGGTTTTCGCCTACGAGGATGGACCCTGCTACCGCTGTCTTTATCCTGAGCCGCCGCCGCCGGGTCTCGTGCCAAGTTGCGCGGAAGGCGGAGTTCTCGGTATCCTGCCGGGCTTGATCGGCGTTGTGCAAGCCACCGAAACGGTGAAGATCATTCTCCGCATCGGTGAAACACTAAAGAATCGTTTGCTACTTTATGATGCGCTGGGAATGAAATTCCGCGAACTTAAATTACGGCGCGACAAGAACTGCCCGGTTTGCGGAGACCATCCAACGGTAACGAAGCTGATTGACTATCAGGAATTTTGTGGAGTAAAACCTCAAGTGAGTGAGCCAAATACATCCAATAACGGCGCTATTGATCCCGTTGAAGTAAAACAAAAGCTGGATCGCGGAGATAGCTTCACGCTGATCGACGTGCGTGAGCCGCATGAATATCAGATTGCGCGCATTCCAGGAGCCAAGCTGATTCCCTTGGGCGAATTGCCGAAGCATCTAAATGAGCTTGATCCCAACACCGAGATCGTCATGCACTGTAAAAGCGGAGGCCGCAGTCAGAAGGCTGTAGACCTGCTGAAAGCCAACAACTTTGCCAATGTGCGCAACATGACCGGCGGCATCACGGCCTGGAGCGACAAAGTCGATCCTTCCGTGCCGAAGTATTGACGATCTGGCTAACGCCTTTGGCCGCCAGGATTGGCAAAATGGTTGAGCGGACCATGCCCCCGGCCCAGTTGTGGAGCGCTCTCAATCGCGGATTGCACAAATTGTTTAGCCCGTCTTACCGCAGGCAGCAGTTCATCGCCGGAAGCAAGGCAGGCCGTGATTGCCGCAGAATATGCGCAGCCAGTTCCATGCGTGTGGCGAGTGGAAACCCGTGTACCCAGCAGCCTCTCCACAAAGCCTGGACCAATCAATAAATCAGTTGGTTCGCCTTCCTTATGGCCTCCTTTTACCAGCACCGCTCCACAGCCAAACTGAAGCAGACGCTCTCCGGCGCGAATCATCTCCTCCTCGTTACGGATCTTCATGCCGGCAAGAGCTTCCGCTTCCGGCAGATTCGGCGTCAACAGAAAAGCATGCGGCAGCAGCTCATTTTGTAGCGCTGTTTCCGCTTCCGGCGCTATCAGCCGCGCGCCGTGCTTGCTGATCATCACGGGATCAACAATCAAAGGAAATTGAAACAATCGCGCCAGCCTGGCAACAACTTGTATGATCTCCGCGCTCCCAAGCGCCCCGGTTTTTGCCGCCGCTGGAGGAATATCGGAAACAACCGCCTCGATCTGCTCGCGAACAAGGTCCGCCGGAAGCGGCTCCACCCGTGAAACATGCTGCGTATTTTGAACGGTCAAAAGAGTAAGAACCGCTTCACCGTAAACACCGAACTGGTGAAAGGTTTTAAGATCGGCCTGAATGCCAGCCCCGCCGCTCGGATCAGAACCCGCAATCGTGAGCGCTACCGGAAGCATGTTCTAACCGTAGCGCAAGGACTGCTGTCTGCAAGATAAACTGGCATCGCCATACGCCGCGAACTGACTCGTTATGATTCTCTAGTAATCAATTTGTAATTGAACTGAAAAGTTTTGAGGGAGGTATTCCACATTGATCTCCGAACGAAAACGCGGAAGAGGTCTTTTTGTCCGCCTAATACATCGTCTGGCCGCTGCGTCGCTTTTCTTCACGGTGCCGCTTGCTTTCAGCCAGCAGTATGTGGGTCGCTACGACGTTTACGGCGGGTTTATGTATTTCGACAGCCCGCATATCAACTTGGCGGAACGCGGTTTTCACCTGCAAACCGGCGTCAGGATGAAAACCTGGTACTCGCTTGGTTTTGACTACAGCACGGATACGGGTCATACCGCGTTAAGTTCCGGCCTGCTGACTACCTCCCTGCAACAACAATTAGGGAGTGAACTTCAACAACTGGCTGCAATCGGAAAAGTTCCTCCCGGCTATTCACTGGTCGTTCCGATTGACTCGGCAACACAAACCTATGCCGCCGGACCGCAGCTTGCCTACCGCCGCTGGCCGCTGGTGACGCTCTATGTACGGCCTTCGATTGGAGCCATTCACGAAACCGCAACGCCGCACGCCACCGACCCGATAGCGCAGCTCATCATTTCACAACTCGCGCCTTCCGGGAAAAGGACGGACTGGACGCCGTTCTATGGTTTTGGCGGAAGCGCGGATGTCAATTTGAAAAAACACTTCGGACTGCGCCTCTCCGTGGATTTTGTCCACGACCACCTGTTTAGCGATCTGTTAAAAGATGGCCGAAACACCGTGCGTCTGGCGATTGGTCCCGTGGTGCAATTCGGTCCGAACGTCGCAAAGTAGCGCGAAACGCCTTGACAGGAGCGCAAGCCTGCTTTAATATGTCGTTATGCGACATGTCGCTGAACAGAATACAGCTCAAGAGAACAAGCCCTTGAGTGAGCCGGTTCTATTGATTCTCATGAGCTTAACCGATGAGCCTCGCCACGGTTACGCCTTGATCAAGAATATTGAAATGATGAGCAAAGGCCGGGTCCGCTTAAGCACGGGAACGCTTTATGGAGCATTGCGCCGATTGCTGCATGACGGTTGGATCGAGCGTTTCGAGGGAGAGGACACGGCCAGGGATAAGCAGGTGTACAAATTGACTTCGGCTGGGCACAAACAACTGCAATGGGAATTGGAGCGCATGAAACACCTGACGCGCATAGCAGCGCGCCTTATAAAAAGCGAGGTTTAATAAACTCTTATGCAAATCTTTACTCTTCTGCTGCGATTCTATCCGCCGGAACACCAAGCCATCTTTGCGCCTGAGATGCTGGTTTTGTTAAGGGAAACAGCTTGCGAAAAGCGCCAACTCGGTAGGAGCGCACATATTCATTTTGTCCTGAAGGAAAGTTTTGGTCTATTAACAGGAGCAGCAACGGAGTGGTTTGCAAAACTTACTAGCAGAGACTACATCAAGGATCAAAGTGCGGCCGCTCAAACGCAACCGGAACCCTCATTGCCTGCCGAAATAATCAAAGCGCAAAAACTTGTTCAGTCCACTTTGGTCTGCATGGAACGGGCCATCGCCACTCATCAATTTGAGAAAGCTCGCTTCTATTCTTATGCGGAGCAAAAAGCGCGTAAACAACTGCGCCTGCTTCAGCAAAAATACAACATTGTCGAATAACCCGCGAAAAGAGCTAGGCCGTTGTTGTATCGCCGTGGCGCTGACCCGGATCATGCGGATGCTACGCTGTGGGCATGTTGGAGTTAGTCCCGGCGCTAGTTCTATGCCTGCTGCTCCCTTTCAACCTGTCCGCCGCGCTTTCGTTCAATCAGCAGGAGGAAACTTCTTCCAACGCCCTTCGCCCCCAAAAGAATATATCTCTTAACGAAGCGTTGCACATGGCCGTCAGGTCCGGCAATCTGAACGAAGTAGACAAACTGCTAGCTTCCGGCGCTGATGTTAATGCCAGAGACACGCTGGGGGGAACGCCTTTGCTCGATGCCGCTTGGGCGGGTAACGTCGAGATCGCTCGTGTTCTCTTGCAGCATGGAGCGGACGTCAATGCCGTTCATCGGGAAGCCGGTTCCACCGCGCTGGAGTATGCCGTTTTGACCGGACGTACGGCAATCGTTAAATTATTGCTGGCGGCGGGCGCTAATACCGCTCGCCGCTACCGCTACGATCAGACAGTTCTGCATCTGGCGGCGGCGCGCGGCTTTCCCCAAATTTTGGAGTTGCTTGTCAATTCACGGATAGCCCTTAATCCTGTTGATGTGAACGGGAACACGCCGCTGGATGAGGCCGTTCTGCACAATCAAGCCGAGTCCGTCCGCTTTTTGATCGCGCATGGAGCAGACGTTAAATACACTCACCCGGTTGATGGCCGTGGCCCGGTTCACGAAGCCGCCATCAAAGGCTTCTCCAATCTTCTTCCGATCCTGGTTGATGCCGGCGCAAGTCCAGTTCTCCGTGATCGTTCCGGCCAGACCCCGCTCGATCTGGCGTTGGCTTATAAGAATGCGAACGTCGTCGCGGTTCTGCTGAAGCTGGGCTCTCGGATTTCGGAGTCTCAGGTCGCCGCGGAGGAAGCGATGGAGACCGCCGTTTTGAAAGGCCAGGTTGAGATTGTGCGCATTCTCCTGGACAGCGGATTCGATCTCAACAAGCCCACCGCAAGCGGTTCCACTTACCTTCACGATGCCGCTCTCAAGAATCAGAAAAAAATCGCCGAACTGTTGCTTCGCTGCGGCGCTCGCCTGGATGCCCTCAATCAAACGGGCGGCACGCCTTTGCATGATGCCGCTCTCGGAGGAAGCGTTGACGTCCTTAACCTGCTGCTGGACCAGGGAGCAAAAATCAACGCCACGGATCGGGAGTCAGGCGCTACTCCTTTGATGCTGGCGGCATCGCTGGACAGGTCATCCGCTGTTACGGTTCTGCTAAAACGCGGAGCAGATCCGAACATAAGGGATCATCGCGGCATGACTGCCCTGGATCGAGCAAAAAAGACGGAAGATCCCGAAACAATTAAGCTCCTTGAAGTTCGCTGAAATCTGTTCAATATTTTGAGGCCCAACCCTAACGTCACGCCTCGGCGGCGCCGATAGATGAACTGGTTAGGGAACTCAAGTGAAACAAGCACAAAGAACGAGCCGCCTCCTCCTTGCTGATAAAAGCGCCCTGTTTTGTCGCGGTCTGCGCACGCTTCTGGGAGGGGAAAAGGATTTCAACGTTGTTGATGTAGCTTCCGCGGCGGACGAAGTTCTCGCCAAAGTTCGCTTGCTGGCGCCCGATGTGTTAGTGATCGATGCGGAGCTTCTGCGCTCGAACGAACCGCCGTTTCAATTCGCGCTGCGGCAAGCCATGGCAAACGGATCGATACTAGCCCTGACGGAAGATGACAGCGAGGAGTGTCTTGCTCATGCCATCGCTGCCGGCGCAAAAGGATACATGCTGAAGAGCAATACCGCGGCACAGTTAGCGGAAGGAGTCAGACAGATCGCATTCTCCAGTAATGACAGTCCGCTGCAAATTTCAAAGATTGTTCCTGACCTGCAAGCCTTGGCGGCCCTGAACGAAACAAAAGCGCAAACGCCTGCGCTGACTGCCCGCGAAGGTGAGGTTCTCCGGTTTTTGGCGGAAGGCAGAACTGTTCGCGAAGTAGCTGACGAACTCTCGCTCAGCATGAAAACGGTTGAGGCTCACAAATTGAATCTCATGCGCAAGCTCGATATTCACCATCGGGCTGCCTTGATCGCCTACGCCGTTCAGCATGGTATGGTTACCGCCTCAATGGCCTGTTAATTGCCGATACCCGCCAGTTTCGCAATGCAAACACAGGATTGACAAGTTCTGAACTTGATACGCTTGCGAGGAGAGACCTGTCTCGATCAAATTCATGGCGAAATTTCTTTTAGGCGTAATCGTTGGCGCAGTTGTGGCTGTGCTTGGCCTAGTCATTATTGGCTTTGCGGTAGGACGTTTGTTCAGCAACAAGCAGCCGGTCATTTCCCCTAATGCCGTGCTGGTTCTCGCGCTGTCGGGCGAAGTTCCTGAAAGCGCGCCGGTTGATTTCTCGTTTAACTTAGGACAGAATCAGGCGAATCCTGCTTTGCGGGATGTGTGGACTTCCCTGCGCGCCGCCGCTTCGGATAACAAAATCAAAGCCGTTCTTTTACAGCCTCGAAATCTGGCCGTCGGCTGGGCAAAACTACAGGAACTACGGCGCGAGTTGGTGAACTTCAAGAAATCTGGAAAGCCTGTTTATGCCCTGTTGCAAGGAGCGGGCTCCCGCGAGTACTACCTGAGCACGGTAGCTGACCGTATATTCCTCTCGCCCGATGATCTTTTAGATGTAAAAGGCTTTCGAGTCGAGGAACTGTACTTTAAGAACACTCTCGACAAGCTGGGTGTTGGCGTTCAGGTGGATCATGTTGGCCGTTACAAAGATGCGGGTGACATTTTCAGCCGGACGGGGATGACGCCTGAAACTCGCCAGGTTCTGAATCAGGTGCTGGATCAGCTTTATGGAGATTTCTGTTCGACAACCGGCGCAGGACGCCACAAAAGCGCCGAAGACATGAAAGCTTTGATTGATATGGGGCCATTCATCGGTCAGCAGGCCAAGGCGGCGGGTCTTGTGGACGAACTCGGGTATGAAGATCAGGTTTTTTCAGAGCTGAAAAGAAAAACCGGCATTAACGACCTGAACAAAGTGACTTTAAAATCTTACTTCCGCGCCGCTCCCGGCAAGGGAGACCGGATCGCCATGCTGGTGGGAGAAGGAGATATTGTTCGCGGCAACCCT
>CAXUBB010000100.1:0-13667 GCA_964249105.1 uncultured Bryobacteraceae bacterium | reverse complement strand
AGCGAGCGCTCCGCCTCGTATTGGGAGGCCAAGGCGCTGCTCGAAAAATCGGGCTACCAGGAGTACGTAGTCGGATATTTTGCGAAAGCTCCTGAATTTCAATTCGACTCGGAAGACTATTATTTTTCATTGCGAGGCGATTACTTCGGCTTCGGCGCTGGAGCAGGCTCGGTGCTGGGCCGGTGTGTTCTCAAATCCGGCGAGGCCAATCGTTACGGCGATTCCCACGTCCGCAACTTCATTGACGACCCCTGCTCCATGATGGCCGGATCTGCCGCGCAGATGCCCGACGTCCTTTACACGGATGGATACTTCAAAGCGTTCGCCACGCCCGAAGGCATTCGTTTCGATCGCTGGTTTGATCAGTTTGGTTTCGACTTCCGAACGTTCCGGGATCATAGGCCGAGCATCCGCAAATGGTTTGAAGAACAGGAACAATACGGCGCTGTTTTCGAGGAGACGAGCAAAGGAATCGCGTTGAGCGCCGAAACATGGATTAACACGATGATCTGGCGGCGGTAAGCTTTCCAGATTTATTTCTTATAAGGAGCAAACACCTATGGCTACATCACCACAAGCGGCCAGCCCTCAAAGCTTGGCCCCTACGAATCCTTCCTATGCCGCGCCGAGAACTCCGCTGGAACAAGAACTGGCCGAGATCTGGCAGGACGTTCTCGAAATGGCGCAGATCGGTATCTTTGATAACTTCTTCGATCTGGGAGGACATTCCCTTCTTTCCATCGAAATCCGCGCAGTGATTAAGAAGTTGCTCAGCGCCCCTTTTCTGAAGATTGATTTTCTGCTAACGCCGACGATCGCGTCCATGGCGGAGGCAATCTTCGGGCAGGTAACTTCCGGAAAAGAGCCGCAATCCTCAGACAAATAGGAGCCGACCGTGACCACCGCCACAACGCAAAAAGAAGGCAATGTTTCATCCCAACTGGTTATGATGTCGCTGGCGCGTCTGGCGCGCCTGGCGCAGGAAGCACAAGCAGCACAGCGCTCGTCAGTTCTCGTCAACGCTCCGCAGGTGGTCACGATCAGGGAAGCGCCGAAAACGGGAAGCGCCGCGCCGCTCGTGCTGATTCATCCCATTGGCGGCAGCATTATGCCTTATCGCGATCTGTCCGCCGGGCTGAAACCGGATCGAGCAATTTTCGGAATTGAGGCCCGTGGCGATGACGAACGCAATACGCTGCGTCATTCCCATATCGGTTCTCTGGCCGAAGATTATCTCGATCAACTCAGTCATCTGCGGTTAGGTTCGCGGATCGTGTTGGGAGGCTACTCTTTGGGCGGCGCAGTGGCTTTCGAAATGGCGGGGCGGCTGCAAAAGCGGGGGGTAACCGTTGACACAGTGCTAATTATCGACACTCCTGCCCGGATTCGACGCTTGAAGCAGAGCGGTGACGAACTAGTGACCACCAGGGAGCTTTTGATCTTCGGCCAAATTCTGGCGGGAAGACTCAACAAAAAGCTGCAAATAGAGGCAGCGGAACTCGATCAGCTTTCCACGGGCGAGCGGGTTCAACATCTGCTCGATAAGCTTCGCGAGTTGAAGGTAATCGGCGGCGCATCCGGCGATGCGGTATTCCACTCCATCTATGAAATGGCGCGCCACAATGAGCAATTACAGCGGAATTTTGAGCCGCAACCCTATAACGGCAATCTTTCGCTCGTGCGCACGCTAGAAGAGGCTCCCGAAATTCGGGCGGAGGCAGGCGACGTTTGCGATGAACGCGCCTTCGGCTGGCAGCCTTATTGCACGCGGGAAATCAGCGTAAAGCATGTGCCCGGCAGCCACTTTCAACTCTTGTACCCGCCCTATCTGCAACAACTGGCAAAAACGGTGCAGGAAGTCCTTGATGAGAAATCACCAGCTTAAACGCGCGGAATCGACAAAACGAGAGTCACACATGAATAACACCAGCACTTCACAAAGCGGCTCCTTTCTCACAATCAAGGACGTATTTGCGCGCCAGGCAGAGAGCACGCCGCATCACATCGCGATCCGGGATCACCATCGGGACCTGACGTATCAACAGTTAAATGAAAAAGCGCGGCAACTGGCCGGCTTACTACAAGAGCGCGGCGTCCGGCAGGACACGCTTGTAGCCATCAGCGGCGAAAGAAGCTCTGATTATTTAACGGGAATGCTGGCTGTTGTGATCGCGGGCGGCGCTTACTTACCGATTGATCCCACGCTGCCCGCATCGCGTCTGAAGCTGATCCTTGACGATGCAAAACCGGCGCTTATTCTAGCAGCGCAAAGTGAGTTGAGCCGCTTTGAAGGTCAGGAAACAACTGTGATTGGTCTGGAGGAAGCGGCTTGGCTTCCTCTGAGTCAAGGCGCTGTGTTAGCCGATGTGGGAGGCAGTCCGGACGACCTCCTTTATGTGATGTACACATCCGGCTCGACCGGAATACCTAAAGGCGTTTGCATCGTGCAGCGCGGTGTACTGCGTCTGGTCTGCGGCGCGGAGTACGCCACGTTCGGGCCGGAGATAAAAATTTTGCAGAACTCTCCGCTTTCTTTCGATGCTTCCACATTCGAGATCTGGGGCAGCCTGCTGAACGGCGGAACTTGCGTCCTGATGCCGCACAAAAAGCCATCGCTGCGGCAAATGGAGGACGTGCTCATTCAGGAAGAGATTACGACTCTTTTTCTGACCACAGCGCTTTTTGTCGAGTTAGCCGAGCGCGCCCCGTACGCTCTACGAAAAGTAAAGGAACTGCTGACGGGCGGCGAAGCAATACCGGCGGCCATGGTCAGGCGCGCTCTGACATTGAATCCCGAACTCAACCTTATTGCCTGCTATGGACCCACGGAATGCACCACGTTTACCAGCACGCACCGCTACCGGTCCGCCGAGCAGGTCGGTGACACAATCCCGCTAGGCGAGCCGATTGCTCAGACAGAGCTTTATCTATTGAAAGAGGACCGAAGCCCGGCGGATATCGGCGAAGAGGGCGAGCTTTACGTCGGCGGCGCTGGTCTGGCGCGTTGTTATCTGAATCGCCCGGATCTTACGAGCGAGTCGTTTGTCTCCCATCCATACAGCCACAACACGGAAGCCCGCCTTTACCGCACCGGCGACCAGTGCGTGCTGGGAAAAGATGGATCTTTATTGTTCAAAGGAAGAAGAGACCGGCAGATCAAACTTCGCGGTTTCCGGATTGAGCTGGGAGAGATTGAGGCAACGATAAACCGGTATCCGACGGTACAGTCCGCTGTTGTCAAAACAGAGGAAACAGCGAAGGGCGACCGCGCTGTGGTGGCCTACCTTGTTCCAACAGCAGCCGCCGTTGCTCCGGACCCGGAACACGATGAAGCGAACTTTGCCGAGCGCACTCGTGAATGGCAACAGGTCTACAGCAAGCTGCTTTACAAGAGTCTGGCCAGTTCCGATCTGGCGGGCAATGATCCGACTTTCAACACCAGCGGCTGGAAGAGCAGCTTCGATGGACGTCACATGTCCAACGAAGTGATGGAAGAACAGGTGGGCGAAACCGTGAAACGCATACGGGAGCTGTCGCCGCGAAACATCCTGGAAATCGGCTGCGGAACCGGCCTTCTCCTGTTTCGATTAGCGCCTTATTGCCGATCCTATGTGGGGACAGACTTTTCACCGGACGCGCTGAACTACGTACAGGAACGGCTGGGAAGCAGGCCGGGACTGCAAAATGTCACCCTGCTGCACAGCATGGCGCATGAGCTGCCCGAACCGCCGGAAGACGAATTCGATGTTGTTGTGATCAACTCCGTTTCGGAGCATTTTGTTTCACTCGACTATTTAGAGCGCTTGCTGACAGGGGTTGTTCCCGTTGTTCGTCCAGGCGGCTACATTTTTGTGGGAGACAACCGGAGCTACCCGCTGCTGCCGCTTTTCCATGCTTCCGTGCAGGCAGCCAAAAGCGCCGGTACTCTGCCAGTTCGGAATTATTCGCTTACGGCGGAGCAGGCAGCCTCGGATGAGCAGCAGTTAACGATTGATCCTTACTTCTTCGCGCAATTGGATCGCACTCAGTTCCGGCGCATCTCCCTGCAATTGAAACGGGGCCGCTTTCATAATGAGCTGACCGGTTACCGCTTCGATGCAACTTTGCAGGTGGGAGGCGATGGTCAACCGCATCCCATTGCAAATGCGAGACAGTGGCAAACAGGCGCCGACTCATTGTTCTCCGTGAAGCAGATTTTAGAGACGCAGCGCCCGGAACAGTTCGCGCTCACGAGATTGCCGAACAGGAGGCTGCGCGGCGGACATGTTCTGCTGGATGCCTTGGCGGGACGGAATAGCCTCGGAACGGTAGGCGAAATACGGCGAGCGGCGGAAGCCGCCAATCCGGGCGAAGATCCTGAATATTTCTGGCAGCTCGGTGAAGATCTGGGCTATGACGCGCAAATCTTGCCGTCACGCGATTCCGCCAGCGGCGAGTTTGATGTCGTGTTCCGTCGTCAACCTACGTCGCTGCTGGACGTGACGGAAGTATACGGACCGGCACAGGCAAAGCCGCTGGAAACGATGGCGAACGATCCTTTACTTTCGTGGCGCAAGGAACAGCTTGCTTCGGAGCTGCGAAAGAGTCTGGAAAGAGAACTCCCCGAGTATGCGGTGCCGTCTTTTTTCGTCGTGCTGCCGCGCTTTCCATTAACGGAAAACGGGAAAATCGATATGGCGGCGCTTCCGAAGCCCGCGCGGCTATCGGGTACTGACGCTTCCTGCGCGCAGGAAGGATCGCCGCTTGAACAGCAGATACGAGCGGTCTGGGGAGCAATTCTCGGAGTTCGCAATATCTCGCTTGATGAAAAATTCTTCGAGATCGGCGGTGATTCCCTCAAAGCCGTGCGAGTTGCGTCGGAGTTGAGCGGTCAGCTTAATTCCGATATTTCTCCCGCGCTGCTGTTTGAGCAGCCGACTATTCGCGGTCTGGCGGCTCGCCTAACGGAGGATACGTCCGCTAAACCGCTTTCTGATGGCGAACGTTCCTCCACACGCGGCGCGGCGCGGCGCATGGCGGCCAGGAACCGTCATGCCGGCGCTGTGGCCTGAAAGGAGCGACTGTCATGACCTATGCAGTAAATTCCACGGATATCGCTGTAATCGGAATGAGCGGACGGTTTCCGGGCGCGGACAATATCTCCGAGTACTGGCGCAACTTGCGGAATGGCGTTGAATCGCTCACGGTTTTATCGGAAGAAGAGCTGCGGCAGGCTGGCGTCAGCGCCGAAACTTTGCAGGACCCGGATTATGTGCGCGCGGCTTACCTCCTCAAAAATGCCGACCGGTTCGACTCCGCCTTTTTCGGGTATTCGCCGCGAGAAGCGCGCTTTATTGATCCGCAGCAGCGCGTCCTGCTTGAGTGCGCATGGCAAGCTCTCGAACACGCCGGATACGGAGGCGGTACCGGCAGACCGACTGGTGTTTACGTCGGCTCCTCCTTAAACACTTATCTGCTCTTTACCGGTTTGGCGGAACAGTTCAAGACAGACCCGGTTCTGACCTTGATGAGCAACGACAAGGATTTTCTCGCCACGCGCATCGGCTACAAGCTCCAACTGGAAGGGCCTTGCCTGACGGTGCAAACAGCCTGCTCCACCTCGCTGGTTGCGCTACACGTTGCCTGTTCGGCGATTCTCGCGGGCGAATGTGACCTAGCGCTTGCCGGGGGAGTCTGCGTCAAGGTGCCGTTAAACGCCGGATACATGTACCGCGAAGGCGGCATGCTGTCGCGCGATGGACATTGCCGGGCGTTTGATGCCAAAGCCACCGGGACCATCTTCGGCAGCGGAGCCGGAATCGTGGTACTAAAGCGATATGCCGACGCCCTGAGTGATGGAGACACCGTTCACGCGGTTATTAAAGGCACGGCGATCAACAACGATGGTGGGCGAAAGGCCAGCTATACCGCGCCGAGCGTCATTGGTCTGGCCGAAGTGATTGAGCAGGCCATGGAATTCGGCCAAGTTAAAGCGGATTCCATCAGCTATGTGGAGTGCCACGGCACCGGAACGGCGCTCGGTGATCCGATTGAGGTGCATGGCCTGACAAAAGCGTTCCGCGCTTCCACGACGAAGGAGAATTTTTGCGCTCTCGGCTCCGTTAAAACGAATGTAGGGCATCTGGAAGCCGCCTCCGGCATAGCCAGCTTCATCAAAGCGGTTTGCTGCTTGAAAAACCGTTACTTGCCGGCTTCACTGCATTTTGAATCAGCGAATCCAGCGTTAGGTTTGCCGGGTTCTCCGTTTTTTGTGAATGCGGTAGGACGCGAATGGCCGGATGACGGCGGACCTCGAACAGCAGCCATCAATTCGCTCGGGGTGGGCGGAACCAACGCCAATGTCCTCGTTCAGGAAGCTCCGCTGCAGGAAGCGCAACCCTCCCGCCGAAAGTGGCACTTGCTTCTGGTATCGGCTAAAACAGCGGCCAGTTTGGAAACAGTACGCGCCGACGTCACTCGCCTTTTGCAGGAAGAGACGGACCTGTCACGGGCGGACGCGGCTTTCACGCTGCAAGTAGGCCGTCGCGCCTTCAACCATCGTGATGTTTTACTGGTGGACGGAGCCGAGCACGGCAACCTGCCGCGCTTCTCTTCTTTCAATGAACCGTCCGTAGCGCAGCCGAAGCATACTGTGTTCTTGTTTGGCGATGGGTTTGACGCAAGCGCAGCCGAAGCGCTCAGCAATGATGAACCCGTTTTTCGCCGGCATTTGCGCGAGCTACAAGGCAATGGGGAGCGAAGGTTTTCAAAGGCCAGTGAGTCTTGTTTCTCCATGATTGCCCTTGCCAAGCTGTGGACCGCCTGGGGGATCGCACCGCAAGCTGTTTTGGGTTACGGTACCGGCGCGCTGGCGGCTGCTTACGTAGTGGGCGCTTTGCCGCTGGCGAGCGTATTGCTTGCGCTTGATAATGATGCAGACAGCGCATTCAGTCTTTATTTTTCCACCTCGCCCTTTGGGGATGATGGAACAACGAATCCGCTACCGTCCGGCGCGCCCTGCCCCAACGATGTAGATGCGGCTTGCCGCTATGTACTCGACCGCTACGCGCACACTGCGCTACTGCCCATCGGGTCCCCTGGAGCGCTTACGCAGGCAATGGCATCCCTCGTGGAGTCGTCAAGCGCCCACACTTTGATTTCTCCTGCCGAGGAAGGCCAGGATCGCCCCAGCGCCGTTCTGCAACAAGCGGCTACGCTTTGGAAGCTGGGCGCAAACTTTGACGGCACGAAATTGTATGACGGAGAGAACCGGCGGCGAGTCCCCATGCCAACGGCAAGATTCAGCAGCGACAAACACTGGTGGTCAGCATCTGGCCGTTCATAGTTGAAAGCGGCGAAATGCTCGAAAGGCAACGATCAGCGTGTACGCGGCGCTAAGCAGCAGGATGCCGGCAATCCCGAGCGCTCCCGAAGACTGAATGCGTTCGGGACGAAGCAGCAAAATCGTCAGAACAGGCCAAATAATCAGCAGTGCGCCTGTTACAAAGTGAGGACGATAATGAAACAGCCGGGCCAAGGGAAACAGGTGCAGTCCTACAATAATGGCGATGGCGGGAACGATGTACGCTTGGCCATGAAATATGTTTAGCAGTATGATCGCCACGACAATAGCAACATATTGAATAATGTTGACTCGCCAGAAGACCCGCTTTGTGTCGGCTTGCTCCCGCTTGGCTTCTCTGGTCTGCCTGATCAGTTGTACCGCCGGCAACGCCAGCGCGGCAAAAACCATCGCAATCAGAATGCCCGTCACCGCGTTTAGTTTTTGCATGGCGAAAAGCCCGGTACATAACCACAATGAGCCAAACGCGGCAAAAAACAAAACTCCGGCTGCTCTGCCGGATATTGCTTCGATTGACTGGACTTGATTCAAACCTACTGCTTACTCCAGGCTCGTCATCATGTTAATGGCTTCGGAGGTGATATGGGCCGGTATTTCGAACGACTGCTCAATGCACTCAATCAGTTGCTCGCGACTGGATAATTTTCGCGCCGCAAACTGATTGGGAGACGAGTCGAGCACTGTGAAGTTGTGAATGACTCGGAACCGGTCCGGCCAGAACCGGGCTAAGAGAAGCACATTGCGAAAAGCGGCGGCAGGTTGGAACAGGCCAGTGATCACTGGTTCAAATTCTTCAATGCGCTTCGCTTCGGGGTTGACAAGGTAGAAATGCTTCAATGCGCCCCCCTGGTAGAATTCCATGCGTGAGCGCCCCTGCGTATCCTGCGGCTTTAATCGATAGGAGGCGTGATCCAGCTCAATTGTAAAATCTGAATTCAGATCGCGACGCATGGGAGCGGGAAAAGGCGCGCCGTAGCCCACATCCACCAGGTATTCATGGCCATCGAGCGTGACAATAATCACCATGTGCGCATTGGGTACGTACATGTCAGCGCCGCATAGCCTGGCGTTATAACCCAAAGCGGTGAGAAGCCGGTAAAAGTGGATATTGCTCGAGTAGCACATACCCCCAAAATGATAGTTTTCAACGCCATCGAGAAACATTTCCAGCGAGGGAATACCGGTCATTCCGAGATGGCCTAAGCGGTACAACATGGAGATGTTCTCGAAGGGAACTCTTGTGAGATGGGCCGCCACTAACTCATGCAGAGCCGGAAAGCCGCATTCAGCCTGCGCCGTTCCGAGAACAGCCAGATAGCGTCGGACAAGGGCTTCCGTTAAGGGAGCGCTCGGCGCGGCGCATAGATCCTCCGCAGACAGCAAATTCATAGGCGGCAATCGGAAATCGCTACTATAGCAAAAGCGCATGCGGGAAACTAGCCCTTCAATGTTGCCTTCCGGTGAGGGCCGCGCATGATCCCTCACTTTGCGAGCGCCCGTGAAATGGCGTCATTATTGGCGCGGCAGGAAATCTCGGCGGTAGAAACGCTTGAAGGAACGTTAGCGCGCATCGTAAAACTGGACGAGCACGTAAATGCGGTGGTAGTGCGTGACTTCGAGCGCGCGCGGATAGCGGCTGAAGAAGCAGACAGAGCGCTCGCGCGCGGAGAACGGCGTCCGCTGCTCGGTGTTCCTATCACTGTTAAAGAATCATTTAACGTGGCGGGCCTGCGAACGACCTGGGGCGTGAAGGCGTTTCGCGATTGGCAACCGCGCGCCGAGTCGCTGGCCGTCGAACGATTGCGGCAGGCAGGAGCAGTCATTCTGGGCAAAACCAATGTCTCGGAAGGTCTTGCGGATTGGCAGTGCGGCAACGAGATTTTCGGAACCACAAATAATCCCTGGAATCCTGCCTATACCTGCGGCGGGTCGTCCGGCGGCAGCGCGGCGGCGATAGCGATGGGCTTTTCATTCCTGGAGTTAGGCTCCGATTTAGCCGGTTCCATCCGCATTCCCGCGCACTTCTGCGGCGTCTGTGGACACCGCCCTTCCTACGGCATTCTGTCCGCCGAAGGTTATGGCTTTCCTTCCACGGTCGCTTCCTCCGACCTGAGCACCATTGGACCCCTTGCGCGGACAACGGATGATTTATCCTTAGCCGTTGACATACTTGCGGGGCCGGGCCGCTTGGAATCCACTGTCTACCAGTTGCGCTTGCCGCCCGCAAGACAGCACCAACTCGGCGCATTTCGTGTTCTTGTGCTGCCGGATCATCCGCTCGTCCCCACCTCGCATGCGCTTCGCCATTCACTGCTGCGCGTAGCGGAAGAAATACAGCGAACCGGCGCAACAGTGGCAACGGAAAGTCCTTTGCTCCCGAACCTTGGCGAGTTAACGCGCGTTTGCCTCCGGCTGCTGGTTCCCCTGACGCTCTCACGCGTGTCTCAGGAACAGTATCAGCGCACCAGGGAACGCGTGAAGGAGCTTAGCCCCGCGGATGAGACTTTAACGGCCATTGGTCTTCGCGCCGGAGTTTGCACGCACCGCGACTGGCTGTATGCCAATGAAGCAAGAGCGCGTTTCAATCTGCAATGGCGGCGGCTGTTTCGTGACTGGGATGTTGTGCTATGTCCCGTTTCAGCGACAGCCGCCTTTCCGCACGATCAAAGGCCGCCTCAAGAGCGGCGGCTCCAAGTTGACGGAACAACAATTTCATATTTCGACCAGATTGCCTGGTCGAGTTTCGCTACCGCATGCGGCTTGCCCGCGACAGTGATCCCGGTGAGCCGGACCCCGGACGGCATGCCGATTGGCGTCCAGATTATTGGACCTTCTCTCGAAGACCATACAACTTTGCGCTTCGCGCAACGGCTGGAGGAACGCTTGGGCGGGTTCACCGAACCGGCTTTGAATTAAAATAAAAACACTAAAAATTCATTTACTTTTTCAAAATTGCTGGTGTATACTCCCGTTCATGACGCCTTCTCGAAGCTGGAAGAGCCAAATGACACGGGTATGCGCATGCGCGATATCACATTGGGTACTCGAGAATTCAGGAGCACCTTTCGCCCGGCGAACAAAGCTCCAGCGGTATTCCCCGTCTGCAATGCCTGCGACTAAAGAGCCTTATTAAGTAAAAGAAAAATTTTTTAAGCTTAACTTTTCAAGAACCAGGTAGGAATACTCGATGTTATTTGAGCCGCCCTCTCATCAATCGGTTTGTGTTCAGCATCCGCTCTCATTCATCAAACGGGAACTCCATGGATAAGAGCCTTGCAAATCCGGCGGCATCACGATTAGAAAAACCAGGAGATACGCTCCGGCGTTTACGCAGCCAGCTTGGCGTAACCGCCAGGGAAGTTGAAGAGCTAAGCCGCTCCATCGCCCAGGAGCAAGGCAATGAAGAGTTCGTCATCTCTCACGGGCGCATCATTCAAGTCGAAAACAACGAGTCCACGCCCAGCATTTATAAACTCTGTTCCCTCAGCGCCATCTATGGCGTTCCGCTGAATGAGCTCGTCTCCATGTTTGTAAACCTGGACGCGCTGGCTACCCACAAAATTAAGCGGGACCAAACCAGGCTGGTGCGGGTCGAGGTGGAACGGCCAGACCGGAAGCTGCAATTCCCGGTCCGCTTAGATCCGGGATTTAGCGTGGATCGCACTAATTTGTTGTCGCGCATGGTTCAGGTGTGGGGAGAAGTGCCGCTCGCTTTGATACAGCATCTAAATCTGCGCTCCATGCAGTACGGGCTAATTGGACTGACCGACTACACGCTTTATCCGCTGCTGAAACCGGGTTCCTTTGTGCAGATCGATAACACGCAGCGGAAGGTGGTCACGCCGCCCTCGTCGAACGAATACAACCGCCCCATCTACTTCATAGAACTCCGGGATGGATACCTTTGCGGCTGGTGTGAGATACAAAAGGGACAGCTTCTGGTGATTCCTCATCCTCTTTCCACCTGCAAGGTGAGAATCTTCGCGCATCCGACCGAAGCGGAAATCGTAGGGCAAGTAGTCGCGGTGGCGGCGCGCATTGCGCCCATCCGTGAACAGACTAACCGCCCGTCGTCTCCGATTGAAGGATCTCAAGCGCCAACCTCAGATTAGCCATGGCGAGTTCAACGCTGAGCGCGGTTGCGTTCAAAGGAATAATCAAGTGATACGGGCGGAGTTCTTTCCAGACCTGCAAGGAATTGGCGTCCGCGTTCTCGAAGTATTGACGTAACTCCTGTACCCAGTGCAGAAGCGGAGCCCTGCTCATCTCCTCGAATACCTCGCGGTGGCACAGCGCCAAAGCTTCATGTACCGCTGTTTCAGGGAACTGCACCGCTAAGCCGTCATGCCGGTACAAGCCGGAATTGCAATCGCGGCAGGAGGAAAGAAAGACAAGCTTTGCCAGATCGCCTTCGACATAACGAAGGCTTCGTTCCCGAAAATCCTCGACAATATCATCGATATTGAGAGTTTCTTTCATCCAACTGCTTCGATCCATAAACGTAAGGCTGGACTACGCCGCCCCTTGCATGGCGGGCAAATAAGAATGCCCCAACTGCGCTTGTAGCGCTTGAAGACGCGCGGCGACAAATGACATCAGCAGTTTGGCGCGCACTGGACCAAGCGTGGCGGTAATGAAAGAGAATACTTCGCAACTGGCCAGAATAGCGATAAAACTCCCGGCAATCTGCAATTCTTTCCAGAGTTTAAGCGTTGAACTGCGCCGCACGGCGCGGACGTGATCACGGGTCAGCAAGATGGTGGTCGAGCGGATCTGGCGAATCCAGAGAGTCGCAAGCTGACGGCGATCGCGCATAAATATAGTTTGTATGCGCTTTGGCAGGGTTTGGGCGTAACGAAGATCTTCCCAGGAGAAAACCCGGTCCACCACGTCCTGCGGCGGCAGCGTGAGAGCTAGGCGGGCCGCCGTACTCTCCTCCATTTCGTTTCGTCCCCAGTACAGGAGAATCAGCAGCAGAACAACAATGCCAAGCGAAGTATACAGAATCATATTTATTCCCGTGCGAAAGGAGTTTGCAATTGCTTTCTTAACCGGACAATCTGAGCGCCCGTCTCAAAACCGGCATTTTGTTCTAACAGTGCTTCGTCACCCCGAGGATTCTCATGCCGCCACAATCCCGCCAGCCAGATGATCTGCGCAATCATGTAAGTCACCGGCATGACGAACTGCCAAAGCCCCTTATAGTGCATGGGCCAAAGAGTGTACCTGATAATAAAAACGGCAAGATATAGACCGTACCCGCGAAGCAGAGCTTGCAGGTTGCGCGAGAGCGGAATGCCGTAATAAGTGACCAAGCCGAAAACCGTTACGATTAAGATGGCCTGGACCAAACGAAAGTTACGCTCCAAGATGTCCAAGGTGAGAGTTTCGCGACGGGACAAAAACAAAGCGAGAGCCAGGAATAAAGGCGCGAGCGCTGCGATACGTTGCGCAATGGTTTTAATGATCTGGCCCACGCCGGGGTATTGTTGGGGAATCGCCGCATAAACCTGCCAAATTAAACCGAAGCCAAACGCAACATATAACGCTTCCATGACCCAGCGGAAGGTCGCGTAAAAAGAAGGCAGGTGGGAATAAATCAGCCACCCGCTTACGCCATGCGCGAAAGTGAGGAGGAAGTAGGCAAATACCACCGGGTATGCGCGCCACCAAGATCCTGCCAGTGCCCGCCAGACCAGCGCTCCACTTAGTAGGAGACCGACAAAGAAAAGAATACTGCCAGTCATAGTAATTCGGTTAATCCATGGTACTCGCAAACTTTTGAGACAGCAACAAGTTGCTGGGCGGTCACTGGAGTAGCCAAGAATGCTTAACACCGGAGATGCGCGCAACGGCTTTTTCATAATTGGGCGCGGCTGCCGTTAAAGCCTTTAACTTCTTGATTACATTACCTTCCGGCTATAACATACCGGCGCATTTATGGCGCGGTGGAAACCATACTCACCATTTGCGTGCGCTTGCCCTTCCCCAGCCCCTTTCTGCCGCATTCTAAGCAAGTCCTTCCAACTTACATCAGGAGAAATTAATGAGACTTAGCTTAGTTCTATGCGGGATTGCACTGTTAGCTTCCATTCAGCCGATGAACGCTCAAACGGATAAAGTGCGGCATGAAAGCGTTGTATCAGAGCTGGAAGGCCCTGGGCCGGATGTGCCGCCCATCATCATTATCAAGAACAGCGCTTTGCTCATTCTGGACGACGGTACGACATTGGAGTTGGAAGGTCCTGGGCCGGATGTGCCGCCCATCATCATTAAGAACGGCGCCGTGCTGATCCTAGATGACGGCACAGTATTGACGCTGGAG
>CAXUBB010000099.1:0-13681 GCA_964249105.1 uncultured Bryobacteraceae bacterium | reverse complement strand
ATCTTAACCGCTTTCCACTCTAAACAAACTGCCATTGGACGAAATCGTTATCCGCCATGCCGAGCGTATGCCAAACCATTTCTCCGAGATCGATGCCCGCTCCATTGGTGCCGTGGCCGGAGACGCTGATACCGCTCTCCGCGAGGGGACGCGACGCGCCGAAGACATAGCCGTCATCGTGCTCATTCCACGGTCCCACGTCTAAAACTTCCGCGACCACGCTTTTCCCGTTGCGGGGGTTGAGCACTTTGACAAAGCGATGTAAAGCCCGATGGGAAGGCAGAGCCACAAAAGCGCTCACGGCATCAATCGTCCAGCCGCAAGCGGTACAGTGGCCGAGCAAACCTTCCCGCGTGGCTTTGACGAGATGAACACCCGCCCCTGATGGCGTTTCAGTGACGGGCGTTTTTGAGGTAAATACAGCTTCCATTTTAGCCGTAAACCTCCAAAGCCACAGCCGCAGTGGGGGAAGAAACATCCGGGCGGCAGGCGGGACCATGTGATTTGCGCTCTTCCATAAACATAAACTGAGAGGGTTTCAGCCTTTCCGCTTTCGGTTCGAATCGCGGACACGGAACCATGTTCGTCAACAGCTCCGCTTCCGCTAAACAGAGCTGTAAAATCTTGGAGTGAGGGTGAGGGGGAGCCAACACCTTAACCGCTACCGCTATCACATAGCCGAGCGGAATCAAAGCCTCATACTGCATACAGAAGAATCGACAAATTTTCAGCGCCTCGAACCATGAGAAAGCACTGAAGGATTACACTGACACCGCCGCGAGTGCGGTTTTTCCCGCGTGCTTCAGTCCTGACTTGACGCCCTGCGCCGCCGTCGTGTTGACCACCGACTGCACCGGCTTCAGGAGATACAATCCCCCCGCGATCAGGATCAAACCCACGGCCATATAGCCGATACGCCCCGCCCCGATATCGAAAATGCTCTCATTGCTGGTCGAGGAACCGGCAGCGCCGGCCGTGTTCCAGGGCAGCACGTTTTTCAGCGCGGCCGTCACCGTATCCGCCAAGCTGGGCGAGCTGGGGGAAGCGGAAGCGCTCGCAGAATTCGCGGAGTTGCTGCCCGTGGCAATCGGAGCGGCTCCCACGGCGGTTAATTGCGCGTTCGCCGCGTCAATGACGCTCTGCGGAGATTTCGCCCGCACTGTGCCGTAATGACTGAGCACACTCGACCAATCGCCATATTGAGAGTAAAGCTGGGCATCATAAGCCGCCGCCCCATAGATGGAACTCACCGGGTCGTTCACATCGACATGGAAAGCCGCCGCCGTGCTCGGAATGAATTGCGCGATACCCTGCGCGTTGCCGTTCGAAGCGTTCGGATTCCAGGAGCTTTCCTGCCCCATCTGCCACTGAAAGAGCGAAGTAGGCACGTTGTACTGAGCCGCCGCCGCCGCCGCCACGGGCGCATAGGTTTGCTGATCGCTACTGCTCATAGCTCACCGTGCCGTGCGGAAAAGCGCTCAACAAATTAGCGGCCATCTTCCCCGCCAGGTCGGACGGAAACTGACTCAAGAGCTGATCTTGCGAAGCGACTAAATTTCCTCCGCGAGTGTCTCCGCAACGGGACTCACAACAGCATCCGCCCGTACCCGAAGCGCTCGCCGGATTCGAGACCGCGGAAACGGACGGCAGGCGAAGCTCCGAGACGGAACCGGAGCGCCCGCCTGATACCAAACCATCACCACCAGACGCCGCGCTTGCCTGAAGAGCGCTAGGCAGCAATAAAGAAGGTTTCTGGAAAGCCGGGAGATTGTAGGAAAGATAGTCAGGCGTGGTCGAAGCGTTCGGAATCTCCACGGAGGCATTCGGCTGCTGAACATCGGGCGATGCGCTCCGAGCTTGTTTCCGTCGCAAGAAGAGCCATGCCAGAACCGCCGCACCCGCCAGCACGATCAACCAATCCCGTTTGAGTTGTTCGCTCATGTCGCTACCGCCTTTAAGCCTTTCGTAATGCCGTTACCGACCGTTCCGAAAATACCGGAGATGCTGTTTAAGATCCCGCCCGTGGAGTTCCCATCGCTGAGACTGGCCGTCGCCGTGCCGTACGCGGAACCGGCAATGGACGGCTGTCCTGTCGCCGCAGCAATGGCCGCGAGCTGGTTCGCCCCGCCTTCCCCGCCCTTATTGAGCTGTCCGCTCTTCACCAGATCCAGAATGCGCTGATTCTCCTGACTCTGGTTCTGGAGCTGCATTTGCGCCACACTCACACCGCCCTGAATCTGCGCCATCGCCACCTGGCCGCCGATTTGCGCCACGGTCGTTTGCGTGTTGGCCGCGAGCGCTCCTAAATCCACTTGGGCCGTGGCCGTGGTGTTGGCGATGGCGGTATCACGATCCGCCGCAATCTGCGCCAGCGAAACGTTTTGATTTGCGTTAATCTGCGCCGTTCCCATCGCGGCGGCCTGTTGAAGCTGATCGGCGGAAAGCTGAAGCTGATCGCCCGCTAAAGCGGCCTGTAAGCCGGTTTGCGTCTGCTCGTTGATGACAGAAGCCTGCGTGCTGATGGCATTATTCTGCACACCCGCCTGAATCGTAGCGATGTTGGTAGAACCCGTAATCGCGTTCACTTGTTGAGCGGTAGAGGTCTGCGCGTTGAGCTGAGCCGTCGCATAATCCGCCGCGTTCTTTTGCGCGGCCAAGGCAAGCTGAAAATTCTCATCGTTGACTTGCTGGGCTTGCTGAAGCTGGGCGGTTTGGATGGCCGCCCCTGCCTCAAGCTGAGACTGCACAACGCTCGCCGGGAGTCCCGCACTTTGAGCGCTGCCTGTGGTGGTCACTGCCGCGCTGGCCTTCGAACGCAAAAGCACAAAGAGGAGAAATCCCCCCAGGAGTAAACCGCCTATCGCATAGGGATGCTCTTTCACAAAAGTGAAGTTCATGGCCATCTATAAACTCCCTCCACTGCCGGGGGGAACGAGGAGCGGCTGCAAGACAAGTTGCCCCGCCACAATGCCGCCTAAGCCTTGCTGCGTCCCCGCGCGGATCGCTACCACGGGCGGAGGGGGAAGCACGGCACGACTCCGCACCGGCACACCGGCAACCAGCGGTTGCGGCGGTAACAGGCGTTGCGGAGTGAAGGCATAGCTCATCGCTCCCGCCGTCGCTTGGCGGGTTTCCTGCATGTGATAAAACGCATACGGCACAACCGCCGCCGTGGGAACGCTTTGCTTACGTCGCCGGAACACAATCAGCCTCTTTCTTTCTAGGCGTACCCGACGCCGCCGCCTGTCCAGGACGACGAAACAATCGAAGCATTGTTGCCTGTCACGGGGCTTAACGCCACTCCCAGGGAACCCTTGAAAGCATCCCCCGCCGCTGCAATCACGCGCGTGGTTTGGCTGTTCGATCCCACCAGAACCGCGAGAATCGCCACCCCGATAATGGCGGTTGCTACCGTGACCAGACTCGTTAAAAATTGATCGCTCATTGCGCTTTTGTCTCCTTAATGTTGAGGGCCTTTGTAAACTGCTGAAAGAACCCGCCGCCCTGCCCGGACGGGTTTCCGTTATGCAAAATCAAAACCAGAACAACGAGAATCAGAAACGCATCCGAGACTCGTTTCAGTCGCGGGATATATCCCACGCCGCCGATGATGAGAATGGCAATGACCCAGTAGACGAAATTGTTTTCGCCCGTGAAGTCATCGACCAATAAATCACTGAGGTCGGAAGTTTTGCCGCGAGCGCCCGCGACTAAAAACAACGCGCCGAAAAACAACAAGCAAAAGGGCATTAAACCCCCAGCACTTCCAGGTATTTCGGCAGTTGCCCGCGTACCGTGATAAAGACAATAAAGCCAATCACCAGACACGCAAAGATGATGCTCGTTTGATCCATCAAAGCCCCAGTTTGGTTTTCACCGCCTGCCCATACTGCGGATACGACGATCCGAGGTAATAGGCCACAATAAAGAGCACGAAAAAACCAAACGCGCTCCCAAAAAATCCGCCGAGAAAGGGTCTCATATATTTCTGTGCAGCACCTTCGGGCCCAGGTAAGAAATCAGAAACACCATCACCGCAATAATGAGACTGACGCGAAAATCCCGACTCTTAATATCATCAGCGAGCGTTGCCATTTAAACCTCCGGGACGGCTCGTTCAATATGCGCCAACACGCGACTCCAGAAGAACACCGCGCATAAAACCAGACCCAACCACAGTACCCAGTTCAAAGCGCTCCCCTCCGTGCTGAAGGGATGCGCCAGCCATTTCGTGACGCTACCGACCACCCCTAACGGCAGGTCGGTCGCTCCATTCAAATCCGCCATTTTTTACTCCTTACGCGGGCAGCGATCCGGCTTGCGTAATCGCATTTTGCAGCGCGAAATCCTCATACCCGACGACAGCATAAGCGCCTTGCGCCGCCGCGCTGGGGTTGAGAATCAGCTCCATATTGCCGTACTGCGTAGTGGCTATCGGCTTCTTGCGAAAGTCAAAATAATAGACGCCGGGAGGCGGGTCAGTTCCCAGAATGCGGCGGGTCCGCAACGCATGGAGCTGCGGGTCCAGCTTCCACAGATTCGTGAAGTTGGCCGATTGCAGCGCGAGGTAATTGATATCGGTCCCCATCGCCCGCGCTGTGCCGTTGAAGTAAACCACAAAGCTGCTGAGATAATCGCGGAAGTTCGAAAAGGGCATCGGGAAATCAATGCCGGACGTGATGCCGTTGAAGGTGGTGTACTTCAGCTCGTAGATCGTGCTGATATCTAAAATCGGCAGCACCACCCCCCCCGCGCCCATCGGCAATTGATCCTGATAAAGCTGATACACACTGACCGTCACGGAAGTGACCGTGGCCGCGTTCCCGCTGTACACGGCTTGCGTGCTGTCGCCCGTGGTTACCGCTACTGTAGGGTTGACGGTCAACTGCAGCGACATGGTAGCGTTGACCACGTTCCCGTAGATCGCCCCGCGATAGTCATCATCCGAATAGGCCAGAGGCACATAATACTTCATGTTGACCGTGCCGGTTCCCGAAGCCGCGATGGTCGCCGGAGCGGTAATGACGTTCCAGTTCGAACCGTACTTCACCGGCGAATCGGTCGGAACCGAAGAGCCATAGGGATGACGGCTCTTGACGCTGTTCAAAAAGTGCAGATGCCAACCATAGGTGTTGATCCGCACATTGTTTTGCAAATCGGTAAAGGTCACATTGCTGAGAATGTTGGCCACGTTGAAATCAGTGAGGGTAATCGCCGCTCCTGCCGTGTTCGTCACGGTGGCCGTAATCTCCACGTAAAAACCCTTGATAAGGCCGATATTACGCGGAATAATGCTGATCTGATTGCTTTGCGCCGGGTTCACGGTTTGGCTGAAAACGCTCTGTAACATCTCGACGGAGTTAGCTTGAATGGCCGCACGTGCCATTGCGTTTTGCTGTTGAATTGAAGGCTGCCCGCTAGTTGCCATTCGAAAAAGATTCTCCCTGAAAAATGAAAACTACTGAAGACTGGAAGGAGCCGGACTGTTCGCCACGTCCTGATAATGAGACAGAATCAGATGTGCCGCGAACCCCGCTATTAAAACCATCGTGACGACCGTAAACCAGTTAATCGGTTCGCGCAAAATCGCATAGTTCAACACGCCTTACGCTCCCCCTGCTTTCGCTCGAATGAACTTGCTGACAGTCCCCAGAATCAAAAAACCGACCGCGCACATGAGCACGATGGTAATCCAATTGGTAGGACTCCAGGTGATGACGACCTCATCCGCCATTGCTCTCTCCTCTCACACAAAACGCAAGCCGTCGACGGGCTTCGGTTCCTCGACTTCCGGAACCAATTGCTCTTCGAAGGCCGCTAAAATTTCCGCTTCGGACGGAACCGGCTTCAACACCACCACTTCATCCGCCGCCACGTCGTAGTAGTAGCTGTGATACGCCGGCAAGCGCTTTTCGAGATCCACTTGCGAGGGGAAAAAGCTCGCTACCGTATCCCTATCCCGCTCATCGTTGAGCTGAAAAACTTGCAAAAATTCCGACTCACTCAACACAAAACGCGATACCCAAACCGGGCGTTGTACCAACGTAATGATGGGAATCCGCTTCGTCCTACCCTGGGTAATCAGCGCGTTATAAGCGTCATTTCGTGGGGGAACCATATACCCTTCATCAATAAAAACGCCCATGCCTTCACGCTCCCAGATGCGCCAAAACAGATCGGTTAATTCATCATCCTGCTGCGGATGCGGAGTGACTTGATACAATCCGTCCTCGCTGGGGAGCGCATCATCGACGGCTATCGTCTGCAAACCGGGAATACGGCTTATCATCGGGTCTCGTTTGAAGTTGATAATGAGCCAGGGGAGAGCTTGCAAATCTTGTTCCGACAAGTGCCACAAACCGGCTTGCGTTTTGCCGCTGCCTGTTTTGCCGATGACTGCCAAACGCTGACTTTGATTCGGTAATCGCATCATTCCCCCACCGGCGGCTGTCCCGTATGCGAGGCGAGAGCGCTCGCCGCTGCCGCTGCCTGATCCACTCCATTCGCCTTTACCGACGGAGCCGCGGCGGGTCGTGTCGCTGCTGCCAGCTTGAGGCGTGCTTCCGCCTTGAGGCGGTTGCTGTAGGCTAAAGCCCGCGTGCCGTAGACCGTCATGCCCACCATCGCCAGATTCACCCATGCCAGCGTTTTCGGATCGGCGGGAATATCGTAGAATGCCGCTACGCCGGTAATGGCTTCCGCTAAACCCTTTGCCTCTCTCGCATCGAGCACCAGCTCCGGGACGGAGAGAATGGCAGCACCCATCGTATGCACGCTTAAGAGAAGCGCTTCAATGCCCGCTAGATGAACCTGATTCGATTCTTTGGTTTTTCCCGTTCCGGCTGTTGTTCCGGCTTCGGCTCGCTGATCGGCTCGCTTGGCTCGCTGCTTGTCGGCACGCTGTTTTCTTCGCTGGGCGGCGGTAAGTTTTCCTCGACTACCGGCACTGTCTCTGCCGGAACTTCGACGGGCGGCGGCGGGTTCGGCGGCGGGGAATCCGTTGATCCGTTCGGCGGCTTGCTCTGCTGTGCCATGAGCTCTCTGATCTCCTGTACTGACGTCAATAATTGGCTCTGATGGCTGCTCACTTCCGTCAGGATGGATCGCAACCCCGTTAACTCTTCTGTTAGCCATTGCTCAAATTCCTGCTCTTCTTCTTCCTGCTCTTCGACCGACTCCTGTAGTTCCTCGACTGTGCTTTCGAGCGCTTCGAGAGACTCCGCAACCGGAGCCGGTTCCTGCTCCTCGTGAGGCGTGACAACCTCAATCCGTACTGTGGGTGTCTCCGCCTCTTCGCCCATATCGCTACTGCGGCTTGCTCTGCTCGACGGGTTGAGCCGTGCTCAACTGATGCGCCCCGAAATGTTGAGCAATAATTTGCTCCAGACGCTTGATGCGATCCGTAAAAGTGCCTTTCCCGAAAATCTGCTTGGCTTCCTCGAGAAGCGGCTGAACGGCCTGCTCGATCTTGTCCAAACGCTCTACCAGATTGCTGTTGCTAAACAGCACCTCCAAACTTTCCAAGCGCTTCACAAACGGGTCTATGGCCGTCATCACATCCGCCACGGTTGACACGATGGCGGGTTTTTCTTCCACGGAAGTCGTGACGGTTTCGGTCGTGACGCCGGTAGGCGTTTCCTCCGTGATTTTCGGCCCGGTTACATCTGTTTTAGTTGCCATTCAGTGTTATCAGCTCCCTTGCTTTCGACTCTTCCAAGTCTGAAATTCGATTCAATATCTCCGCTTGCTTGGCTTCGATGCGGTTCATTTGCTGATGAAAGCTTTGCAGCTCCTCATTCAGTTTTTGCTGCGCTCCCGCCATTTGAACCTTGATCTCATCAGGGTCCACACCGAAGCTCTTCATGAGCATCTCCAGTCCCATAGCCATCAGCAAGAACCTCCAAAACAAAATCGCGCCATACACATCTCAACCACCCGCCGCCGCCGTTGCGAACTGATCGAAGAGCGAAGCAACCACATAGTCAATATCGGAATCACTAAAGGGCGTTCCGCTTAGCCCCGCCGCGTTTCCCGCTTCGCTTTGAATCGTCGGATTCCCCAACAGGGACGTGAGCATGAAACCGGCTTGGCCCTGCGGCTGTTGTAAAATCTGCTTCGCCCATAAAACGCGGTTGGCGTGATTCGGCGTCCCCGCCGCCTCATTTAATACGTTGAGCGCCGCCGCGAGCAATGAGCCCGCTACCTGATTTTGAAAAGCGGAATTGCTGAGAATTTCGATCTGTTGAATGCGCGTTGCCATCACTGCCTAACCCACGAAAGAACAGAACCCGTACTGCACCCGCACCAGCAAACCGCCGCCGGTGATGTTCGTGTTAATCACCATGCTGAGTTTTGAGTTCGACGCTTTGTTGTTCCAAAAGAAATTTCCCGGAGTGCTGACGCTTTCCGCTCCCACCTGGGTTCCGGCGCTGCTAATCAGGCAACCCCAAATGTTGCCCGAGGAAGAATCGGAAAACAAAATCTGGAACGTGCCGGAAGGAGAAGAGGACGGCCACAAATCACATTGAATCCCGGTAATAAAATAACCGGGATTGCCGGTAATGAAGTTCGACACATTGCCGAGCGTCTGGTTGACATAAGCCAGATTGCCTGCCATGTCAGGATAAAATGCGCCGTTCGAACCAATCCGCCCCACGCGGAAGCCCGTGCCGATGGTCCCGATATTCGCTAACCCTGCTTCCAGCGCGGCATCGCTGACCGCTTGCGTCGCGGGCAGATTCGCTATGCTCACACTGCCGGAGACGGCTTGCGTCGCGGGCAGATTATCGACGTGAACCACTTGCGAAGCCGGATAGTTCTGCACCG
Source organism: uncultured Bryobacteraceae bacterium (assembly GCA_964249105.1). Taxonomy (GTDB): domain Bacteria; phylum Acidobacteriota; class Terriglobia; order Bryobacterales; family Bryobacteraceae; genus Bog-105. The sequence continues at coordinate 4,855 of CAXUBB010000099.1, read as the reverse complement.
CTACCTTCGCCGCTCCCGCGCTGATGATCGCTTCCAGCGCGGCATCGCTGACCGCTTGCGTCGCGGGAAAATTGGACACCTCGATAGAGCCGGAAACCCCTTGGGTAGCTGGAAAATTAGTAACCGCCACGCTTTCAACGGACGGCGATGGACTAGCCGACGGGTCTTTTTTCCAGCTACCCATGAGGTTCACGTTCAACGCGAACAAATTCACCAGCGAAGTACTATTCGGACTCGACACGTTAAGGCGGGCGGGATAGCCGAACATGAGCTGGTAATACCCGTATTGGCCGATTTCCACCTCGACAGTTTGTTGCGTCAGATCGACGCTGAGAACAATCGGAGCCGTGCCGTCCGCATTATCAACATAAATGCACTCGATGACAGACAAGCGCTTCTGGTTTTGCAGCTCCGAAAAATCGAGTTGATAAAAGGCGCTGCGCGAAAAATCGAGCGCATAACGCACCGCGCGCGCCGGTTCATGGACGGGCTTCGCCGCCCCGTTCTGGATATCCGCAAACAACACGGGAACCGCGTTCATTGCGTGCTCCAAACCGCACCCGCTACCGGCACGTTGAGAAGATAAACCCGCACCACCACGGCGCCCGTGCTCGCTGCCAGGAAGCGAATCGGGTTCGGACAAAGCACCGTGTAATAGCCTTGCGTGTACGGCTTCGCTGTAACTTTTTGTTGCGTGCCGTCAAAGGTAATCGAAACCGCCGCCGCATTCAGCGAATTATCGATAAACACGCTTTGCGCCGCGCTGAAAAAATTGCGCCCCTGCAAGTTTTGCAGATCGGCGGGATACGTTGCTTGCTGGGAAAAATCGAAAACAAACGGTATCGTCTTCGGTCCCTCCTCCGGAATCGTGGCGGTAGCTAAGGCGGTAGCAGAATAACTGGTATTCATACGCAACCCTGATAAGGGGAATAATTCGCAATGGTTAAGCAGTTCGCCCAGAAAATCTGAGAAACCGGGGGGGACGGGTAATTGTTCAAAGAAAGGAATTGAATCAAAATTTGGTCGTAATCCTGAGGCTGATAGATCGCATTCAGACGTAAAAGATAACCGGACTGCCGGGCGGTAGCGCCTTCCACGGGAATCGCCACACGATAGAACGAAGGATCGCGGGGAATCTGAATACTAACCGTTTCGGTAACGGGAGGTTGCTCGTGTCCTGTCACGTGGCTATCGCCTAACCCGATATAAAGCCAGCGTAAAGCCGGATGAGGCGAAACACCCCAGTATAGGGAGTAGGGAGTCGGAGTTGCCCCGGAGGGACCGGAAAATCGAAAACTCCATTGCTGACTCAACGGAGGATTCGGCCAGGGAAGCGTCTGCACAGACGAGTAATCCGACTGGATGACGCGATAGGCCCGCGAGTCGCATTCAACGCAAGCCGAACTTAAAAGAGCGGGAAGGGAAAGAGAGACGAGATTCATTCGTCTCCTCTAGTCGAAACCGGAACGGCTGCGGCCAGGTAAAGCATTCGAAACGGCTTCACCTGTCAGAAAGTATACAAAACCTCAGAGCTTGCGGGAAAAAAGAATGTTGGCGTAAGGCTCCGCTCCCTCGCTTGCGACTCCCAATAAACGCAAAAGATTGAGGCTTTCCCGGTTCGGATCACTGCCTAAAATCGCTTGTATCGCAATGATCTGCGCGGGTTCAAAGTCACGCTCCCAGGTAATCACCAAATGATGCCCACGCCGAGTTTTATCGCATCGCCAGCTCGTCATCTTGACCTGCAATAAACGACTCAAGCGCAAACAACGCCCGTATAAATCCCTGGGTAAAGAGCCGTCGTAATCACACAATGTTTTATGCGCTTCCGCCGTTTCTTTCACCACGCCAATAGCCTTGAGCTTCACGGGTAACTTTGAATTGCACGGAGTAAAGAAACCTCCGCAAGAGGGTTTCTCTTGCATTGTTCAGCGTGTCATCGCCCGGAGCTTTCCGCGCACGCTGCTCATCGCGTGTCCAGCGAATCTCTTTCACTTCGATGTCATGCGGTTCTATCCCGGTTAAAACCCAGTACTCGATGACTTCACGGAGAAATTTCTCTGTCAGGTTCATACCGGCGGGACGTTTGACGCGAATCACCAGCTCAATATGCAACGTCCGAATCTTCTTACCTTTCTGGTTGGGCATGGCCGCTACTCCGTGTACTCGTATTCATCACTGACATGAAACTCTTCATACTGCCCGAAGTCCTCGTAAATCATCTCATTCCATTGCGCCAGGCTCCTTAGGCTGACGTGCCTATTCGGGCGAATCGTTTCCGGGCGCTGTAACGCTTCCCGCTGTTTTCGGGCGTCTCCACCCTTCCGAGACGCCGGAGAGGGCTTACGCTTCGTTTCTGCGCTTTGACGGGCTTGTTTTTTCAAATAGCGGTCTGTAGCGGCTATGGCACGCTTCGCCGCCTGAGTCGCTTTACCCGCTTCCTTCGTCGCTGCCTTAGCTTGCTTCACCGCCTCTTTTGCGTTCCGAATTGCCTGACGCGCAATAGAAGCGGCTTTTTTCGCGTCAGAACGCGCTGTGCCGGCTTGCGAGAGCTTCTGAGCGGCAAGGGCTCGCTTCGTTTCGGCATAGGCTTGTTTAGCCGCCGCATTCGCTTTAACAGCACCCTGACCGGAAACATAGTTCACGACATCCCGCCGAATGCCGGAACGCTTCCCTAAATCCGCTTTTGTCGGAGCTTTCCCCGTGCGAGTCTCGAACGCACGGTAAGCCTTGAGGGACTGTTTCTGATTCAGCCCCTCGGTACGACGGATTTCCTTCAGGAACGCATTTTTACTCCGTTCCTGTTGTGTCACTTGCGGGTAGCTTTCTTCGCTGCCTTCAGCGCCACCTCCACATCGCGCACGTTACGAATCGGACGCTGCTTTGTCGCTGGTTGCGGTTGCTTCAGCGACTCTCTCAGCTCTTGCATCTGCTTTTCGAGCACTCCATTGCGGGCTTGCAATTCAGCCAAGTAACCATTCGCAATATCCAGCTCCTTCCGCGTTTCGCTTTCGTCCCGGGACTCTTCCGCCCCGCCCGGTTTATCCAGAAACAAAACATCATCCACGCTGACAATTTGCCGGGTTCGGTTCGTGCCGTCGGGTTGCATTTCCTCCCAGGTTTTCAGGGAACCTTCGACCTGCACCCGCCGCCCCTGGGCGAGATGCTGATAAATCGATTCCTGCCAGCACTCGCACATAATCCGGCTCGTTTCCAGATCTTCACGGCCCCGCAGTTTGCGGTTGATCATCACCACAAAATGCGCGTACGGCTTGCCGTTAATCGTGCGCTTCACCGTCGGATCATTCGACAGATTGCCGACTAAAATGACTTTGTTGTATCCACGGATGGACATGTATTCACCTCGTTTTTTTCACTACAGACTGTGCTCATGAGCAATCGCCTATTGCTCACGTTTTGCCTTCACCACGTCTTTATGAAACGTAGCGATAGGCGAAAATTCAAAATGGTTGCACTCTAAACAACGCCGGCAACCGCCGTGCTTATTGTGCTGATCTTTCGCGCATCCGCAGACACAATACTCGTTCTCAGGAGCAAAGAAAAAGCCGGATTGTTCAGGCTGTTTTGTTTTTGCGCGTCCGCTTGAGCGTGCCATCGTTGTTTACCGCCAACTGCAAGCTTTCTTCCCGCTTAACAACCAGTTCGCCGCCCTGCGGATGCAATAGGGGCAGCACGTTCATCAATAAGCGCATCCCGCCGTCTCTGTCGTTTTTTATTTCGTCGTGATACCACTTCAGCGTGTTGTAGATCTTCAAAAGCATCTGCAACGGAATTAAACCGCGCTGCTCTTTCAGCGACAACTCCACATAATCGGCCTCCTCTTTCGTAACGCTGTAAAGCAAGCGGTTTGTAGGTCTCGGTATCGCGTGTTGCGTGGAAAGCTGATAGCTGTGTCCCTGTTTAATCGCATCCGCTAACAAGCGACGATCTCGGAAATGATATTTCAACACCAGTAGCCGCCGTCCGAAACCATTACGTTTCCATTGCTCATACTTGGAGTCGTACATATTCTCCGTCATGCATAGAATCATGAAGCACTTGGCCAGCGTCTTATGTTTGCCTTTTTCCCCCGGCCCCTGCCAACCCTCATCAACAAATGCTCGAATCGCCCCTTCCACGTTCGCGCTGGTTCGCTCATCCCGCTCCCAAAGCTTCTGGTAATCGAGAAAAGCCAGCGTGTCGTAGTGGCTTGAAAGCACATCGTCGCGGAAAACAGCCAGGTCCTTGACGTTCATATCCGAGGTGGTTTGAGCCTCTGGATACGGCCTTAACGCGTTTTCCACGCATTTTGTCTTCAGTGCTTCAGGAGGTGCGACTAACGCAATCGCTCCTCTGCTGTCTAAGTCCCAATTCGTGTCTTGTCCGACGTGCGCGGCTTGCAAAAACATGATTAATTCTGCTGTTGTGGTTGCCATAAACGGCCCTCTTTCCCTGTTTTCTGTCATGAAAAACGCAACGGTCTCCTTTTTTTGGCCCTCTCAGCGGAAAGCTGAAGCAAGCATAACACAGGACTTTCGGTAAAACAACCACCGGTTACACCCCCCCCAAATACCGGTTCGTGTTCCACGTTGCTAAACCCCATTAGAATCCGGTAGTAACACACCGGTATGAGTTCCACAGAGAGACACCCCAGTTAAAACACCCCCCTTAAATACACCCCTATTTCTCTTCTTAAAAATAAGCACTTGTAAATAAAAAAGTAAGGCACTTAGTAAGTTACTTAGTAAGTCATTGTAACTCACTTAGTAACTTAGTACTTAGCGCTGTTATACAACTTAGTGAGTGCAAGTAAGTGAGAGTAAGCACCAGGGGGGGACTCTTAGTACCGAGTAAC
>CAXUBB010000098.1:0-13689 GCA_964249105.1 uncultured Bryobacteraceae bacterium | reverse complement strand
GTAGATCAGCGCCTGTAAGGAGTGAAGAATGCGGAGATCGGGAACAAGAATCGCTGATAGGAGCAATGCCAAAAGGAAAAGCCCCGCGCCTATGTATATCAACACCAGTGTTGAACGGAAAGCATTGGGTTGAGCTTCTCTCGCACGCATGGTCTTACTTACGATGAGGCCGTATCATTTGTTCCCCGGCTCCGTAAGACCAGGCCAAACCACCCGTCGAGGATCTAGCAAGACTGGAGAAGAACGGTCGCCTTGCCAATTTTGGCGACCCGGCTAGCTTGGATCGGGGCTGGATGCTGCGATCCAGCCCCTAAAGCGATTGTCAGGACAGTGACTATCGTCCAACTGAGGCTTCGAGTCATGGAAAAGCCCAACTCAGATTACGAGCTGAACAGAGGACCCGGCGCGGTCGCCTCTGCACTTCCTATCCAGCAGAACAAATGCGGTTGGCCGTGAATGCAGGTGTAGGAACAACCAAGAATAACGATCACCAATCTGCTCATTTACCTACCGGAGTGAATTTGAGATTTCTGAACCAGCCATCGGACCTATTGCCCACCCACAAGCCCAGCTTTCCCTTACTTCGTTCGTTCAGCAATTCAACGGTCAGCGCTGGTTTGTCCGCCCCGTTTACGAATGCGGATACGGTCTTGCCTTCAAGTACCAGCTTCAAATGCACCCACGAGTCCGGCGTAGGCGCTGGATTCAGCGCGGATTCATATTTGCCGGGGTACTTCTTCCGAAGATCACTCCAGTCGTGGTCGGGCATGGAGATGTATTGAATGGAGTGGCTTTGGTGCTCCGCTTCCGCAGCTTGGAAATTAAAGGGTCGCAGATAGACGGCGTCGAATATTTTGTTGTCTTGACCGTGAAATGCAATTCCGACGAAACTCTGGCCAGCCTGGTTCCTGCCTTTGAGTTCCAGTTCAATAGTTCCTTGAGAGAATTCAACGCCGGTGATCCACGCCAGACCGTAATCGTCACCGACGTTCAAGAACACAGCCTCTGCCGTACCGGCCTTGTTTTGATCGAGTGTACGATTGAACACTTTGATCTTGTTGGATTTAGCGAGTTCTCCCAAGTTGTAATCGGTGGCAAATGCCAGCGTCGATAACAGCGCTGTGGCAGCCAGTAGGCTGTGTGTTTTTTTCATGAGTCTGTAAGAGTATGATGGCTTCACAGGCTATTCAATCACAATCCGAGGAAAGGTCAGTAGGAGCGCATGCCACCAAATGGGCTCGTCGTGCGCAAACGTTAGATGCTGTTGAAAAATTCCGTGGAAGAGGCAAATGGCCCTTTCTCCTGAAAGGATACGTTACTGTAACCCTCTGAAATTCAAAGATAAAAATTTATGGGGTGTAATCGGTGGCGGTTGTCTTCCAGCTTGGTATAGAGTTTTTCAACAGCATCGTTAGTTTGCGCAATAAACGGTTGCGGTCAGACGATTGTGCCCGCAAATTTAAGGGATCAATAGGTTTTTGGAAGTAATGATTACCGCCATCCGCAAGAGAAATCAGTTGCTGCCGGTAGTCCGATAGGAAAGCCATCGCCCTTCAGAACACTTTCCGGAACGTCAGATTAATCCGGGCCGCGCCGGTCAGTGAATGATGCCCGTCTTTGAGCGGAGACACTCCATGATAAACAAAGCGCGCCGGACCGCCCCACACAACCACGTCACCGCTATCCAGGCAATAACGGCGCACCGCCTCCGAGCGGCGTTTTCCACCCCACAGGAAGGTAGCTGGTAAACCAAGCGAGACCGAGACAATGGGGGCCCAATCATCTTTTTCGTCATGATCTTGATGGAGTCCGAGTTTGGCACCCGCGCAATAACGATTTATGAGGCAGGCATCCGGCTCGTAAGGGGCAAACCCGGCCTCTGCCGCGGCTCGGGCGGACAGTTCGCGAAAACTTTCCGGCATGGCGGGCCAGGGCGCTCCCGAATCGGGATTTGCCGTTTCGTAGCGGTAACCGTGGCGGTCCGACACCCAACCGAGACGGCCGCAGTTGGTCATTGCCACCGACATCGTGTAGCCGCCGGGCGTAACCAAGTGACGGAACGGCGCGGCTTGTGCGATCCTCGCTACTTCCTCGACCAGCTCGGGCGCTTTCGCGGCAGCGAAGCCGCGCAACAGGACTGCACCTGCTTCGAGCGGCTCAGCGTCAAAGAGAGCGCCGCACGTCACTTTTTCGATCCCGCCATCGGGTATCCCTGCCAGACGTATTCCAGAGCTTCGGGCAGGGTCTGTTGTTTCACGGCGCGGTCGGTGTGCCCGGCATTGCGCGCAAACACAAATTGATAATGATAGCCTTTAGCGGCCAGCGCCTTGGCCATCTGCTCATTGGCGAGAACCCAGTCGTGCATGTTATCGCGCATGATGTTCGGATTCAGCAGGTCCCGGTCGCCCACTTCCATCCAGATTCGTAGTGGTTTGGCGGGACTCTCCGGGATGAGATGCTCATGAAATTCCCAAGCGCCGTGCGGGGTCTGGGGATTCGACGGCCACTGCTGATTGACGTAGGTGCCGGAATAGGTGAGAACGCGATGATAAAGCTCCGGGTGGTACCACGCCATGATTAAGGCGCACGAGCCGCCGGAACTGCCGCCCATTGTCGCCCGGCCCTCGGGATCTTTCGTGAGCTTCACGCTGGCTTGCTTCTCGACGAGAGGCAGCACTTCTTTCTCCACGAACTCCGCATACTGGCCCGACATGGTGTCGTATTCCAAACCGCGTTCGCTGCCCTGGGCGTCGCCGCTACCGTTGCCGATGGAGATGGCCACCATCACCGGTACTCGATGCTCAGCAATAAGGTTGTCCAGAACCGTGAAGAGTAGCCGGTCCGGTCCGTCCGCCCCGACGATGAACGGCGCCGCTGTGCCGGGAACATATTGTTTGGGAACATACACCGCCACGCGGCGAGTATAAGGAGCGGGGTGGCTGGTTGTGAGCACCAGCTTGGCCGGGTCGTTAGGATCTGATGTGCCGAACGTATGGGGCTCGCGCGCAATGCCGGGATAGATCTTGCTGTCAGCGGAATTCATGATGAACTCAGACACCGTTCCCTGCGGCACGCCTTCCGCTACGGTCGTCTCCGGCGCGGGATTGTGCGTGGGACCCAGAATAAAGTTCCCGTCAGCGGTGGGCGGAGCGTTGGCCCCGTCAGGCAGGTCTTTTGCGCTGACATAACCGAGCGTGTGGGGATCGCGGGTAGGAGGCGTCGGTCGCTGCGCCGAGGCTGGATCGAAACCCGCAATTAGACCGGCCAGGAGCGCGATAGGGAAAAGCCGATGTAGCATTTTGAAAGCTGCTATAAGCGTTGGAGCCGCTCGTGGGCGTCGCCGAACTGCTCCAGCTTTACTCCAAAACGATCCATCAGCGACAGATACAGGCTGCACATCTTCCGATTGTCTTCGCTCTCGTTCAGATAATTGAGTGTCCGTCCGGTTTCGAGCGTTCCGCCGAGTCCGCCCGCGAGCACCAGCGGCAATCGGAAGTTATCGTGCTTGCGGCCAATCCAGAGATTCGAAAGAAACATCAGACAGGTGTTATCGAGCACCGTGCCCTCGCCTTCTTTCATGCTGTCCAATTTCGAAGCCAAATATGCGTACTGGCTCACATGAAAACGGGCGATGCGTTCGTATCCGTCCGAGTTGTTATTGTGAGACGCGGCGTGGTGTCCTTCCTTAACGTCCAGGAAGGGATAATACATCGCCGACAGATCGCGGGAAATAATCAGCGACGCAACACGGGTTTTATTGGTCTGAAACGCAATCGCGATGATGTCGCACATCAGGCGGGCGTGATCGCGCAGATCTTCCGGGAGTCCGTTGGCCGGTCTCTCCATCGCCGCCACCGGAGTATTTTTCGCTTTGGCGGCGTCCTCCGCGTCTGCCTTGCCCTTGCGCATTCCTTCGACGCGTTTTTCCACTTCGCGCACGCTGGTGAGGTACTCATCCAGCTTGCCCTTGTCGGTGGAGCTGATTTTTTGGGAAAGATCCTGGGCGCGCTCCTTTACGCGGTCCAGAATGCTGATGTTCAACAGGCTGCCGCGATTGTCAAACAGGTTGTCCCAGGCGAGCGAAGGATAGACTTCCACGGGCACCGGCGAATCCGGACTCTGCCACGAGATATGCGAACTGTAGGCCATCGAGAAGTTCGTCTCGTGGTAACCGGTCATAGGCTGCTCGCACGCCAGAACGATACTGGATTGCGGCGTATCTTCCCCAATGCGATTGGCGATCATCTGATCCACGCTGATGCCGGAGTGAATGATCGCTCCTTTCGAAATGTGCGCGCCCGACAACAGGCTTCCGGTCTGTCCTGGGTGAATGCCTTGACCGGTGAGCGCTTTCACGAACAGACCGTCAATCACGTTGATCTTTTGCTTGAGCGGCTCCAAAGGCTCCAGCGTTTTGCTGAGTTTCATGGCGGCGCCTTGGCCTTCGGCGCTCCAATGATCTTCGTTGACGCCGTTGCCCAGAAAAACCACGCCGAACCGTTTGGGAAACGCGGCAGGGGTGGGCGTATCGGCTAAGGCGTTCAGCGATTCGAGCCACGGCAGCGCCATCGTGCAGCCCGCGCCGCGCAGCACCGTGCGCCGCGAAAGGCCGCGAGGGGGGTTCTTTGATGAGTTCGACATCGGTTAATTCGCCTTTCTGGATTGTAATTGGGCCTCGGACGTTTCGGGCGCGTCCGGAATTCGTTTGTTTAGAAACTCAGGGCTGATGACAATCGTCTCAACCAGCGCATTGAATCGGTACCCGTTCGCGGCTAGTTGAGCTTTCATTCGTTCGATAAGAGATTCGTCCGAAAGTTGGAGAGACCTGTTCAACGCATAGGCGAGCAGCTTGCGGTTTAAGTTACTCACAAACTGGTCCTGGCGGTACCCACGGATGAACGCTTGCAAGCCCTCCAGCCCAGTGCCTCCGATGCCGCCGGGATAAGTCACGGCGGTGTCGACGGGCCGTCCTGCCAGATCCTTCGTTCGGGCATCCCCCACCGGCCCATAACCCTCGAATGCAAGGCCAAAGGAATCAAAGCGCGAATGACAAGCGGCGCAGACCGGATTGGCCCTGTGTTGGGCGAGCATCTCGCGCACGGGTAGATCCGACTTTGCCTCATCGCCCGGCAGTTCGGGAACCACCGGCGGAGGCGGCGGAACTCTGATTCCCAGCACCCGTTGCACCACCCAGTTCCCGCGCTTCACCGGACTGGTTCTAAGGCCCGGCGAATTTTGCGTGAGAAACACCGCCATCGGCAACAGGCCGCCGCGCCCGTAACGCACGGCATCGTCCACCCGAACCCAGTTGTTCACGTCCCCAGTGACGCCGGGTATGCCGTAATGTTGGGCCAGCGGAGGATTCACAAAGGTATAGTTGCCGTACAAAAGGTCCAGCACCGGGCGATTGTTGGAGATGATGTCTTCCATGTACCGGATTGGCTCCTGAAACATGGCCTCGCGCAGATTGTCGTTGAAGCTGGGAAAGCGATTGCGATCCACTGAATTATTGGTTTCGAATTGGCGGAAACTGAGCCAATTGCCGGTAAATTCGGTGGCCAGTCCCCGCGCGCGCGAGTCTTTCAACATACGCCGGGTTTGCGCCAGCAGAACGTCATGTCTTTGCAGATCGCCATTCGCCGCATGCCGCAACAATTCCTCGTCGGGCATGCTCGACCATAAGAAATAACTCAACCGGCTCGCCAAAGCGTAGTTTGACAACGGTTCGCTCCTGAACGGCGCGGCAGTATTCAAGCTTGCCGGGTGCAGAACAGATTTTGAAGAATTTATGCTGGCGGCGGAAAGATCAAGCCGGTACAGGAAATCAGGCGACATCAGCACGCTGACGACCATATCGCGAACGGCCTCTTCATGCGACAAGTCGTTTTCCGCCCGAAGCTTTTTATAGTAAGCCAGCAGATCAGAGTTTTCGGCTTCCGTCAGCGGTCTCCGATAGGCGCGATCGGCGAACCGGAGCAGAGCCTGCAAATGCTTCGGCTCCGCTTCCGACCGCTCCTTTTCCAAGTTTCGGAGCGTCACGTTCATGTTATTGAAATGCTCTCGGATGGCCTGCGGAGCGACAGGATCATTCTTCGGGTCGGCCATTGCCTTGGCGAGATAAGCATCGCGCATTGCCATGATGACGGGTGTGTCGGTGATCTGATGATCCGTCGGGCGCGCGCTGCCGGATTCCGCTCCTTTCCCTTGCACTTCTCCGCTCTGATTAAAAAAATATTGAGTCCAGGTGCGAGCCGTGAAATCGGCGATAAAGTCGAACTCATCCCACAGACGGTTAATCTCTTTCTGCCCCTTTTCATCGAGGATCAGCTCCATTAACGGCGCATCGTCACGGAAATAGCCGACAACGCTGTGGTAGCCCGCGCTTAGGAGCCGCCCCTTATCAGCGGAATCGTCCGGAAAGTAGCGGCCTCGCTCGGTGACATAAAAGGTGTCGGGGAAAACGGAAGCAAAGCGCGCGAACGCAGCCTCGTAGCGCTTACGCTGAGCAGCGGGCACAATCAGATCGGTATCGCCCGCCCGAGCTTTCGCTGAGAGAGCAGCCCAGCGCGGTGCTGCTTCTTTGTGGAGTCCGGGATATTTCGGAATCTCGGGTATCACCTCGGGCGGATCGGTGTCGTTGCGCAGATCGTGCGGATCGCTGTCGCGGCGATGCGCAGCAAACTGCCGCAATTTCCAGTTCAGCAGCGGTTGCGATCCGGCCGGCAAGCCTTTCACGACTGGAGCCGCGAACTGCATGGCTGTGTGGGCGCGAATCTTGACCACAAAGTCACGCATTGCCATACATTGCGAGCGGACGGCTTGCGGTTGGTTTGCGGCTGGAGAAGGCAAAGCCTGCCACATCTTCTGCAGCTTAAGCACGGGACCAACCGTTTTTTTGTCATGCAGTATCTGCCAGATCATCGGCAGGTATTTGGGGCTTACCTTCGAATCCGCCGCAATCGAGGCCAAGGTCGCGTGCGGCTCCCCCAGGGCGCTGCGATACCGGAAACGCCAGGCAGCTCCAAAATAATCCGCATAGTCTGTCGGCTGTTCTTTATAAAAGCTGATAATACGCTGAATGGCATACTTCTCGCGATCGCTTTCGACCAACATCGGATGCGGCGCGAAGTCGATGCCGTCAGGCGTCAGAACCATGTGATCGGCCACCTCGCGGGACGCCTGCAGATACTTGTTCAGCAAAGCGGGTGACATGGTCAACGATTCGCCCGAGTTATCAAAACCAGCGGGGTTGGCCGGGTCCACCGGAAACTGCCGCGTGAGTTGCATATCCTGGCCGGTCAGATCGCGGATAGTGTAGTTATACTCAGCGTTGCTCAGTCGCCGGGCCAGCACCAGTCCCGGATCGCCCGCCGACTTCTTAACCTGATCGTCGCGTAATGCCTGCACCCAGGCGATTACCTGTTCGCTGGCTTGCGCCGGTGGTGGAGGTATCGGTTTGGGCGGCATTTCCTTCGACGTTAGTCGCTCCATGACAAGCGCCCAGCGGGGAAAATCAGCGGTCACCATGCCGACGGAAGTATAGGATTTCAGGTCGAATTGCGCCGCCGCCATCGGGCCGCTATGGCAGCCGGCGCAGTATTTCATGACGAAAGGCCGCACAGTATGCTCGAACTGCTGCTCCAGCGCGGGAGCGGTCGCGCCAGTTCCAGGGATGGCGACGGCAAGCAGGGCCGAAACAGCCCGCAGCTTCATTGTGAAGCTCATTATTTCATCATACGGGAAGGAGACAGTCAGCTTCCATACTAAAAATGTTTTTGCAAAAGCGCCGTAAACGCGATCACTCAACGATTCGTCTCAATAGATGATTCAAGTGGGCGACGGAACCAGTTCTGCCGCGCACAGGTGCACTAACAGCCATGTCATCCCGCCAAAGCGTGTTTCAGTTCTTCCGAGGGCTTCTTTATGCCTTTTTTGATCAGTGCCGTTTGGAAGCTCATTTACTGCAGGAGAGCCGTTCGGATTGTTTTGTTCAGCTTTTGAAGCCTCAGTCATCTTAACTTCATAAAAGGCGTCCGCTGGTTCAACAAGGAAGGCCAACTTTAGAAAGCGTTTCCGATACACTACGGAGCATGCTCCGCCGGGTTTCCGCCTTTCTGCTTCTCCTGCTCATTCTGCCCACTGGCTTTGCCGCCGATTTAGCGGGAAGTCGCGCGCCCGCTACGGCGCAGAAACCGGTGACGGACGAAATGCATGGCGTTTCCATTACCGATAATTATCGGTGGCTGGAGGATCAGGGGAGTCCTGAAACCAGGGCTTGGATCACGCAGCAACAGCAGCATACGAATCAATTTCTTCAGGCGATACCGGGCCGCGACGGAATCAAACAGCAACTGGCTGCCCTGTTGCAGGTGGACCAATACTATCCGCCGGTCGTGAGAAAACAGCGCCAGTTCTTCATCCGGCGTTTAGGCAGCCAGAATTTCAACCAGATCTGCCTGCGCGAAGGCGACGGCAAGGACGAGGTGCTGATTGACGCCAATTCTCTGGGATCGGCGGCAAAGCCCAAGACGCTCACGATGATGGGCGTTTCCGAGCGAGGCGACCTACTGGCTTACGGCATTCGCGAAGGCGGCGCGGATGAGCTGACCGTTAAGTTTTTTAATGTCGCCACGCGCCGTGACACGCCGGAGACGATGCCCCGCCTGCGTTACCTGAGTTTCTCGCTTTTGCCGGATGCCAGCGGCTTTTATTACGGCAAGGCGGCTTCAGGGGGCGTGCGCATCTTCTTCCATAAGCTCGGTACTGATATATCGGCTGATCCAATTGTTTTTGGCAACGGGTATGGCCCGGAAGTGATCCTTGGGGCAGAGGTCACTTATGATGGCCGCTGGCTTCTGGCTACGGCGGCGCACGGCGCGGCGGGAGATCATACCGAGATTTTTGCCATGCGGCTCGGCAGGGATCAAAGCCCCCAGCCGGTAATTACAAAGCTGGATGCTCAATTTCTCCCGGAGTACTTCAAGGATCATTTGTATGTGACGACGACATGGAAAGCGCCGAACCGCCGCGTTTTCTCGCTCGATTTGAACAATCCGCAACAGGCGAACTGGAACGATGTCGTGCCGGAACAGGCCAATCACATCGAGTTTGCTTCCGTTCTTGGCGGAAAACTGTTTGTTTCCTATCTGCACAACGTCACATCGCAGGTAACTATCTATGGTTTGGATGGAAAGCTGGAGAGGAATTTACCGCTCCCCGGTCTGGGCACGGTCAGCTCCGCTCGGGGCCGGCCCGACCAGCAGGAAGTGTTCTTTGAGTATCAGTCATTCACGACGCCGCCCACGATTTACTGGCACAATCTTGTCAGTAATCAGCAAAGCGTATGGTGGGCGGCGCCGACAGACAAAAATTTAGACGGCATGACCGTGGAGCAGGTCTGGTATCAAAGCCGCGACAAAACGCGCGTGCCGATGTTTATCGTGCATCGCAAGGATTTGAAGCTGGATGGCTCGGCGCGTGTTCTGATGACGGCTTATGGCGGCTTCGATGTAAGCATGACTCCCCATTTCGACGCGCTGGCGGCCTACTGGGCGGAAAACGGCGGCGTGTTTGCCGTTCCAAATTTGCGCGGCGGCGGAGAGTTTGGCGAGGCTTGGCACAAAGCCGGGATGCTGGAGAAAAAACAGAATGTTTTCGATGATTTTGAGTATGCTGCGGAGTATTTAATTAAAACAGGCTATACGCGTCCCTCGCGACTGGGCATTATGGGAACCTCAAATGGCGGTTTGCTGATGGGCGCGGCGGTCACGCAACGTCCGGATCTTTTCGGCGCGGTGGTTTGCCGGTTTCCCTTGCTCGATATGCTTCGTTACGACCGGTTCAAGGTGGCAAAGTGGTGGGTTCCGGAGTACGGCACGGCGGAAAACAAAGATCAGTTTGCGTATCTGTACAAGTACTCTCCTTATCAGCGCGTTGAAAAAGGCGTTAAATACCCTTCCGTTCTGTTTGTGACAGGCGATGCCGATACGCGAGTGGATCCGCTGCATGCCCGTAAGATGACGGCGTTAATGCAATCGGCCACAGGGTCCACGAATCCGATTCTGCTGAAATATGACACCTCGGCTGGGCATTCCGGCGGGCAGGCGTTAGATCAGGAGATTAACAACGATACGGATATCATGTCATTTCTGTCTTATACGCTTCATTAAGAGTTACCCTCAATTTTGATGTCTTCGATGAAAACCTACAAGAGTTTATTTCCGGCGCTGCTCTTCTGTTGCGCTTTGTCGTTACAGGCGCAGGGACGGCAGCAGCGAGTCCCGCAAGGAGGCGAGCCGCCTGCTGAAGCGCCGCAGGCTCAGACACCCCCGGCGGCAGCGCCGCACGAACCGCCGGAAGAGAAACCGTCGATTACACACCATAGAATTACAGTCGGCGGAAAGGCCCTAGCGTATACGGCCACGACGGCGCGCATGCCGATCAAGAACGAGCAGGGACACACGGAAGCCGAAATGTTCTATGTGGCCTATACGCTCGACAATCCTCCAGCGGGCAAGCGACCGTTGACCGTTGCCTTCAATGGCGGCCCCGGTTCCGCCACGATCTGGCTGCATATGGGATGCTTCGGACCCAAGCGCGTGAAGATGCTCCCGAACGGGTTCATGCCTCCGCCCCCATTCACCTGGGAGGACAACGAGAACACGATTTTAGATAAAACCGATCTGGTCTTTGTGGATGCGATCGGAACCGGATACAGCCGCGCCACGACGCCGGAGCTGGGGAAAAAGTTTTGGAGCGTGAATGGGGACATTGCGGCATTTGGCGAGTTTGTCCGGCTGTATCTGCAAAAAAACTCACGCTGGGGTTCTCCGCTCTATTTAGCCGGTGAAAGTTACGGAACGACGCGCGCCGCCGGCCTTTCCGGTTACCTGGTGGACCACGGCATCGCCTTGAACGGCGTCGTGCTGATCTCCACGGTCCTGAATTTTCAGACAGTGGGGTTTGCGACCGGCAACGATCTGCCTTACATTTTGTATTTGCCGACGTACACCATGACGGCCGCTTTTCACCATAAGCTTGCGGATGACGTGACCAAAGATCCGGAAGCGCTGCGGCAGGAAGTCGAGAAGTTCGCTTCCACTGAGTACGCGCTGGCGTTACAGCAAGGAGACAGCCTTCCCGCTTCGCAACGCCAAGCAATGGCGGCGCGACTGGCCCGTTATACGGGATTGAGCAGGCAATATATTGAGCGCTGTAATCTGCGAGTGGACCTGTCACATTTTGATACCGAGCTTTTGCGCGATGAGGAAAAAACCGTAGGACGTTTAGATGGACGGTTTACCGGCACCGACGCTTCCGCCACCGAGCAGCGGCCGGATTTCGATCCGAGCGAGGCCGGTATCCGACCGCCCTATACGTCCGTCTTCGGCGATTATGTGAAACAGGAGTTGAACTATCAGAGTGAGTTGACTTATTACGTGCTGGGCGGGGGGATTGGACGTTGGGATTACGGCACGACCGGGTGGTCCGGATTTGCCGATACCAGTCAGGCTTTACGGCATGCGTTCGCTAAGAATCCTTATATGCGCGTGTACATTGCCGAGGGCTTATATGACGCGGCCACGCCTTACTTCGCGGTGGATTACACGTTTAATCACATGGGCCTCACAACCGAGGCGCACAAGAATGTCTCGCGTTCCCGGTTCGCGGCGGGACACATGGTTTATATCGATAGCGCATCGATGAAAAAGCTGAAGGGTGACGTGGATTCTCTTCTTGACGGAAGCGCGGGACAGTAAAAACGGCAAGTTGTACCCGAAATGAAATACTAAGATTTGCAACAGCATTCAGACTCCGCGCAATCGGATCAGATCGAAAGATTGCGCCAGGCTTTGGAAGAAAGCCGTGCCTCGGAACAAGAACTCCGCGCCACAGTAGAACGCCAGCAGCTTGCCGTTGACGCGGCTGAAGTGGGTACCTGGTTCTGGGATCTTCGAAGCGGCCAGTTGACATGGTCGGAACGGTGCAAGGCCCTGTTTGGACTCCAACCGGATCAGGAGATGAGCTACGAGCTTTTTTTAGCTTGCTTGCATTCGGAGGACCGGGCCAAAACAGATGAAGTGGTGCAGGAGGCGATTCGGGAGCACAAACCTTACGATATTCTGTATCGCGCCGTCTGGCCGGATCGTTCCATACATTGGCTACGCGCCAAGGGATCGACTCAGTACGATCAAGCCGTCAAGCCAGTCTGCTTTCAGGGAATTGTCATTGATTTTCACGCTCATAAGCTCGCGCTTGAAGCTGTGGAACAAAAAGAACAGCTATTCCGGACGCTCGCCAATTCCATTCCTCAACTCGGTTGGATGGCGGACAAAACCGGCTGGATCTTCTGGTACAACCAGCGCTGGTACGACTACACCGGGACAATTTTCGAGAAGGCACAGGGCTGGGGCTGGCGCAGCATACTTTATCCCGATCACATCGACAGAGTGACAGCGGGTTTCAGTCGTTCGCTTCAAACAGGTGAGCCATGGGAAGACACCTTTCCCCTGCGCGGGGCGGATGGACACTGGCGCTGGTTTCTGACGCGAGCTGTGCCGATCCGCGAAAGCGACGGCAAGGTTGCGCGCTGGTTCGGCACGAATACCGACATCACGGAACAGCTTCAAACGCAGGCCGATTTCCGCGAGAGTCAGGAGCGGCTGCAAGCGGCGCTGGACGCGTCCGCAACCGGCACGTTCCGCTGGAATTTCCGCTCGGATATTTTTCATGCGGGCGACAATCTCAGACGTTTATTGGGAATCAACAGCGGCGACGCTCCCCGGAATCTGGGTGAACTCCTTGCCGTCACGCGCCCCAATTATGTAGGTGAGGTACGCGAAAACTTCCACGAGTGCGCCAGGACCGGAAGGCCCTTGAAAGTTGAATTGGAAGTCGCCTGGCCGGATGGAACAACTCATTGGCTCCTTTGCAAAGGACAAAGATTTTTCGACGAGCGGAACAACGCTGGTTATCTCACCGGTGCCTGTCATGACGTGACGGACAGAAAGAAGTGGGAAGAGGCCCTGCGCGCGAGCGAACAGCATTTGCGTGACGTGCTCGATTCGGTTACCGCGTTTGTCGGCGTGATGCGGCCGGATGGGACATTAATCGAGGTCAATAGCGCCGCTCTGAAAGCAGTAAATCTCAAAGAGGACGAAGTATCGGGCAAGCCGGTTTGGGACACCTACCCATTTCGGCATTTGCCCGCCGCGCAAGAACAGTTGCAAGAGGCTACAGCGCGGGCCCGTGAAGGGCAGTCCTCGCGGTTCGACCTCCAGGCGGAAATCGGGGAAAACACCTTTCTTACGATTGATTTCTCCCTGGTGCCGATGTTTGACGCGAACGGGAAAGTCAGCTACCTGATACCTTCCGGAGCCGATGTGACAGAACGCAAGCGCATGACCGAACAACTGGCGGCAGCCAAGGCGGAAGCGGATGCAGCAAGCCAGGCCAAAAGCGAGTTTTTGGCCAGCATGAGTCACGAACTGCGTACGCCGCTGAACGCCATTATCGGTTACAGCGAGATGCTTCAGGAAGAAGCGGAGGACCTCCATGCCGCCAAGATGATTCCCGACCTCCAGCGAGTACACCTGGCCGGCAAACATCTGTTGGCATTAATCAATGACGTTCTTGATCTCAGCAAAATCGAGGCCGGGAAAATGGAGGTGCATCCGGAAGAATTTTCGA
>CAXUBB010000097.1:5503-13699 GCA_964249105.1 uncultured Bryobacteraceae bacterium | reverse complement strand
CCCCACAGCAGCCTAGCACCTAAAGTCTGTTTCGTCCAGCAGCTTTCGCCACGCTGTTTCGTTCAGCCCTTGCAGGTACATATGTAGAGTAACACATCCGAAGAGAACGTCAACTGGTTGCCACAAAGATTTAAGCCGTGAAAACGTCAGATACCTTCAGCGTGAACAGATCTGTACGCAATATATCTGTTTTGGGAAGGATCTCCGGCAAGACTTCATAGCAAGCCCTCTCTATCGGATCAATCAGCCAGTAAAAGCGCGTTCCCCAATCCTGATATTGCATCCTCTTTTCAAAGAGATCCTTCAAACTTTGGTCTTCTGACCGAACCTCGACAACCAGATAAGCAGGGATCAGCAAATGGTTGTTTTTTGCCCGTTTGAAGTCTGGCGGTGCAACAGTTACATCAGGCGTCAGCCAATGACCGCCATCATCAGAAATGGACCATTCCTGGCGCGCTTTGCCGCCCAACGGCTTTACAACGGCATCGAGCAGATTTACTAGTAAGAACTGGTAGTCCGCGTGTTCTTCCTTTGGCACAGGCCGCCTCGTTAGTTGGCCATTGAAGTTTTCGAACTCGCTATCGTCAATACTCTTGCCAAGATGAACTGCTTCGGTTAGCTGAGTTGCCATAGGAGCGGCCCCCCTTCCCTTACTCTACTATTTGCTATTGAAGGGCAACTTTCGACGCCGCTTCTCCTCTTGACGCTCGAACACTGGCATTAAAATGAACCGCGCCGTATTTGGGCCGCTGATCTCGCACCGGATTTCCAGATAGAGGTTAAAGTGATTGCCGGGCGGGTGCGGAGCCGTCGAGCGTAATCACCTCAGCGAAGCTACGTTTGGCCGTGGCCGGAGTTAAGGCTTCGCCGTCAGGAAATTGTTCATCCTTGCGACTCATGCGTTAACTCGCTACCGCCGCCCATTCCCGCTCCCGCACTCCCCGCGCAACCGACGTTTCCATGACCATCATCACCACGGCAATCCAAAGCGCATCCGCCATGAACAGGTGAAACAATTGCATCCACACCGGGGCCATAAGGGAAAGATTCACCGCGCCGGCAAGAATCTGCAAAACGATCAGCGCTATAACGCGCATCCCGGCCTTGCGTGACCCCGCGCGATCCTCAAATTTCAAAGCGCCCGACGCTGCCCAAAGCAGGTAAGCCGCGCCCAAAATGGCAAGGACCGGGTGAAACATCCGCAATCGCAGCAACAAGCCGGACCCGCTCGAAAAGTCCTGCTGCATTCCCTCCGCTAAGGAAGCTGCCGGAAACAGCGTATCGCCCAACGCCGCAATAGTGCCTGTGACACTCACCACAACCGTTACTAACAGGGAGACAGCAAAAGTTCGCGATATTTTTTCCCAACGGACCCGCTCCGTATCGGTCCGCGCCAGCCATGCGGTCATCGTTAACGCACCCAGCAGCAGCATTGTGTTGGTCAGGTGCGCTGCAAGATACACCGCCCGGCCTGCTGACTGGTCATGCGCGACATACCGCAGCAGCACCAATCCAGCTCCCAGCAGCGCTTCAACGAGTAGAAATAGCAGCGACCACAACGCATAACCACGCACCGCATGGCGCTTCGGAAACGCGCGAAACGCCCACAGACACAAGAGAGCGATGGCGCCAATATCCACGCTCGTCATCATGCGATGCGTGAACTCGATCAACATAGGAGCCGCCATATGCCGCGGAAGAACCTGCCCGGCGCAGAACGGCCAGTGCGCTCCGCAGCCGTCGCCCGAGAAAGAAACGCGCACATACGCGCCCCATAAGATCACGGGAATGTTGTAAGCCAGCACTGTCCAGGCAAAGACCGCAAACCACTTGCGTCCCCTACTACCGCTCAATTCCATTCACATCCTGCTTCTCTTTGATAATGCCACCTGAAAAAGAGCCGCCACGCTGCACACTTCAGTGATGCGCCCATCCATGGCCATGCTCACAGCGTCCTCGAAAGGCTTCCACTCCACTGTGATGTCTTCTTCCGGATCAAGATTCATCTCCGTGGCGGATAAATCCGTCGCCAGGAACAGAGTTTGCACATCATTGGCGACCCCGTTGCAAATATCCACCGCGCCCAGTTTTTCCCAATGCCGGGCCATCACGCCGGTCTCTTCCGCCAATTCGCGTTTGGCCGCCTCCAGCATATCGGTCTCGCCCGGCTGCGATCCGCCACGGGGAATTTCCCACGAGTACCGGTCTAGGGAGTAGCGCCACTGCCCAACCAACGCCACGCGGTCCTCAACATCGATTGCGACCACGCCCACGGAAGGCCGGATCTCGATTACGCCGTAAATCCCCGGACCGCCGTCCGGGCGAATCACATGATCCTCTCTTACGCGAATCCATGCATTTTTGTAGACTTCGCGGGAAGATTTTGTCTTCCAGGGGTTTTGGGACACGCCGCTATGCCGCCGCTTCCCGGCAGATCGCCGCAACGACGTCAAAATCCACATTCCCGCCCGACAGAATAATGCCGACCGGGCCTGCTACAGCGGGTAATTTGCCGTACAACACAGCCGCTGCCGCTACGGCACCGCTCGGCTCTACCAGCATCTTCATGCGTGACAGCAAAAACCGCACTGCCGCCTTAATTTCTTCCTCACTCACTGTCAGCACACGGCCGACGGACTGGCTCACAATCGGAAAAGTAACGCTTCCCGGCGCTGGTGTTCGCAAGCCATCCGCAATCGTGACAGGGGGAGAAATCTCAACCGGCACACCGCGCTGCAAGGACTGATACCAGTCGTTGGCTAATTCCGGCTCCACGCCGAACACCTTCAACTCAGGCCGCAACTCTTGCGCGACGATGAGTGTTCCGGCCAGCAAGCCTCCGCCGCCCAGCGGTGCCAGAACCGCTTCCAGCTCCGGCTGATCCTGCAACAGTTCCAGAGCCGCCGTCCCTTGTCCGGCAATCACCCAGGGATGGTCATAAGGCGGCAACACCACTGCTCCTGTTTGGCTGACAATACGTTCGGCAATCTCTTCCCGTTTCTCGCGCTGCCGGTCATAGAAAATGACCGTTGGACCATAGGCCAGCGTTGAGTCTACCTTTGCCCGGGGCGCGTCCGTCGGCATGACGATTGTGGCCTTCATCCGCAGATGAGCCGCCGCGATGGCGACAGCCTGGGCATGATTACCCGACGAGAAAGCTACCACCCCACGCTTTCTCTCTTCAGCGGAGAGCGCCAGCAGAAAATTAGCGGCCCCGCGAATCTTAAACGCGCCGCCCCGTTGCAGATTTTCGCACTTGAAATACGCTTTCACTCCAGCGGCTTCGTCAAACAACCGTGACGTATAGACCGGCGTGAGCTTTGCCAGTTCCTTAATGCGTTCAGCGGCTGCCAGCACATCTTCAAAGGTGACCGCCTGTTTCGCTCCCGCTTCCGCGATTGCCATCAATATCCCGCCTTCTTATCAACGATGTTTTGCAATTCTTGTCCTTGAATAAATCGTTGAAAGTTCTCCACAAGGGCCTGCGCGCTCAGATCCAGCCAATCGGGATTGCGCGTCCGATCCGTGCAATGGGGTGAAATCAGAACATTTTCCATTTCCCAAAGCGGAGAACTTTCCGGCAGCGGCTCCTCTTCAAAAACATCCAAAGCCGCTCCCGCGATTTTTTTATTTTCCAGCGCCCTGATCAACGCCGCTTCATCGATCACCGGCCCTCGCCCTACGTTGATCACCATCGCCGAAGCCTTCATGGACTCAAATTCGGGATCGCTGATCATATGATGCGTTTCCGGCGTCAGCGGCGCGGCAGCTACTAAAATATCGATCTCCCGCAACATTTCCTTCAGTCCTGAAAGGGGAAACACGCGCTCCGCGATCGGGTCCTTGCCGCTTTTCTCCGGCCTGCGCCGCACCGCGAAGATCTTCACGCCGAGCGCCTTCGCCAAACTCGCGCACTCGCGTCCAATCTCGCCATATCCCACCACGCCCATGATCTTTCCGGGCAGCATGTCAACAAAGAAATCATCCCAGCGGTGAGATTTCTGATTTTCCACCAGTCGCCGGACCCGTTTATAGAAATAAAGCATTCCCAGTACCGCGAATTCCGCTAAAGACCGCTTAAACACGCCCCGCGCATTTGTCAATACGACAGGGCTTTCGATCAGTTCCGGGAAGAGGATTTTTTCCACGCCCGCCGATAGGGAATGCACCCAGCGAACTTTCTTCGTATAAGGCCAAATCTCCCGAAGCGTGGCTGATTTCCCTGTCAGCCCTGAATACAGGATTATTTCCGCGCTTGCCGCCTCTCGCTGAAGAAAAGGAAGATCATTGCCCACCTGGATGTCTGCCAAGGCCTGTATTGGTTGAAGATTTCGAAGAACATAATGGTCAGGCGGACAGATGACCAGCAAGTTGGGTTTCGTCATGGGGAAGGATCTACTTACATTTTACGAAAGCAGACGGTTTTTTCGAGAAAACCCCTTAAACTGAAAGTGTGCCATCCCGCTGTACCTGTGGAGCCGTCCTGCCCGAAGATGCCCGCTTCTGCCATAAATGCGGCAAACCCCAGTTTGAAGAAAACGCAGCCGCTGCCCTTGCTGAACCAACCTCAGAGTCGGTCCAAGCTTCACTTGAACCGCCAGTCCGGTCGAATGCGCTGCAAACTGTTATCTCCTTCAAGAACTCCCGTGCTGTTGTTATTAGCCTGATCGTTGCTGCCGGCGCGGTAGTGTGTTTCTTCCCCATTGCGCTTCTTGCTCCTCCGTTATTTCCGGTTTTCTTATGCGCGGTGGGCTTCGTGGCCGTTCGCATTTACAAAGGCCGTTCCGCTGAATCGCTCACTACGAGCGCCGGAGCACGGCTCGGTTGGATGACCGGCCTCTGGATTTTCCTGGTTTTTGCCGTGCTTCTCGCGCTCAGCGCCATTATGGTAGCCAACCCTGAATTATGGCAGGAGTTACAAACAACCTGGGCGAGGCTGCCGCAAACAGCTCCTTTGGCCTCTTTGAGCCAGCATGATTTTCTGGTTCGATTGCTGGTGATGTTCCCCTTCTTCTTTTTTTTGTTTACGCTTTTGCCTGGACTGGGTGGTATTTTAGGAGCTAAGTTTCCCTGGCGTAAGCGTGCCTCTTAACAATTGCAAAACCCGGCTTATCGATCAGGTAACAAGCTTGCTATCACAAAGTTAGCCGCTAAATCCCGCGCCCTGTTACCCTGAAGTTCCACCCTGAATGAGCAAATCGATTCTTACTCTGACCGTGAATCCCGCGCTCGACCGGATCGTTACCGTGGACCGGCTTGTTTTTGAGGATCGGGCCTACATCGAATCGACCACTGAATCAGCGGGCGGACGCGGCATTAACGCGTCTCGGGTGCTGACAAACTTCGGTGCCGCCAACACGGCCATCACCACATCAGGCAAGGAAGTGGGCCGGAAATTTGAAGAACAGCTTCAGCACGATAGTTTCAGCAAGCACATTGTCAGAATCCGCAGTAACATCCGGATCAATTTAACAATTTCCGACCGGCAAGGTCTCTCTGTCAAGCTCAACGAGCTAGGTCCAACGCTTACCAAGTATGAACAAAACCGGATCATGAAAGCAGTGGAAACCCTGCTGCCGGACTTCTCTTGGCTGATGCTTTGCGGTAGTTTGCCGCCCGGCGTTGATGAACACCTCTACACAAAGCTAATTCAGTTAGCGGAAAAGCACAGCGTGGAAACGTTGCTCGACACGGATGGCGATCCGCTGCTCTATGGCCTGGAGGCCAAACCAACGGTTGTCAAACCCAATCAGTCAGAAGCGGAGCGCCTGCTCAACACCGCCTTGATTACGCGTTCACAGATCATAGATGCCGTGCGGCGCATTAAAGCGTTGGGGCCTAAATCAGCGGTGCTTTCCCTAGGCAGCCGCGGCGTGATTGCCGCCACCTCCAGCGAAGGGGTGCTGGAAGTGGCACCGCCGCCGATTGAAGCCGTATGTCCCATCGGCGCTGGGGATGCCATGTCCGCCGCGATTGTCTGGGCTTTGCAAAAAGGCGAACCGTTTAGCGAAGCGCTGCGCTGGGGCGTTGCGGCGGGAACCGCTTCCACCAAACTTCCGGGAATTACGTTGGCCAATCTGGATCAAACGAAGGAAGTCTATCCTTACACGCAGATTACGCGGGTAGTCATCTAATCGTATTTCTCGTAAATAATCTGTTTGCGGTCAAATCCGCGCGCTTTCAGCTCCTTGCGAACGTCGTCCACCATCTCCCGCAGTCCACAGATATAGACGTCCACTGTGCTCAATTCATCCGGCGTTCGCAGCGCCAGCGCTTCATCTAAATGCGCCATCACGCGCCCCGTCCTTCCCTGCCAATTTTCGTCGGGTCGGGTCACCGTGGTCAAAAGCCGGAACTTAGAATATTGCTGCTCCAGCGCCAAAAGCTCCTCCCGGTAAAGAAGTCCGTGCGAATAGCGCGCACCGAACAGCAGAGTCACTTCGGGATGAGTTTTAGGCAGATGATGGAGGAGTATGGACCGGAAAGGCGCAACTCCCGTGCCTGTTGCCACAAATACGGCGCGGTGGCCCGGATGGCGGAGCGTGAAGTAACCAAGCGGTTCTTGGATATCAATGGTCTCGCCGGCTTGCAACGAGAACAAGTACGGCGAGATCATGCCATCCTGAACCCGGTTCAGGCACAAGGCAAAGCGATTGCCGTCGTGAGGCGAAGCAATGGAGTAAGCTCTTGTAATCTCCTTGCCCTCAATCTCCTTAACAATCGAAACAAATTGGCCCGGAGCAAAGGGAAGCACGTCCACATCCGGCACTTCAAAATCGAAGTGATGCACTTCCGGCGCAAGCTCCCGTTGCCCGAGCAGTCTGGCTTTTAACATCTTTTAATTCCATCCTGGCATAGGCGGAGGCTTGCCAAGGGGCTTATACTGGATACGTGGGGACACAGTAGGGTCAATACGGTGCCCCATACGTAGGGTTCCGGCGTGTCCACTTAATGTGGACATACAGGCGTCCTACGAGCAGTAGAACCGCTCGTATCACGATGGTCATAACAACCACCTCCTAGCCGGATGTGGTATCGAGGAGCCGGGACGCTAACCCGGCTTCTCCATCTCGGCCAGACTGAACAGCCGAAGATTTCTCTGACCCCCTCAATCCTTCCAGCTAGAACTTACAGTTTACAGAATAATGCTGGGCGCACGCTCATCGACTCGCTCCTGTTCCGGCGTCATTTGCCGAAGCAGATCAAGAAACATGCGGCCTCGATGACGGCCATTCTGATTTTGCTGGCCGACGCGGTACAGAAACACAAGCGTGGCAAGAATTTCGACATTACGGGCCTGCGATAATCCTTCCCGCTCTTCCCGAAGCTTCTGATAGCTCGAAAGCGACGCTGTGAACGAATGCTGCACGGCGGCGGCAATCGTATTTTCCGCCCGAGTTTCATACACCAGGCCGGATTCGAGCGTGCGATGCGTTTGAATCAGCGCTTCGAGCGCGGTCATTACATCCGCGTCGATCGCGCCGGGCGTTCGCAATGCCGCTTGCACCAGAGAATAGATGCAGAATAGGAGCAATTCTTCGTGCTCACGAATAAACTCCTCATTAACCCGTATATCCGGATAAGCTACTTCCTTCTCGGAAATTGTGACTGGCTTTTCGCGTCGATGTCCTTCCTGCAGGTACTCGCATTCGAGCGGGCACGATAAAGAAACTTCGCGTTCCGTCCCGCAGCAGATCGGACATATATCGCCGCTGACAGCCGGACAAAAACGCTTCGCCCGCCGCTTGCCGCAAATCTTACACAAAACCGGTTCTGGCATCCGTTACTCAGTATGCGGGAGTGGACTGTCCATTACAATCAAGATACGGCAAGGATGAAAAAGGAAGCGGAAGCGATTACAAAGCTGCACAATGGGCGGCTGAGTGATTGGCCGGAGTTCATGGCTCCGGCCTTTCAATTCCCACTCGCCGTAGGAGGTGGTAATGATGAACCTCTTTGTGAAGGTGGTTTCGATTTTTGGGACCATCGTGCTCAAGCTGCGGTGGAAACGCCGTTAGCCTAACCACGGAAGGGTGGCGACCCGCTCGCCATCCTTCTTTCACACCATATCACAAATCAAGCTGGCCCAATGCAGAGATTATATTTATATATCAAAGTCTAAGTAGAACTGGACGAAGACGAAAAGCCGGAGCGGGTGGCGGCTGAAATCTGCCGCCAAATTGAAAAGATTTACGT
>CAXUBB010000097.1:0-5493 GCA_964249105.1 uncultured Bryobacteraceae bacterium | reverse complement strand
CACCATAACATAAAATATGCTGCTCGGGTAATCACGATATGGCCGCCTCACTTAAATTACCGACTGAGTCAGACCCGCGCGCGCAGGTAGTGCTTGACTATGACGGGGAGCTAATCTTTCAACCGAAGCCGGGCGAAAACCTTAATGCTCTCTATGAGCGGATCTGCAAGGTTTATGAAGAACGCAGCAAAATTGAACAGGATGAAGAAGGAAATGTTCACGTTATGGCTCCGACGGGAGGCGAATCGGGAAATCAGAATGTGGAGGTCGTCACAGATTTGAACGTGTGGGCGCGCCGCGACGGACGCGGCAAAGTCTTTGATTCGAGCACCGCGTTTTTACTGACAAAGACAGTGAAGCGAGTGCCGGACGCAGCCTGGGTCAGTAAAGAGCGCCTTCTCGCGCTGCCATACTCATCCCGCCGCAAGTTCCTGCCTCTCGTGCCGGAGTTTGTCATCGAGATCAAGTCGCCAAGCGACAACAAGAAGCGGCTCGAAACAAAAATGCAGAAGTATCTTGATTATGGCGTCGAACTCGGTTGGCTCATTGATCCGGACAAGCGCGAAGTCAAAATCTATACCCTAACGAAAATTGATACCGTGACGGGCGTGAGCAAACTGCGCGCCGCTGGTCCCGTGAAGGGGTTTACGCTCAACTTGCGGCCTATCTGGCTTGGTTTGCATGATGAGCCGAAACCGGGCAGTACCATCAAATCAGATGCAGAGAGTGGATTTATATATCAAAGTGGAAGTGGAGCTGGAAGAAGACGAAAAGCCGGAGCGCGTCGGGGCGGAAATTTGCCGCCAGATTGAAAAGATTTACGTGGTGCGCTCCGCTGAGCTCTCCAGCACGATTGCGCGCGACTGATCAATTCCGGCTTCTTTCACCGGCTCTGTTTTCCCGTAAGACCTGCACTGCCTTTGCCATGGCCGGATCTTTTCCCGCCGCTACGTCGGCATCAGCAAACACGGGCATGGCAATGTCGGGCGGAATGCCCTGTACATCAAATGCGACTCCGTCCGGTGTTCTATAGATTGCGTTTGGCAGGCCAAAGGTCCACCCGTTAGGAAGATGGCGGTCCAGAACATCGCAAAATACTCCTTGGGTATCTTCACCAATTCGCGTGATATGCGGCGTGCGGCCCATTAGCGCTTCAGTGAAGGTCTCGGCCGCGCTCATGGTAATCGGCCCGATCAGCTCAACTACTGGCCCCCGAAAACCGGGACGTGGACTCGGCTGAATAACAACGGGGTAACCCGGTGTCCATTGTTCACGGTTGACCGGATCGGCTCGCGCTTGTACGGTAAAAGCCAGGTATTCACTGGTCGCCAAGCGACGCGCAATGGCAAGTCCAAGCTCATCGGACCCGCCGAAAGAAAGTCGCGCATCAATTACAAGCGCCTGTAATTGGGAATCAGAAAAAATCGCATCCAGAGCTGATTCAAGAGCTTTCAAATCGTCATGCCTGGCATAGCCACCAAACGACAAGATCCTGAGGTACCCAGTCGTGTCGTCGATGTGTCCGTACTGCAGATGTCTACGGCAGAACATGCGCGGTGAGTTCTGTAGATAGGCTTGATTTGTGATGGCAAACAAGGTCTGCCTACCGCGCTTTGCAAAATCTTCCACATCGCCCTTGATGA
Source organism: uncultured Bryobacteraceae bacterium (assembly GCA_964249105.1). GTDB lineage: Bacteria > Acidobacteriota > Terriglobia > Bryobacterales > Bryobacteraceae > Bog-105. The sequence goes on along the minus strand of CAXUBB010000097.1, from coordinate 3,850 downwards.
TGCGATTAGTGCCGGGCCGCCAAAACTCCTTGGTTGAGCGCTTGAGTTCGCGTGCTCCGATGTAGGTGTGGAGATCACCTAAAGGTCTAATCATCTTCTCAAAAATTTCGAAAAGCTGCGTAGGTGTGGTCTGAGAAGTAACTTTTGGTTGATACTCGGCCACCGCTTTGTTCCAGTCCCTGTGTCTGCGGTCAAACGAGATATAACTTTCAGCCCAAGTGCGGGTGAATACTTCAAAGTTATTCAACGGAGTATTTGCCGTTAGGTGGTCGCAAACTACAGGCAGCTTTTCTATACGGTCGATGCGAATGTCGGTTATCGATTCTTCCTGATGCAGAAGCTTGTGATTTGCGACGCCGCCGGTTCTGACGAAATATACGTCTTTGTCCTTCGTCCTGAAAGTTGCTTCCCGTTCAGGAACGGTACTGTTTACCCGTTTTGCTATAAAACCCAATACGCAGGTAGTTGTCGTGACCTCGAATGCCCTTAAAACTGGCCCTTGAATCTCGAACACATAGCCGTATCCTTGACTCCGCCAAATGCCGTCCACTAACTGCGCCGATACAGAAAAAGCAGGAAGCCCGGCGAAGAGTATCAGAAGCCCGGCAATCCGCAAGGGGTCTATCACCCCAATAATTCCCGGTATCTGCGAAGCAGATAAGCATCCGTCATGCCGGCGATGTAATCGCAGACCACACGATGGGCCAGCTCATCGCCCAAGCGTTCACGGTAAGTCGGGGCAACCTGCTCCGGGTTTTCCATGAAATATTCGAATAATAGCCTGAGCTTATCCACGGCGGCGCTGCGGTCTTCCACCAATTGCGCGTAGGAGTAAACACGCGCGATCAGCAATCCTTTCAACTGCCGATTAATTTCGGCGGCCTCCGGGGTCAGCCGGGCCAAACGATAATCGAGATCGCGCACATCCTCAACGCTTTGCACTCCAGCTTCTTCGGCAGCCTGCGTCGTCCCATGCACTAAACCGCCCACCAGCACATTGACAATATGCCGCTGAATCTCCCAGAATCGAATCCGCTCCGGAGCGCCAGGGAACTGAGTATCGGCGGTCTCCGCCAGCTCAGCGAAAACAGGAACCGCCTCGCCGATTTGCTCAATGGAGAACAGGCCGCCCGAGAATGCGTCATCCACATCCGCTGTATTGTAAGCGATCTCATCCGCCAGGTCGATCAGTTGCGCTTCCAATGGCGGACGCTTGCCCGGCATCAACTCCTGCAACTCCGGTTCCGCATCGGCTCCGATCTCGCGTGAATGCTTGATAATGCCCTCACGCACCTCAAACATGAGATTTAAGCCGTCGAACCGGGCATATCGCTGCTCCAGGAGATCGACAATTCGGAGCGCCTGTCGGTTGTGTTCAAACCCACTACCGAAGCGCTGCATCTGCCGGTTCAGTTCCTTCTCGCCAACGTGCGCAAAAGGCGGATGCCCCAGGTCATGGGCCAGCGCCAGCGTCTCGGCGTACTCCTCATTCAACTGCAACGCAACGGCGGCAGTCCGCGCCACCTGCGACACCTCGATCGTGTGCGTCAGGCGGTTGCGGAAATGATCGTGAAGGCCGGCGGCAAAGACCTGCGTTTTGCCTTCCAGACGGCGAAACGCCCGTGAATGAATCACGCGGTCCCGGTCGCGTTGAAAATCGTTCCGGTACGGATGCGGCGGTTCAGGAAACTTCCGTCCACGCAGGTTTGGCGGACCTAAGCGAAGTCGGCCCAGCATTTAGATAATGAATTACTTGGCGGCCTGCGAGGAAACTTGCTCAAGGGCTCTTGCCACCGCCGGACTCTGATTAGGCGTTCTCAGTGATTGCACAATCTTCCTGGCTTCTTGCGGATTACTCAACTGTAAAAGCTGCGCAAGCAACACCTGAGCTTGGGTCTTCGAAACCAGATCTGTCGGCTTATTGATAACCTCACGAAGCAGATTTTGCGCTTCCGCCGCTTTGTTTTGGCTCGTGTAAAGCTGCGCCAGCGCGATTTTGGCGAGGGGAGCACACTCATTACTCGAATTGGCAACCGTGCTCAAATCCGATTCCGCGCCCTTCGGGTCTTGGTTCTGTGCCTTCAGAGTACCCAAATAGTACTGGGCAATAAGGCCTTCCCGCGTTCCTCCATCCTTGGCAATCACATCACTCAATGCCTTCATGGAAGCCTTTGTCTTGGCTTCCTGCGTGGGAAAACTTTTTCCCGCAGTTTCGGTTGCGCTCACCGGCGCACTCAGCACCGCAAAGGCGGCTTCTAAATCCTGTTGACGCACAGAACTACGGTAAGACGAATACCAGATTGCTGCTCCAGCAATCAACAGCACAGCTCCGGCGATAACCGCCCAGCGGATAAGCCTCTGCCGGTCGGCCAAAGTATAGTTAACAACATTCGAAACTGTGTCGGTAAACTGATCGTGCTGAAGGGACTCCTTCAATTCATGGCGGGTCAAGACGGACTACAACCTTTCTAACTAAGGGGCAATCCGTAGCGTAACATATTGAGCGGAAAGGGACCAGCTCTGGAACGCTGAGGGAGAACAGTTAGGCGCGAAGGTCGGCCAGATCGCGCTGAATTGCGAATTTCACTAAGCCGGCCACATCATAAATATCGAGCTTGCGCATAAGACTGGAGCGGTAGGTATCCACCGTCTTCGGGCTTAGCGAAAGGCGGGCGGCAATCTCTTTTGCCCGTACACCTTCAACCAACAAGGAAAACACCTGAAATTCCCGGCTGCTCAGGGCTTCCAGCGGGTCTTCCTCCGTCCGGCTTCCCGATTCACCGAATAGCGACATGACTTCAATCTGCGGCGAAACATAGATGCCGCCCTGCGTAAACTGGCTGAGCGCATCCGCCATCTGCTCGGACGTGGAGCTCTTCAGCACATATCCGCAGGCTCCTGTTCGCAACACTTCCAAAACCGTCTTGCGATCCTTGCGAACAGAAAGAACAGCGCAGCGGGTACGCACTCCGGCTTCGCGGACACGGCGGATCACTTCGGTTGCGGCCAGATCCGACAGTCCCAAGTCAAGCAGCGCAATCGCCGGTTGGAGCCGCTGTATTTCCGTGAAGGCTTTTTCGGCGGAGCCAACTTGTGACACCACGCGAAAGCCGCTCAGCGAATTGCATAAAGCTGCCAACCCCTCACGCACGAGCGTTAGCTCTTCAGCCAACAAGATCTCGACAGCTCGCGGCTCGGAAGATGTCAGGGCGGAATGGGAGGCGATCCCATTCGCTAAATGAGTGAAGGTAGAGATTGACACGCTTGTTGAGTAAGTGCGTGTCAACCCCCGCTTCTCTCAATCTGCTTAGCACAAAGCTAAGCGGCAGGAGTTTAGAAGCTCAAGCAAAACTACGGACTGCTTGCGCTTCGTCTTCGAAAGCTTCAAAAACGGTATACAGCTTGGTGATCTGCAACAGATCTTTGACCCGCTTCGATAAACCAACCAGCTTCAGTTGTCCCCCGCTATTGGTCACTGTGGTAAAGCCGGAAACCAGTTCGCCAATTCCAGAGCTATCGATGTAAGTCACATCCCCCAGATTTAACAGGATCTTCTTGCTGTTATTGTTGACCAGTTCACGAATCTTCTCGCGAAAGGCGCTGGCGCCCTCACCCAGTGTAATTCGTCCAGCCGCGTCTATAACCGTGACATCGCCCACTTGGCGGGCCGTCAATTTAACGCTCACTTCTGCCTCCTTCGTGCATAATACTTCCAATCAGGCTTCCGGCCGCTTTTTCACCAAGCGAACTTCGGTTCCTCCACCGGGTCGGCTGTGCACAATGAATTCCTCCACGAACGCCTGCATCAGCAGAAAGCCACGACCCGATTGACGCAACAAGTTTTCACGAC
>CAXUBB010000096.1:6803-13758 GCA_964249105.1 uncultured Bryobacteraceae bacterium | reverse complement strand
CGCCTTCGCCACGCATCAGAGTTGGGATGCGTTTCGAGTCGGATTGGCCGCCTCCGTGGGCGCGGGAATTTCCATGGCCTTCGCCGAAGCGCTCTCCGATGACGGTTCCCTCACGGGCCGGGGCCGTCCCGTGGTGCGCGGCTTGGTTACGGGAGCCATGACCACGGTGGGAGGCATCGGACATACTCTCCCCTACATGATTCCGCATTTTCAGATTGCCACGACCGTGGCGATTTTTGTGGTGGCGGTGGAGCTGGCCGTCATCAGTTGGGTGCGGCAGCACTATATGGAAACACCGCTATTCCGCGCCGCGATGCAAGTCGTTTTAGGCGGCGTCCTGGTGTTTATCGCCGGAATCCTGATTGGCAAGTCGTAAGATCATCGCATGATCGAATATTCGGAAGCGAGTCCGGAAGTGCGCGCCATCTTCGACGACATCATGGCCACGCGCAAGACGGACACGATCAATAATTTTTGGAAGGCGCTGGCGCAACATCCGGCCACCTTGCGCCGCACCTGGGAGAACATCAAGGAAGTCATGGCTCCCGGCGCTCTCGACCCCTTGACAAAGGAACTGATCTACCTGGCCGTGAGCGCCACCAACCAATGCCAGTACTGCCTGGCGTCGCATACTGCATCGGCTCGCAACAAAGGAATGAGCGATGAGGTGCTGGGAGAACTCATGGCGGTTATCGGCTTAGCCAACCAAACCAATGCGCTGGCGGCGGGATACCGGGTCGAGATTGATGAGGGATTCAAGCTGGCGAAAACAAGTGAAGGTATTCCAGCGGCTCCCTGATCCTGATTAGAAACCGCAAGGTTATAACTTTATCTTTGCGTCGCTCTGCCGGGAACCGGCGTTCCCGTTTCAAAGCCTTCCTCAAATGCCGCGATGTCGCCGCACACGGTCACCCGCAGCCCCTTGGCGGCTTTGAGGGGAACAAGATTGCTCATCCCGTACCGGATAACATCAACAGTCGCTCCGTCCTCCTGCGCCACGTACGTGTAACACGGCAGTTGCGCGGTTCTGCTCCACTTGCCCTTTTCAAAATGCAGATCACCAAACTTCTGTTCGACGAATCCCAGTGTATCCGCGCTTAGCAGAGCCGAAACGAGCAGCGCTCCCGGAAAAACCAAAGTTCTTGCTCTCATGAATGCCTTTCATCGTCACTTTACCCGACTCATTGCCGCAATTAACCCATCCATTTGCCGTGAGCGCCCTTGTAAGTCTCTGATCCCGTGTAGCCCTAATATTTGGTTTTCCTAACTAATAACCCCATGCTTATCACAGGAACGGAGGGGAACCATACGGCCACTACGAGAACGGCTCAGGTCCTGTGAAAGGTAAGAGTTTGTCATCCTGAGACTGGGCTACGACTCAGCCCATGGCGTTGATGAAAAGTGCTCACTGCCGATCCCATTTTCCCGGAACGGCGTTTCCCAAGCACAACCTGTAAAGTAACCTCCTTCTGCTCACTTCCACGGTGGCCGCGAAAGCACGCGAGTGGATTCCCAAATCCTACGGCGTTTTGCGGGACCTACCGCACCGTCACGCCGAGGAGATAATGAAGGCAGTAGCGTGCAGGAAAGGCGGTTCATGAGCGATGACAGACACCAAGGGTAGGAATGAGCGACCACTGGCCTGAGCTACCGTCCAACGCCTTCCGGAAAGAGGATGAAGGCGACGACGCCGACTTCTACGCGCCGGCCCGGCTGGTCACCCACATGGACGAATCGGCGACGCGGGCGCTCACCGCCTGCTACCGAGCCGTCCTACAGGCGGGAGGCGTGCTGCTGGATCTGATGTCGAGCTGGGTCAGCCATCTGCCGCCGGAGATGGTCTTCACCGAAGTGATCGGCCATGGCATGAACGCCGAGGAGCTCCGGGCCAACCCCCGATTGAGCCGGAGTTTCGTGCAGGACCTGAACCGCCACCCCCTCCTGCCGCTAGAGGCCGACAGCTGCGACGCCGCCCTGTGTTGTGTCGGTGTCCAGTATCTCCAGTGCCCCCTGGAAGTATTTGCTGAGGTCTGGCGGGTCTTGCGACCGGGCGCGTCTTTCCTCATCAGCTTCTCTAATCGTTGCTTTCCGACCAAGGCGGTGGCGATCTGGCGGTCGCTCGACGACCGCGGACACGCCGCCCTGGTGCGTCTTTACCTTGAGCGCGCCGGCTTTCGCGACATCAGCGCCGAGGTGCTGCGGGACGGCTCCGAGAGCGATCCGCTGATCGTAATCACGGGGCGGCGTTGAAGGGGAGGCGAATGCCGAACTTCTGCTTTTCGGCGAACGGCCTACCGGCACCGGGCCTGTGAGAGAAGCGCGGGAAACCTCCAAGGAGTTTTCCCGCGCAGCAGCCCTCCACTTCTGAAAAGGGTGTTTCTGGGGACTAGTGCTGGTATGTTCGTTTCATGCGCGTGGTTCATTGGATTCTGTTTGTTCTTGCAGTCTTTGAAGTCGCCATCGTGCTTCTGGTCACAAGGTCCACACATCTAGCGTGGCCACTGCCGCGGGTTGTTGGCATGTGTCTTCTTTTGCTTGTGCTCGCCTGAGTCGCAATCGCAAGGTATCAATTGGGCCGTGCATTTTCCGTCACGCCACAGGCCCGGCACCTTGTCCCGACGGGTCTATACAGACGAATCCGCAATCCGATCTACATTGCGAGCCCTTTTCTGGTGATTGGTCTCTCGCTCGTTCTGGCGCAGTGGTGGCCGCTGCTCCTGCTGGCTGTGGTCATTCCGTTGCAGATTGTGCGTGCCCGACGCGAGGAGGCAACCCTTCGCGCGGCGTTTGGCGCTGAATACGATCGCTACCGTGCCAGCACTTGGTTCTAGCGACCCGATCATTGGTCAAAGGCACAGGTCAGTCTCGACAAGTCCGCTTTGATTCGCTAACCCAAACATCATTTCACTTTGCTTTTTGTCTTAAAGAAAAACTGAAACTCCCGATCGTGCACGTGATAGTGGCGTTCCAGGTCAGATGACTTTCCTGGCGTGCATCTTGGGCACTTTACCGTGAGCGCTGTTTCCCAAGCACAACTTGCAGAGCGAGCTAGTTCTTATCACTTCCCGATTTGCCGTGCATTGCTTCAAAATAACGGTCTATTCTTAGTTTAAATATGCGTCCTGAGTCTCGGTCACAATAGCATATTTCCAGTCAGCCCCGACTACCTTGAACTCGCGTCCACATGCTCGCGAATGCATACCGCCTCGCGGCGGTTTCGTCTAAATTCCGCGCTGCGGACGATAGCCGGGGCGCGCCCGTACCTTATATTTCTTCGCTGCTTCGGAAGTCAGTTCGACTCTGATTCGGCGGAATCCCTCGTTCGGATTGGGTTGCGGATAGTAGGTCACGGTATAGCTGTTGCCGAGGTCTTCCCGGATGGATTCGAATGCCTCTACTTGCTTTTGCCAGGTCTTTGCAAAATAGCTCTTACCGCCGGTGTTGTTCGAGATGCGCTTGAAGATGTTGCTGGAGATCGGGTCCTTGCTTACTTCGTTTGTGGAGATGACATAAATGGGAATACCCTCGTCTTCGGCAACGGCTCGCACATCATCCGGGGCAACCATGCTGGCGTTGTCAGGTCCATTGGAGAACACAATGACTACTTTGCGGCCCGGCACCTTGGCGGCATCCCGCAGCGTGAGAAGAAGACAATTGTAGAGAGCGGAATCATCGCCGGCAACCGCCTTGCGAAGACCGGCCACCGCCATCGCGCGATCCCGATTGAGCGGCACGGCACGGTTTAGATTCCGGCTATATGTATAAACCGCGATGGAATCGGCGCGGTCCAGGCCGCGAATGAAATCGGCAATCGCGTCGGACGCGTACACAAAGCCCCGGTACATATAATTGCTGGTATCGAACAGGACAAAAACGTTCGTGCCGGTCGCATTGGAACGCAAATCGACTACGCCCGGACCAGCCGGACCATTGTCGCCCCCTGCTGATTCCGCCATGCGCAGCGGCCTTGTCTGGCCGTTATCGAGAACTTGCAGCGGAGCGCGATTGCCCTCGGCAAAAGTCGCCATTTTTTGGCGAATATCGTCCTCATAAACTACTAGATCGCTGGGCTTCAGTCCGTTAATGTATTTGCCCTTATTATCCGTGACCGCAAAGCTAAGCACCACCAGTTCCACCTTCACGCGAAAGGTGGACTGATCCTGCGCATAAAGCCATAACCCGGCCATGGCGCTCAGGATGGCTGTAACACTGATATTGCGTAAGACTTTATTCACTTAGTTCTTCCCTAATTTGTCGTATGGACGGCAGCCGTCTGGTTGTTGCGCTGCCGGACACCATTGGCCGTGATGTGAAGCGAACGAAGCAAGGCAGGCCAATCTTCTAAATGAGTAGCAAATATATTTTCAATCGTCGAGCGGTTCCACTCCGGCACGTAAGCATCGAGCTGCGACATGGGGACTCCCACCTCATCCGCGAGCGCGGCGTAATAGAGATTATTGGATTCCCAGCTTTCCGCCAGCAGGCGGCTGGAATATCCCATCAGCGCGGGAAAAGTGCGCAGATAAAGCAGCCCCGGTTGATAGGAGTGAGTAAGAGTCGGTTTCGGTGTTCCGAATAACCGGCCAATTGCCGCCGCATCCAGCTCCGAAGCGTTCTCCGCCGCAATAGCTTTCATCTGTTCGGAGGCCAGATCCGGCGAGATATTTTGCAGCCGGGGATCTTCCGCCATGGCATACAGAACGGAGGTCGGTATTTCTGAAACCGTTTCGGAGAAGCGGCCCGTGCCCAGGTGCTCCGCCATCCATTCCACTCTGGCGGGCGTCGTAAACCGGCTGTAGCTGTTCAATACTGGCCCTTCCACTGTGGGATCAAGCGCGGCGGCGGCCAGAAGATTGCGGCCGCGTTGAATGTGGAGCGCGACCCAGCGTACTTGAATCGGCTTGATATCCCGCCAACGCGTAATCGTCACATCGGCAATCATCTGCGGCACTAAGTCCGCCCAAATCAAGGCTTGTTCGCGCCGGGGCGTTAAAAAATTTTGCTCGGCTTCGGCCACAGCATAGGGAAGCGCGGTGAGCGAACCAATTAATCTGCCGCCGGCGCTGGCCGGCCAACCGCTGCCGGCTACCTCGGTCGTGCGCCAGGTTGCCAACGAACTTTCCGGCCCGATGAAGTCATGGCTGCGAACAAATTGCGGGTTGGTCAGTACGATTTGAGCGCCGGCGGGAGCGTAATAGCTGTAAAGAAGTCCCACTAAAGAGTCGCGCACAAAAGGCGCGAGAGCTTCACGAGCATCCTTTTTGTCCGTGCCCTTCAGGGTTTTATCCAGATTGAATTTGCGCTCCTGGTCAATATGCCGGGTACTCCAGTAACCAACAGCGAATGAATTCCTTTCTTCCGAAGACAAAGAGCCGCGCACGCTCTCCGTCTCGGTGACGCGCTCGATTTGCGCGCTTATGGCTTTCAGTGTTTTGGGATCCAGACTGCCCTTCCGGTCTCCCAACGCGAAAAGACCATCGAGCGTAACGAGGCGCTGCGCGTCAAACACGCGGAGAAAATTTTCCGTTGGGGAAAACGGCGCGGAACTATCAGCGCCGCGCAGCCTTCCCACAAGATACTCCACCATCTGCTCCTGGCGTGCGTTTCCGCCTGTTTGCAAGTGCAGCGATGAAAGAAGGGCATCGAAGGCGGAGCGGTCCGCGTCAAACAATTCCCCCTCTTGCCGCAGGTGCCCAAACGGAGCAATCAGTTTGGTAAAGGACCCGTCCTGCGCATTCCCGGAAAGGTCATGGCGTATTGCCGCAATGCGCCATAGCTCCACTAACGCCTGAAAAGAACCCACCGCATCCGCTTTCAGCAGCGTGTCACGGATAGAGGACATATCGGCGCAGGTATCCAGAAATCGGTTCATCGAAGCTTCCGATAAACCGGGAGCATCCGCGAAAAGCGAGTACTGAGCGCCGTAGGAGCGATACGCGGAAACCAGGCGCGCCGCTAGCCGGGACGAAATGGGTTTATCGCGGTGACGGTCAATATCGTTCAGCGCAAGGAAGATTTTGAGCGGTTCGTTTTCGACTGTTTTCCGGCTCAAGGCAAAGAGCGACTCAAACAGATCATCGCTCGAACGCCATGAGGCGGCGGAACGAGTGAGCTTGCCGTCATACTTGCCGTGCGGGTGCTTGATGAAAAGCGTTCGCCAGATTTCCAGATCTCCAGGGACATGCGGCTGGCCGTTCGAATCGATCCGCAAGGAGGTGGTCAGCAACATCAACTCCGTGCTGGAGCGGAATACCGGACGCGCCGGGCCGGGAGTGGTAATCTTGCCGCGAAGCGCATCATAGAAGCGCCGCATGCGCTCGGGCTGGGTCAGGTACGCCGCCGTCGGGCCTTCGATCCGGGAAAGCGCGTCAAAATAGCTGGCCGCCCAGCCATCATCGGTTGAAATGAGTCTTTCAAAGAACTGGCCGGGGTTGGACGGTGAAACGCCAATCATGGACGACCATGTTTTCGGCGATCCGGGAACAACAGCGGCTCCATTCTTGATTTGGAACATGCTGCCGTAGAAATCCAGCACATTGGCGTACAGCTTCAGCTTGGTTGCCGGCGCCTGTTTGCGCAGCGCTTCCGCCGTGGCGTGATCGAGATGAGAAAGGCCCAGGTATAAGCGGCACAGGGACGGATCGCCCAGAAGGGCATCGATAAATTCCGCTTGATTATTGCGGCCCAGCGCGCTCAACCAATAAGCGGGCGTATACAGAACAGGAATCGGCGTGGGCGCGTAGGAAAGCTCAAAACGATGGTTCGCGCGTAAATCCGCTTCCAACTCGGAGAGCGGAAACCCGGAGTCCACGGTGAGAAAAGCCTTTGTCGCATTCACCGTCTCCAGCACAAGATCGCCGCCGCAAGACCCGCGCATACGATAGCCAAGCGCTTTCAGCAGATTTCCTGTTTCCTCGCTGTCACAGGTGGAAATCACAATTTTACGGTCGTGGTT
>CAXUBB010000096.1:0-6793 GCA_964249105.1 uncultured Bryobacteraceae bacterium | reverse complement strand
GTCGTGGTTTGCCAGCGCTTGCAGTTCGCGCGCCTGGCCCAGATAACGAAAGACGAGCCGCAAATACTCCGTTTGCTGGAGCGCCGCGTTGCCGGAAGCTTCGTAGCCGTTGGTTGCGACATTGCGCGCCAAGGCCGGAAGTAACTCCTCGGGAGCAAGATCCGGCGAAAGCGCCGCCATTCTTGCAAAAGCGGACAGGGGACCAGGAATGGTGGTGATTGAGAACGGAGCGGTTTTGTCGCGTTTCGGCGGTTCGGCGAGGTCAGTGCCTCCGGCAGCGCGATACTGTGCAAGATCGCTTGCCATTTCCTTGTTCTTGCCGTCCATGAAGTCATTTAGGACCAGTTGCCGGAGCGCTGCCTTGCGCTGCGCGGAGTCCTGCTCCGCCCCGGCCCATTTCAGATACGCATCACGGCTGCTAGGATCATGATGCCTTTGCAAAAACTCCGCCAGCGCTTCCTGCGCGTTAGAAGATGCGCCGGCCTGCTGTTCCAAAAGGGAGCGAGCGCCATCAAGGTCGCCAGCCGCTTCCCGCTGAAAAGTTTGACTGGTAAGGTCCGAGGGGGAAGCCGCCGAAGCGCGAAAAGAAGCAAAACAAGCTGTAACGATAAGGGCCGCAAGCGAGACAAACGTCTCCCGGATAAACTTCGACCGTCGAATTGCCAAATTCACAACGATGATCCTCAACTTAGGTTTCTTACTCTAGCATTGTTAATTCGACTGCGGTAAGGTATTCGCATTACTGCCAGTTTCTTAATTATGATCCAGCCTGCCTCACCAGATACAATGCCCGGTAGGAAGGGGCGGTGCAAATTAAGTTTCCGGCGATTGTAATTGCGCTCGCGCCCATTTTCACGCCAGTGGTAATAGCGGCTCAAACGGAGGATCTTCAGGCCCAAGCGCCTGCCCCGCTGACAACCGCCGGCCCACTCGCGGAAGCAAGATCCCTGCTCGCCGGGGGAATGCTGGTCGAAGCGGAAAACGCTACCCGCCGATACTTGAAGGAGCACGCCGGTTCCGCGGATGCTCATTATCTGCTCGGTTATGTTCTCTTTAGGCAAGCCAAGGCGGGCGCGTCACTGGCGGAGTACACGGAAGGAGCGAAATACCGCAAACCGAGCGCCGTTGATCTCCAGGTCGTAGGCGCGGATTACGTGGTTCTTGGGGATTTTCCAGACGCCGATAAATGGTTTACAAAGTCCATTGAGTGGGACCCGGCCAGCGCCCTGGGTTGGTACTATCTAGGTCGTACAAAATACAACGAGAACCGTTTTGAAGAGGCTGTCGAAGCGTTTCAGAAATGCCTGAAGCTGGACCCAAAGCATGTTAAAGCCGAAGACAACCTGGGGCTTTGCTATCAGGCGTTAGGACACCTTGATGACGCTCTACAGGCATATCGCAACGCCCTGGACTGGCAAGCCGATGCCCAAATAAAAAATCCGGGGCCGTTTATCGATATAGGCGGTTTATTCCTGGAAACAAATCAGCCGGAAAACGCTATTGAGTATCTGCAAAAGGCCATACAGATCGCGCCGGACGACCCGAAAGCCCATCAGCAGCTAGGGAAAGCATACTTCAACTTGAATGATCTGCCCAAAGCGTTGACCGAGTTAGAGAAGGCTGCTCAATTAGCTCCCGATAATGCGCCAGTGCATTACGTCTTGGCCCAGGCGTATCGCAAACAAGGTTTGAGGGAAAAAGCCAAGGCAGAGTTCGACCGTTATATAAAGCTGAGCGCGACGCACCCTGTTACGGGCGGAGCGGACGTTAATGCGAAAGATCCGCGTTAAGCTCTAACACCGGCGGGCTTTCGTGACGGGATCGCCGCCGAACTTTTCCCACGCAGTAGAATGCCGATTCCTAGGATCAGCAGCCCTAAGGCAATCCATTGCGTCAATGAGAACGGCCCCACGAGCGACTGTTCATGCTCCCGGAAAAACTCAATAATGAAACGGGCCACGGAGTAGAGGAGCAGGTACAGACCAATGATCTGTCCCGGCTTTTCGGAGCGTCCAAACTGCCGATATAAAAAAAGAAAAATAGCTAAGTCGGCGACGGATTCATAGATTTGAACCGGGTGCAGGGTTTTATCCAAGGGAACCGGAGAGGCAAAATTGGAACGGAAACGAACACCCCACGGCAGATCGCACTGTCGCCCCCAACAGCAACCGGCGGCAAAACAGCCCAGACGTCCAATGGCTTGGCCCGCCGCGATGCCGGGAGCGAACACGTCCATGGTCCGCAGCGCCGGGAGTGATTGCTGGCGCATATAAAGTGCCGCGAAGATCAGAACCGCGATCAAGCCGCCATGAAAAACACCCGCCGCTTGCAGGGTTTCAAATGTGAAAATCTGTCCGGGATTTCGAAGATAGTCGCCGAAATCAAACAAAATCATAAAGAGTTTTGCGCCAAAAATGCCGGCGATGGCGCAATACACAGCCAGATTTGTGATTTTCTCCGGGGATAAACCGATACGGCGCGCCAGGCGCAACGTAACAGTCAATCCCGCCAGAAATCCGAGCGCTACCAGCACGCCATAGGTCGGGATGTAAAAAGAACCAATGCTAATGAGTTTGGGAAACATTTGCTACCTCCCCGCGTTTGCGGCTGGACCGGAGCATCTCAAGTAAAACGAGAGTTGCGCCAATCGAGATGGCGCTATCAGCCACATTAAAGGCCGGAAACGACCAGGAACCGTGAAACACCTCGATAAAGTCAGTGACCGTGCCGTGGGCAATGCGGTCGTACAGATTTCCCAGCGCGCCGCCTAGGATTAAACCAAGCCCAAAACGAGTGGAGCGAGCGGCGTAGCTGCTGTTGCGGCTCCACAGGGCTGAAAAAACAAAACACAACACAACGAAGCTGACGCCAATGAGAATCACTTTCCGTAGGATCGGGTTGCCTTCCGCCAGAACTCCAAAGGCCGCTCCCGGATTCTCTGTGTGCACAAGGCGAAGCAGCCCCGGAATCACCGGTATGATGTCGAAGCTGTTCATGGAGTGCTGAATCATTACTTTCGTGACATGGTCAGCCGCGGCAACAATGAGAGCAATCACCAACGCAAAAATTCGCCCGTACTTCATGGTGACTTCTCACTGCTGACGAAGGAAGTCCGGCAATACCGACGCGCAATGAGCGCAAACAGTCGGAAACTCCGGGTTGCTCCCTACATCCGTTTTATACTTCCAGCAGCGCTCGCATTTGTCTCCGCGCGCGCGCTCAACGCGGATATCCAGCGATGATTCCTGTCCTTGTTCCAATTCAACCTGAGAAACAATAAACCAAGTCGGCAGATCAGCGGCGTACCTGCTGAGAAGCTCATAAAGATCCTCGTTAGCTCGCAGGAGAACAGCCGCCTCCAAAGATGAGCCAATCACCTTGTCGTCACGAGCCGTATCCAGCACCTTTAATACCTGATCGCGGACAGGCACCAGTTTGTCCCAATCCGCCGCCTGTCGGCGTTGCATTACGTCCAATGTCTTGCCTAACTCTTCCGGCTGCGGAAAATACTGCAAGTGAACGCTCCCGCCGTTTAAGGGAGGATGCCCGTTCTTAAGGGAGACAGCGCCGGAATCTGGCGAAGAACCCTGCGAGTGTTTCCAGACTTCCTCGCATGTGAACGAAAGAATTGGGGCCAGCAAACGCATCAGCGCAAGATGAATGCGGTAAAGCGCTGTTTGCGCGGAACGCCGTGCGTGTGATCCTGGGCTCTCGGTATAGAGCCGGTCTTTAGAGCAGTCAAAGTAAATCGCGCTTAAATCCGTTGTCGCAAAATCGTACACGGCCCGGTAAACTTTGTGGAAAGCATACTCGCTGTAAAAAGCAAGGCAGCGTTGAACCAGATTTTCGGCGCGGACGAGAATCCAGGCGTCAAGGCTTGCCAGTTCATGACCGGGAACGGCGTCGCGCTCAGGCTGAAAATCGTGGATGTTGCCGAGCATGTAGCGGAAGGTATTACGCAACTTCCGGTAAGCCTCTGACAATCGAGTCAGGATCGTGTCGGAAAGGCGCACATCCTCGGTGAAGTCCACCGAAGCCACCCAGAGCCGAAGAAGATCGGCCCCATACTGCTTCACGATTTTCTCCGGCTCGATGATATTGCCAATTGATTTGGACATGGCGCGGCCTTCCGCATCCAGGGTCCAGCCGTGCGTGGCGCATTCGCGGTATGGAGCGCCGTCCTTCAGCCCAACGCCGATCAGCAGCGAGCTATGGAACCAGCCCCGATACTGATCGCCGCCTTCAATGTACATATCCGCCGGCCAATGCAGACCATTTTGCGGCGTTAAAACCGCTAAATGGCTGGAACCGGAGTCGAACCAGACATCGAGAATGTCAGTCTCTTTGAGGAACGCGCTGCCGCCGCACTTCGCGCAGACGCAGCCCGGACCCATTAGTTCAGGGACGCTTTCGGAATACCAAACATCCGAAGTGCCCTGGCGGAATTTGGCGACCACACGCTCCAGTACCTGCCTATCCGTAAACGGCTCGCTGCAGCTTTCGCAATAAAATACCGTGATCGGCACGCCCCATACACGCTGGCGCGAAATGCACCAGTCCGGGCGCACGGCAATCATATTGGAGATACGCTCCTCGCCCCAAGCGGGGTGCCATTTTACGGTTTTGATGGCTTCGAGCGCACGGCTGCGGAGCGCTTCCCGATCCATGCCGATGAACCATTGTTCCGTGGCCCGAAAGATCACCGGGTTGTGGCAGCGCCAGCAGTGCGGATAGCTGTGCTCCAGCCGCGCCTGACCCGCCAAGGCCCCGTGCTGTTCCAGCAGCTTGATGACGATCGGGTTGCTCTCCCAAACCGTTTTGCCGATCAACTCCTCAGGAAGCTCTCCCGGCGCACCCTCCGCGCGGAAAATACGGCCCGCCGCGTCCACCGGACAATAGACCGGGATTCCATAGCGTTGGCAGATGACGAAGTCTTCTTGTCCGTGACCAGGAGCGGTATGAACAGCGCCCGTGCCTTGCTCTAAAGTGACGTGATCGCCCAGTAAGCCAAGGGAGTCACGATCAATAAAAGGATGCCGGAACACCGCCCCTTCCAGCTTGACGCCTGGGAACTTGGCAACAATCGTCCTGTCCCACCCAAGAATCTCGGATACTTGCGGCAGCAAACCCTCGGCGACAATCGTGATGCCTTCGGGCGTATCCACCGCGACATATTCAAACTTCGGATTGAAGCTGATCGCCAGGTTAGCCGGTATAGTCCAGGGCGTTGTTGTCCAGATCAGAACATAAACCTTCCGGCCCGCTAACGCCGGATCGAGAGCAGCCGGATCGGAGACTAACGAAAACCGGACATAGATGGAAGGACTGGTATGGTTCTCATACTCCACTTCCGCCTCCGCCAGCGCTGTACGGTCCTTGATGCACCAATGAACGGGTTTCAGCCCTTTATAAACATAGCCGCGCTGGAGAAAATCAATAAACGCCTGGGCAATCACGGACTCATACTCAGCGCTCATCGTGAGATACGGATCGTCCCATCGCCCCAGCACGCCCAAACGCTTGAATTCCCGGCGGTGAATGTTAACGAAATTCGCGGCGTAGGCGCGGCACTCAGCGCGAATCTCCGCGATGGTCATTGATGCCTTCCGTTTGCCAAGCGCTCCATCGACTTTGAATTCAATCGGCAGGCCGTGGCAGTCCCAACCCGGAACATACGGCGCATCAAACCCCGCCATGCTCTTGGATTTCACAATAAAGTCCTTCAAGATTTTGTTGAAGGCCGTGCCGAGATGGATATTGCCATTGGCGTAAGGAGGCCCGTCGTGCAATACGTACTGCGGATGACCCGCGCGCGACTCGCGAATGCGCGCATAAAGGTCAATGCTTTCCCACTCTCCGAGCAACTTCGGCTCAAGAGTCGGTAAATTCGCCTTCATCGGAAACGCGGTTTTGGGAAGGTTGACCGTCTTCTTCAGGTCAACAGAGGTAACATCCATGGGATATCTTTATCGTAACGAACGCATGCTTACTTTTCGGGGTGAGCGTGCCACAATAGTGCCATGTCAGCCGATTCGCAAAATGAGAGTGTGGTTGTTACAGACTCCGAAATTCTCGGCGGATCGTTTCCGGTTTTTCGCGGCACGCGGGTGCCGATTGATACGTTCCTGAACCACATCAAAGACGGTGGAACTATGGACGACTTCCTGATCGGATTCCCTACCGTGACACGCGCCCAGCTTGAGGCGGTTCACTCGATGTGAACGATAAGCGCCTGAAGCTGTTATTGAACCACCAATTCAGGCCGTGCGCCGATATTTCGTAAGCAGTGATCGATCCAAAGCTTGGTCAGCTTTTCCTGCGCGCCGTTCTGCGACAAACGCGAGCGAAGGCTGCCGAACTCCACATGGTCCAGCGGCTGATCCTGATTAAAGCAGGAGAAAACTACCGTCTCTTTGCCCGTCACGGGGTCTTTGTGCATTTGCAGGCATTGAGCGCAAATCTCCTTCATCATGCACTGCATCGGCGAGTTGATGCTGCCGATCGCCTGATGATCCGGGTTCAGGAACGGACGCAGCACGGAGTGGCGAGCCTGCTGCACGGCCCGCATCATGCCGTCGGAGCCGATCACAATCAAACGGTCCACCGAGTTTAATGGAATTTCCGGCTCGCCCAAGTCGCCCCGTCCATAGGCCGCCATCGCTTCCACAATGTTGCCGACAAAAGCGCTGTCCTGCAGGCGTGCCGGCGTGAATCCCGGCGCTTCATCACAGACCCAGATTACCACGTCAGCCGCCTTCTCGATCTCTTCCACCTTGTAACGGTCAATGATCTT
>CAXUBB010000095.1:10001-13785 GCA_964249105.1 uncultured Bryobacteraceae bacterium | reverse complement strand
AAGTTATACATGGCCGGGTAACCAAGGTCGAGCAAAGTAGCTCCGTTAGGCGTTGTATCCGCTTTCACCCAAAGCGCCAAGCTCAGTGCTGCCACAACAGAACCCGCAAATCTCATCAAACGTTTACAGCGCGCCGGGCCAGTCCCAGCGCTTCGCTCCAAAACACCGTTGGTGAGTGAGCCAGTTCCACTACTTGATCAATCGCCTCGACGGCTTCGTCGATCTGGCTTTCAGTAACGATCAACGCGGGGGCGAGCTTTAACACCAGGAAATTGTTTCCGCAGATCTGCGTGAGAATCCCGTGATCTCGGAACAGCCGCATAACGAGAACCTGTCCAAACATGGCCGGATGAATTTTCGTGAAAGCCTCATAGGCCAGCCGCAAAGAGAGTTTGCCGGGCGCACGGAAGGCAATGCCCGTGAAGAGACCCTGGCCACGGACTTCCTCAATCATCTCGAAACCGCTTAGCCTTTCCCGGAGCCGCTGCCGCAGGTACGCGCCACGCGCGTCGGAGCGAATACCAGCCTCCTCCGCTTCGAGGGCATCGAGCACCGCGAGTCCCACGCGCATCGCCAAACCGTTCTCGGAAAAGGTGGAGGTATGGATCAGCGAGCGTTTCAGCGATCCGTACACCGAATGATAAACCGCATCGGTCATCAGAACGGCTCCGCTCGGAACCAGACCGCCGCTCATGGCTTTGGCGAGAATTACCATGTCGGGCTGAACCGAGTCGTGATGCGCGGCCAGAAAGGGACCGGTTCGGTAGAACCCGGTCTGCACTTCATCGAGCACCAGCAGGGTTCCATACCGTTGACATAGGGCGCTCGCCTGGGAGAGATAGCCCGGAGCCGGGAGACGAATTCCGCCCTCTCCTTGCATCGGCTCCACAAAGAATGCCGCATAGGATTTGGCCCGTAGCTGTTGTTCCAAGGCGGATAAATCGTTGAAAGGAATCTGCTGCGTGCCGGTCAGCAAAGGACCGAATCCCTGCTTCCAAAAGGGATCTCCCATCAAGGAAAGCGCGCCGCAGGTCAATCCATGAAACGCTCCTTCTGCATAAAGAAGGCCGACTCGTTTCGTATGGGCTCTCGCAAACTTGATGGCCGCTTCGATCCCCTCGCTCCCGGAACTGCAGAAGAACACTTTCGCTAGAGCGCCGCCCGCCAGCGAGCACAATCGCTCGGCCAATTCGCCGGCGCGTTCCGGTACGTGGCTCTGGAGCATGGCGGGACCGCAGCGGTCCAGCTCGTCTTTCAGCGCGGTAATAATGGCTGGGTGATTATGGCCGAGGTTGTGCACGCAGTAACCGGAAAGGAAGTCCAGGATGCGCCGTCCTTCCGTGGTGAAGAGTTCGGCTCCCTGGCAGCGCCCGTAACGAACGTTCATCTGCAGGAGCTTGAGCAGCCGGGTCCAGTGCGGATTGACGGCATTCGCATACTGGTGTTCGGAGCGAGTTTCTCCCTCAACCGGGATTACTCGTTCGTGCAAAGAAGGAGCGGCAGACATCATGTATTAAAAATTCCTCTGTGGACAAGAATGGTCTTGAGACGCGCGGCTGTGCAGTGCAGGTTCCTAAACGGACGATAAATTTTAAAGCGGCAGGTCTCCGTTCATTCTCTGGCAAGGCCTGCTCCAGTGTACGGCAAACCGGCGGCGGTAGCTGGTCCGCATCGGCGAGCGGCAAGCTAATCCGCTACATCTCGGGTTCACTCAGGGAGTCGGTATAAGGGGGCATACCGGTCAGGTGGATGCCGTTCGCCACTTTCCAATACGTCTCACCAACCGCATCGTCGGTCGCGCCATGGCCTTGGAACGTTAGGGCAGCGAATACATGCCCTTCGAGGTCGGCGACGGCCGCTTGACCGGACGACCCATGGCACGTGGCACAGTTGGTGCGATACAGGTGAGCTCCGGCTCTATAGTTCTCCTCATTTGGTGCGTACCCAAAACGAAAATACAACCAGCCGAACAGCGCAAAAAGAGCAGGCCGGAGGCAAAACCGAGAACAAATCGTGGCATCGAAGTTTTTGTCCTAGGGGCGGCGAAGAGATAAGATCAAGAGGGCGTCGCAGACCGGAACGACTTCCTGCAGAGGATTGATTCTGCATTTCTCTTTCGTAGATGTTAACCGGTCGCCTCGCGCTGCTTCTGATCGAGGCTGAACCAGCATGTCTGTACGATCTCGCTTGACCCTCTGCTTCACGGCGTTGTTCGGTAGCCTCGTGATGGCCCTGGCTCTTGCGGCCTATCTGCTCGCTCAGAATGACGCGTATCTCCGGCTCGATACGGCGTTGCAGGTCGCCACCGGCGCCACCGCCATGTCGGCGGAACATGAATTGAGCGAGCACTCGACCCAACTCGGTGGAGAACGGGACCTGCAAGCGGTGTTAGACGAAACCGGAAGCTCCGCTCTGACCGATACGCAGATTCTGGTACGCGAAGGCCGTCGGAACGCCGCCTATAAACCGGGAGACCAACACCGTCTCGATCTGCGCGCCATTCCCACGGAGACGTTGCGAGAGGGAGCCATCCTTCACGGGTTTCAGATCGCGACTCGCACTTTCCGGGTGCCAAAGTTTAACACGGTTTATCAGATCTATGCCGCCAGACCGGTCGCTCCCGCCCTAGCGTCCCTCCGGCGCATTCGTGTCGGGTTATTGATTTTTGTTCCGATCGGGCTCGGGCTCGCCGGACTGGCGGGATATGGGCTGGCCAGAAGATCTTTACAGCCCTTGCAGGAACTGGCACAAACCGTCGACACGGTCACCTCCTCGGATCTCAGCGCCCGCGTGAAGCTGAGCCGCGAGGACGACGAAATCGGCACTCTCGGTTCGCGGTTCAATTCCCTCCTGGATCGGTTGGAGGAGGCATTCCATGTGCAGCGGCGTTTCATGGCGGATGCCTCGCACCAGATCCGGACGCCGGTCACGATCGCCCTCGCAGCGGCGCAAGTGACGAATCGCAATTTGGATACGAACCTGTGTGATTGCCAGGATTCGCTGCAGGTCATCGAGCAGCAGATGCACCAGCTTCGAAGAATCGTCGAAGACATGTTCTTTCTGTGCCAGGCCGACACGGCGGCGCGAAAGCTCGAACGGAAAGAGATATATCTGGACGATGCGGTCTCCGATGCGGTGCGGGCGGCCAAAGCGCTGGCGCACGGGAAGCAACAAACATTGCAGCTGAGCAGTCTGCCGGAAGCGGGGTGCCTGGGCGACGCGGATCTGCTCAAGCAGGCCGTTCTGATCCTGCTCGAAAATGCCGTGAAATTCACGCCGTTTGGCGGGACCATCGAGTTGACTCTTTTCCGGCGGGGAGGGCTATGGGTTTGTTCCGTAACCGATAACGGCATCGGCATTTCGGAAGCGGCACAGGCGCGGATCTTCGAACGCTTCTTTCAGGAATGCCGGCCCGATCACGAAATCACGACGGGAGCAGGGCTGGGACTGGCGATTGCCAAAACCATCATGGAAAATCACCGTGGAACTCTCACCTTAGTGGAGTCACGTCCGGGGCGGACGACTTTCGAGATGGCAGTTCCCGTTCTCGAAGCGAGTACGGACGGCGTTCACGCAAATTCCTTAGCGGTCAAGATATAGCCTTCGCCGCGTCGGGCGTGCAGAAGCCGTTTCTGTCCTTCGCCATCGATCTTCTTGCGTAATCTTTTGATGTATTCCTCAATGAGATTGGAGAACGGCTCGTACGGCTGGTTCCAGACCCGCTCCGAAATCGTTTCACGGTCGAGCAGAGTATCGACGTCCCGGGCGAGACACTCCAATAAGG
>CAXUBB010000095.1:0-9991 GCA_964249105.1 uncultured Bryobacteraceae bacterium | reverse complement strand
GTTCTGGATCGGGTATCGAGTTCGAGCGTATCGACGCGAAGAAAAGGATTTTGCAGCAAGGGTCTCCGCCGGAGCAGCGCACGCACCCGCGCCAGCAGTTCATGGATGTCAAACGGTTTGACAAGATAGTCATCCGCTCCTAGGTCAAGCCCCTTCACTCGGTCCTCGTACGCTCCGCTGGCGGTCAGCATGAGGATTGGAGTCGGCAGACCGGCTTCCCGCAGTTCGCGGCAGACGGTCCAACCGTCTTTGCGAGGCAGCCGAATATCGAGAATAATGAGATCGTAGGGATGCGCGACAGCCTGTTCCCGCCCGGAGGGGCCGTCGCTGGCCAGATCGACAGCATGCGAATCCTGCTGCAATCCTTTGGCAATCAACCGAGCCATGTCCTCTTCGTCCTCAATCAAAAGCAGTCGCATACCGAAACTTCTTGACGATCATCGTACGATAAGGGTCCCCGAGGTCCGTCAGAGCGCAATGCGCAGGCGGGCGGCTCTCAGAAAAACACATCAAAATCCGCCAAGAACCGGCGCTTATGCTGGCCGAAGAAGAGACCGTAAAGCGGAGCGTCCGTATTGGAGTAGACCGAATCCGGATTAAAGTGATTCGTGAGATTGTACGTACTCACGGAGAACCGCACCGTGTACTTCGCGTTTACCTTAAAATCTTTCGAAAGGCGCGCGTCCAGCGACAGGAAGTTGGGATAGCGCTGCCGGTACGGGTTGCCGGCGTAGGCCTGTATGGCGTCGGTAGCCAGATACGGAAAACCGCTTCTCCACTCGAAGAGCGGCGCGAGCTGCATTTTCCCGGGGAAATGGAGGAGACCCCAAGCCAGGAATCGATGGGGAAGATCGGTGGGAAGAGGGCCGGACTCGTTGGGCCTGATGATCGGAGCGGGAAAGTTTCCCAAGTAGTTGCTGAAGTCGTTCAAATCACCTTCCGCGCGGCTGCGCACGTAGGAAACAAAGAGCTGCTGTTGATCACCTCGCAGCCGGAGACGGCTCATGATTTCGAGTTGCCGGTAGCGGGACCGGCCGTTTCCGGTCAAGAGCATCGAACTGAGTGCGCTGCTAGGCCGTGGCGCCAGTGGGTTCATTATGACCAGTCCTCCCGCCTCGTTCTGCATGTAAGAGGCGCGGAGTTTAACAGCGGATGAAAGCCGCTGCTCCACCTGGAGGGTCCAGGTCGTGCTCTGCGGAGAAAAATCGCCTGCTGTGTTTTCATGGATCACAAAGGGGTTTTGGGCATCCACCTGCCCCAGGGTGTTGACATAGGTAATCGGTCCCTGAATCATCTGGCCCCTGGTGTTGTACGTCGCCGCGATCTGGTTCGGGTACTGCGGAAACCCGAAGACGCTCAGCGGCACGCGATCATAGAAAAGGCCGACGCCCGCGCGCACCACCGTTCCTATCTCCGGAAACGGGGTCCAGGCGATACCGACACGCGGCGCGAACCGGAGTGTTTCCGTGATGGCCTGCGACTCGCCCCGCACACCCGCGTCGACGGCGAGATGCGGCGTTACAATCCAGTGATCCTGCGCGAAAAAAGACAGATCCGTGTCGCTCTTATGGACTGGTGAACCGGGCGTGTAAGACACTTGTTCGAGCAGGTTCCCTGCCGAATCAAAAATCCCGAAAGGGCGCTCGGAGATCTCGGCATTTTCAGAGCTCGGCGCAATGTAAGCGCCGACTTTGAGGTTGTGCGCGCCAATCTTGGAGAGCGGATGAAGCGTGTAGGTGCTGAGCCATGCCGCGCGGGACGCGGCGCGCTGCTGCTGCGCGAAGTAGTTGCCCTGATTGCCTTCGGGAGTCACCGCCAGATCTTGGACTCCGTGACCCCAGACGTTTGCCGTGAAGCGCGTGTAAGAGAGAGTGTTTTCAAACAGATCACTTCCGCCAATGGTCAGCTTGTCGGCCAGCGTGGCCGTCTCGTTGTAGATGCCGGCATCCGGAGCCGTAGACTCGGGGTTGAAAGCGTTCATGTTGACTGATTTCAGCTGCTCGGGGGCGATATGAAAGGTGGCCGTGACGAGTTGCCGGGGCGAAAGAATGTAGTCGAATTGCGAAAAGGAATTAATTCCTTGTGTGGTTTCCTGGTTCCGCGGGAAAGGAAGCGTGAGGACCGGAACCTTGCGGACCTCATATTCCAACCCTTCGGAGAAATACAACTTACCCGGAATAAGCGGGCCTTGCAGATTGAACCGGGGGGTCGCGTCCATGATTCCCCTCACATGGTAGCTGCGGATGCGGAAGTCTGGAAAGGGATCATTGATCTCCCATTTCCAGTGATCTGTCCCACGGTGCGTTTCGACCGACACCAGACCGGCGGTGAAGCGGCCGTACTCGGCCAGAAACGGCGTCTGATACACGTTCAGCGTTTCAACACTGTCGATGGGGACTGTGGTTCCAAATTGACCGGTAGCCGGGTCCGTCACGTCGGCTGAATTCACAATTAAGGCACTGCGATGCTCGCCGGCGGCGGAGATGCTGAGGGCTCCCTGCGGTGTACGAGTGACTCCGGGCACGAGCGGCAGGGCATCGCTGACCGTGGCCGGATGAGAGGGCAGTTCACGAGCCGCGCCAGTATTAAACGTATTACCGGAACCGCTCTGAGCGAGCTGATCGACAGAACCTTGGACATCGATTTGGTCCTTGTGCTGCAGTTTGGGCGTCAGTGTGATTTCAAGCTGCGTGGGATCAGAAGCGGACAACTTAATCGAATGTTTCTCCACAGACTGAAAGCCGTCCTTGGAGACAGAGACCAGCAAATGAGCTTCCGGAAGATTCTCGAACACCACGCGGCCCTCGGCGGAGGTCGTTGCCGAATGCATGGGACCTTTGGCATCGTGCAGTTCCACCGTGGCGTCCGCGACGGCAACGTGCGAAGCATCAACGACCACGATTTCAAGTTCATGGCTGGACGGAAGTGGTGACTGCGCCAGTGCCACGGCGGTCCACAGCATAGTGATCGCTGCCAGCGGATAGTAACTGCCAGGGCAGCTGAGGAGCACAAGCATCATTTGGGAAGTGTCTCAACAGACGCGTGAGCGAGGGTAAACGTTGCTGAATTCTTGCTCTGTGCGGGTCAGACAGGATCACCGGTGTGCTGCCGAACACATCTTGAACTACTGTTTATCGTTCATTTCGAATTCCCTCATGCGGAGTCCTCCTGTTACTTTTCTCGTTGCACTCGGCTTTGCCGCCACGATTCCGCTTCGCAGCGAACAGATGCCTCCGATTCGTGGAGAACGCTTACTGTGGGAGAAACAGGAATTGACCAATGCTGACGAGTTTCCGGCTTTGGATATCACCAATCCGTTTTCTGCCCGGAACGGCTTCGGCGAGATTGTTGTTCCTGTTCGCTAATGACTGTCGCCGTCGTGGTCTATGTCTCCCGAGGCGGCAGCCTTTGCTTGTGGGCTTAAAACAACGGAGTCCTCTGTCAGCTGATGCTGTTTTGCTGGAGCGGCTTGCATGCCTTTAGGCTGTGTCATGGGAAGGAAGACATCTGATTGATTTGGTATGGGATTGATCATGAGTGCGTGTGTTTCTCCTACTGCCCATATCGAAACGGAAGCTGTTTTGTCCAACGAAGAAATGCCACTTTAATCTAAACGGCAGATAAATGTGGTGTGGCAAGATACGCGATTGACACCGCACAATCAAAGGCGAATAATTTGACTTGGCCGCTTTTCGGATTGCTCTTCGGTAGACGTCCGAGTTCTATTAAGGCGGGTCATGGCCGATTCTGAGAGTTTCACGCCTGGAAACGGCTTGCTCCGAACTTTTTCAGTGATCTAAAAAGCCCGCGGGCTCTTCCCGGCAAAGATCGTAGTAAATCACGACTGCGTTCCCAGGCTGTCCGTGGCCGATGTGACGGCGGGGCTGCTCCTGCCGGACATTTGCCTGCTGGGGGGCGCGACAATGTCCGGCTTAGCTGTACTTAGACGACCGGGCGCACCTTGGGCTCGCGGTCCCAAATCCGGCCTTTAGCCGCTTCGGCCAGGAAAACATCAGCAGAGTTGTTGCTCTGCAAAGCAACAATCCCCCGATCTGGTATCGCATTGGCTTTCTGCAACAGCGGAGCCGCTCCGGGAGTATGTCCAATCACTTTCAGGTGAGCGAACGCATCTTGCACAAAGCTGACAGCCGCCGATTGCAGGACCAATTGCTGAGCGCCTTCGGGAGAGACAGCCAGAACCACCGCATCAAAGAGGACGGACGGGCCACCCGCCAGTTGGAAGTCGGCTGGAATCATCCGGCCGTTCGCGCCCTTCGCTCCTTCCACTTTGGGAGCAATCACCTTCAGCTTGGCGCCGCTCTTCTGGGCACTGGCTTTCAGGGCTGTGATGAAGGCCGGATCACTCCCATCGGCGATGAGACAGCCGACAGTACGTCCTTTCACCGTCGGCTTTGTTTTGGCCAGGATGCTGAGCGCCGGTGATGGTTTGAGATCGGTACGAACCGGTGTGGTCGTCGGCGCTTTGGTGATCGGTTCCTGGTGGCCAAGGCCATTCGCGACGCGCTGCGCTATTTTCGGATCGACATTCGCCAATTGACTCAGCATACGGGTACGAACTGCTTTGGTTTCGACCTTGCTCAGTTCAAAGGTGAACGCCGCAATGATATGATTTTGCTCCGGCTCGCTCAGGCTGTAGAAGAACTGTCGAGCTTGGCTATAGTGGTCTGCGAAGGAGGCTGGCCGGACCCGCAGCTTGTCGCCTTCTTGCCGCTCGGCAAAACTTGTATAGCCGCGCTTCGGATCTTCACGCGGAACCTGGCTGGCGAGTGAGCTGGGCGAGTAGTTGACCCGGCCGGTCGGCACTCCCACCTGCATATGCCCATCCCGCTGAAAGTTCATGACGGGGCATTTGGGCCGGTTGATCGGGATTTCCGCAAAATTTGGGCCTCCCAAGCGCGTCATCTGCGTATCGAGATACGAAAAGAGACGTCCTTGCAGCAGCGGATCATTGGTGAAATCAATGCCGGGCACCACATGCGTGGGGCAGTAGGCGACTTGCTCGGTTTCCGCAAAGAAGTTGCCGGGATTGCGGTCCAGCACCATGCGGCCGATGATCTTGAGCGGAACTTGCTCTTCCGGAATGATTTTGCTCGCGTCCAGCACGTCGAACTCGAATTTTTTAGCAAAATCCTCATCGAAGAGCTGGACAGCCAATTCCCAGGCCGGGAAATCGCCGCTATCAATGGCAGTCCAGAGATCGCGTCGATGGTAATCGGGATCAGCGCCGTTAATTTTCAGCGCCTCATCCCAGATTAAGGACTGCATCCCTTGCTCGGGCCGCCAGTGGAACTTCGCGTAGGTGGACTTACCCGCTTGATTCACGAGCCGGAAGGTATGAATCCCGAAGCCTTCCATCATGCGCAGGGAGCGAGGGATGGTCCGGTCCGACATAATCCACAGCAGCATGTGAGTGCTCTCGGGAGTTAATGAAACGAAATCCCAGAACGTGTCGTGCGCCGTTTGAGCTTGGGGAAATTCACGATCCGGCTCCGGCTTGGCGGCGTGGATCAGATCGGGAAATTTGATGGCGTCCTGGATGAAGAAGACGGGAATATTATTGCCGACCAAGTCCCAATTACCTTCGGAAGTATAAAATTTGACGGCGAAACCGCGCACGTCCCGGGCCGTGTCGGCGGAGCCTTTGTTCCCGGCTACTGTCGAAAAGCGGGTGAAAACAGGAGTGCGCTCGCCCACGCGGTTGAAGATGCCCGCCTTGGATACATCGGCAAGCGAAGCCGTTAACTCAAAATAGCCATGCGCAGCCGAGCCGCGGGCATGCACCACGCGCTCCGGGATGCGTTCGTGGTCGAAGTGGTTGATCTTCTCGCGAAGCATGAAATCCTCAAGCAGCACGGGTCCGCGCGGCCCGGCTTTGAGCGAGTTCTCATCATCGGCAATCGCGATGCCCTGATTCGTGGTCAGCGACGGGTGCGTTCCCCCGGCATTTTGATGCAGCTCGCCGCCGCCTCCCGTTGTGTCAGGGGTAGCCGGCCCATTGTTGGTCGCGGCGGGCTCCGGCGAGGCGGACATCTGCGCTGTCTCTGCACTCGTGTTTCCTTCCACCGATGAAGGCGTACCGGAAGCCACTAGACCTCCGGCGAGAGCGCCGCTGAACGCAAGAGCACTCCGGCGACTCATCGAATCCTTGAACATTGACATTCTTTATTTTCCTTTCGCGCACTGCCGCGTATCTTAAGTCGCTGATCCGGCGAAGAATGCTGAAGGCAGCAAACCATTACGCAGCCTCGGCCCTTCGATTGTCTGATCGGCACGACGCTGCTAAGCGCCTGCCAGTCGATATCACAGGGTTAGCGAACACAATTTCTGTGTTTTCCATTCTCGCTTCCCGAAGTGGCAAGTCCATCATAATGTTTGCTAGATAAACGGACGATGAATGAGCAGAAATTCTGCTTACTTTCGTTACAGTACGTGATTACTTCCCCAGGGAAGGCCAACGTTTATCTCCCTTTTATCTTGGTTCCGCTACTCTGGAAGCCAAGCCTTGAAGGCTCCATCTACAATGCCTCTAACCCCACACATCGAGCGGCATTTTACGTCCGGCAACTTGGTCCGGGACGTTGTCATTGGCATGTCGGACGGATTAACAGTTCCCTTCGCTCTCGCCGCTGGACTCTCTGGAGCCGTGGATTCGACGCGCGTTGTGGTGACGGCTGGATTGGCCGAGATCGCAGCCGGGTCGATTGCCATGGGTCTGGGCGGCTATCTGGCCGCACGAGGGGATGCCGAACATTACGAGAATGAGTATAGGCGAGAGGAACGGGAGGTCCGCGAAATTCCAGAAGACGAGAAGCGCGAAGTGATTCGGATCTTTGAAGAATATGGCGTCAGCCACTCAGAAAGCTCTTCTGTTGTCCACGCTTTGAGCACTCGGCCCGAAGCGTGGGTTGCCTTTATGATGCGTTTTGAATTGGGTTTAGAAAAACCCGACCCCAGCCGCGCTCTGACAAGCGCTGTTACGATCGCGGCCTCTTACATTGCCGGGGGTTTGATTCCCCTCTTGCCCTACTTTTTAGCGGGCAGTGCTCATCAAGCTCTATTGTTTTCTGTCGCGCTGACTCTGCTGGCGCTCGCCGTGTTCGGTTACTGCAAGGGCCGGGCTACCGGAACACCAGCCATCAAGAGCACGATACAGACAACGCTGGTCGGTGGTGTGGCTGCAGCGGCGGCATTCCTGCTCGCGAAAGCGATTTCTTGATCACGAAACCCTGCGCGGAAGCGGCCAGGGCTCTTGCTCTCGTAAGCACGGACGAGCGTGGCAAGCAGAAGGAAAGACAGTGGGCAATGCTAGGCGTTACGACGCTGGAACAATGAAAGACCTGTTAGGGTCTCTCATGATCCCTGACAAGCCCGGCTTTGCTTCACATAGAATCATCCGAGCCGAACCATTCCTTATACCATTTCTTCATATCGCGAACGTCTTTGGACTGCCCGTCAAAAACACCTTGGGCGACCTTCTTCACTCGCGGATCGCTTCCATGTTTCAACTCGATTTCAGCCATGGCGATGGCTGCTTCGTGATGAGGAATCATCATAATAATGAAATCGTGATCCTGCTTGCCATTGAGTTTCATCCCTTTCATCGATTGTGACATTTTCGTCATCGCGGCCAGCATGGCTGTTTCTGCCGTCGGAGCGGCAGCGGGGTTCGCGCGGGCGGGATGCTGGAGATAGGAACGCATGTCCCGGTTATCTTTCGTCTGATCATGTACGTCAAGCACAGCCATATCTTTTAACTCTTTATGCTCGCCGAAATCAGCTTCGGCTGATGACATGGCAATACCGGCGTCATGATGAGGAATCATCAGGAGCATAAAGTCTGTGTCTACCTGACCAGTCATTTTGATGGCTGGCGTGGCTGCGGAAAGCCCTTTCATGGCCGCAACCATTTCCACATCGCCTGGGGAGTGCGCCGGAGGGGCTTTGTCCGGCGTCACCGCAGACGACGCCTTGTTGACTTGGGAACTGCCAGACTGAAGGGCGAGCAAAGGTCGATTCACGACAAGAGTGAAAGTAGTGATCGTCAATGCTGCGCCTGCTCCGGCGGCAAAAATTCTACTGGCGCAAGATTTTAATTTGCTGGGAGACACTGATCTATTCCTTCCTGTGAAGCTAATCTGTTTCATAACTAAAAAGATGATATGGAATGGTGGTTAAACAAGGGATAAATACGTCTCAAGGGATGCGGGAGATTCACCAGGTAGTTTTGTCAGTCTGAGCGGAGCAAGGCTTATGATTCGGTCGAATGGAGTATCTCGTGTGCCGTTTCGTAGCGGCCGCTGCTGCATGGAGCGGGTGGATGCGATCACGTCGCGGAGTCTTGCTTTTCTCTCCTGTTGACAATTAGTATGA
Organism: uncultured Bryobacteraceae bacterium; assembly: GCA_964249105.1. Taxonomy (GTDB): domain Bacteria; phylum Acidobacteriota; class Terriglobia; order Bryobacterales; family Bryobacteraceae; genus Bog-105. Next base: position 1,600 of record CAXUBB010000095.1, on the reverse strand, counting down.
AAACTTCTCATGCCAAAATTCATGCTGGGACTAGTCATCGGCATTCTTCTTTTGCCGTTATCCGGTGGCTGTATTTCCGTTTTGGGTACGCTCCGGTCGCCACGGCTTCTTCGCCTCTCCCCTTTGAAAAGCAATTAGCGCATCTGGCGCTGAACGCCCGTATTCACAAAGAAGCACCCAAGAATCCCCCGATCGCAGCCAATGAGGAAAATGACGTCGCTGGAGCTCGCACGTACCGGACCCATTGCGCCATGTGTCACGGCCTGTCCGGGGAGCCGGACACGCCCACGGCCAAGGGCATGTTTCCGAAACCGCCGCAACTCTTTCAGGGGCACGGTGTCATTGACGATCCGGTTGGTGAGACGTATTGGAAAGTGGCGAACGGCATCCGACTCACGGGCATGCCGGCTTACACGGGCTCCCTGAGCAGCACGGAAATGTGGCAGGTCAGTCTCCTGCTGGCCCATGCCGATCAGTTGCCGACCCCCGCTCGTACCCTCCTGCGGCAATCGTTGACGGTTCAGTAGTGGACACAGTCCTTGTCAATGGCCCGCTTTCCCCCTCAGATATTCAGCCCGTTTCAGAGCAAAATGACGATTTTAAATTGGGGCTACGGAAGGGAAGCTACGATGAGACCTAACAAAGCCTGTACATTTGGATCACGGTATGATCACCAAGCGCACAATGGCGCGTCCGCTGAAGCCCGGAAGGTAATCGCGAATTACCGAGAACCGGCCATTCCGTCTCTCATCCAGCCCGGTTTTGCCGCTAGGGAAGTCAGCGTATCGAAGAAGTGCCAGCACCGAAACGAAAAAGGGAAATTTCCAGCGTGCCCTCACTACTCGCAAGACAAATATTCCGGTGTACAAATAAGAATCAACAAACAGGATCAGGGCGGTCCTGTTTCCGCCAAGGGTTCTGGGCGATCTGGACCCACGTAGAAAACAGGTTGGGAGAGATGGGCAACAGTTTCAACGATCTCGCAACAGGGGGAAACCTGCTTTTTCTGACGCACGGCAACCGCAAGCGCCCGCTACCTGCTCGGCATCCCTTGCCTTCTGCGAAGGAAGATCAGCCTCTCTGTTTTTTGCCGGCCCGTGGTCTGCTGCGATCATCGGCCTGTTGGCTGGCCTCGACGAACGCCAGGAAAGCCGGGCTGCTCGCAAACTCCCCACGGACTTGCGGCCAATGAGCGCGAAAGACCGGCGGGCACAAGGCCTGTTCCGCCTGCCATCGCATTTGCTTCCAAAGACGGCCGGAGAAGTAGCCGCTTGTATAGAGCGTGTGAGCGGAGTGCATCAAATACAAGAAGTCAACGATCATGATCGCCGTTAACTCGGCCTGCGCCGGGGAGGGTTCTCTTCGGGCGAGATGCGAAGACCGCACTTCGAAAGGAAGTGACTGAAATAATCGATGCAGTCGCTCACTCAAGCCCAGATCCATAGAGGCGTTGACCTGCTTTCGATGGTTTAAGATCGCGAAACCAACCCCGAGCACAGCCGCTGCCGATGCGGTCAGTGTTGCGAACTGCAGTAATTCATTCCAGCTCATAAGAAGGGTTGCGGTGTGCGAAGAGGCGACTGCTTTCCGCTACTTTTGG
>CAXUBB010000094.1:2769-13823 GCA_964249105.1 uncultured Bryobacteraceae bacterium | reverse complement strand
CACGATCAACCCGCGCACCAGCGCCGGCTCGCGGAACCGCACCTCCGTCTTGGCCGGATGCACATTCACATCCACCTCGCCCGGATCGCAGTTCAAAAACAGAAGAGCAAAGGGGAAGCACCCCGGAGGCATCAAGTTATGATAGGCCGCCTGTATCGCATGCAGAAGCAGTTTGTCGCGAATGAGCCGGCCGTTGACAAAAAGGAAAACCGAATTGCGATTCAGCTTTTGCACATGCGGCCCGGAAACCAGTCCTTCCAGTGAGAACTGCGCCGTTTCCGGTTCATCCGGAACCTGCCGCGCCTCGGACTGCTCGTGAAAAGGCACATACGGCGGAGGCAGGCGAAGCTCAAAAATACGCGGATTAACATCGACCAAATCCGCCATGATTTCCGAGCCAAACACCTGAAAAGCCCGCTCGCGAATCGTTTCTACCGGAGTGACGTTGAGCAGTTCGCGGCCTTCGTGGTAAAGCTCAAAGCGCTTATTCACATGGCCCAAGCTGTAGTGCGTCACAAGCGAGCCAAGATGCGCTAGTTCCGTCCCATCAGACCGCAGAAATTTTTTGCGCGCCGGGATATTAAAGAACAGATCGCGTACGGCAATAGTGGTTCCAATAGGCCGCGCAATCTCATCGCAGCGCAGCAGCTTGCCGCCGCTGATCTCCACCGCTGTTCCCGTTTGCTCTTCCCCTGATCGCGTTTCGAGAAGCAGGCGGCTCACGGAAGCAATGGACGGCAACGCTTCTCCGCGGAAGCCTAATGTGGCAATCGCCAGCAGATCCTTGACATCGCTCAGCTTGCTGGTCCCATGGCGCTCAAACGCCAGCAGCGCATCATCGCGCAACATGCCGCAGCCATTGTCCTGAATACGGATCAGGCGCCGTCCGGCGTTTTCCGCATCGATGCGGATCTCGGTCGCGCCCGCATCCAGCGCGTTTTCGAGCAGCTCTTTGGCAACAGAAGCGGGCCGCTCTACGACCTCTCCGGCAGCGATTTTATTCGCGACATGATCAGAGAGAATTCGTATGCGGCCCATCGAATGGTTAAATTGTCAGCGCTTCCATCAGCCGCTCATGGCAGCCAGGAATTCCGCGTTGCTGCGCGTTCTCCCCAGCTTGTCCAGCAGCAGCTCCATGGATTCCACGGGCGAGAGCGGGTTCAGCACTTTACGCAGCACCCACACTCGGTTCAGCTCTTCCTTAGGCATCAGCAGTTCCTCCTTGCGGGTGCCGCTGCGGTTGATGTCGATGGCCGGGAATACGCGCTTATCCACCAGCTTGCGATCCAGGTGGATTTCCATGTTACCGGTACCCTTGAACTCTTCAAAGATCACGTCATCCATGCGGCTTCCCGTATCGATCAGCGCCGTCGCCACAATTGTCAATGAACCGCCTTCCTCGATGTTACGCGCCGCTCCGAAGAACCGTTTCGGACGCTGCAACGCATTCGAATCCACGCCGCCGGACAGTACTTTGCCGGACGGCGGAACCACCGTGTTATAAGCGCGAGCCAGACGCGTAATCGAGTCCAGCAGAATCACGACATCGCGTTTGTGCTCGATCAGCCGCTTGGCTTTTTCGATCACCATTTCCGCTACCTGGACGTGCCGCGCCGCCGGTTCATCAAACGTGGAACTGATGACTTCGCCGCGCACGGAACGCTGCATGTCCGTGACTTCTTCCGGGCGCTCATCAATCAGAAGAACAATGAGATTCACTTCCGGGTGGTTGATGGTGATCGAATTGGCGATGCTTTGCAGCATCATGGTTTTACCGGTACGCGGAGGAGCCACAATCAAGCCGCGCTGCCCTTTTCCGAGCGGCGTCAGCAGATCCATCACGCGGCCTGAAAAGTTATCTTTGCCCGTCTCCAGCTTCAGCCGTTCATCGGGATAGAGCGGCGTCAGGTTATCAAAGAAGATTTTGTTGCGCGATTCCTCCGGCGGCTCGAAGTTGATCGCGTCAACTTTAATGAGCGCGAAGTAGCGCTCGCCTTCTTTCGGTGGACGAATCTGGCCCGATACGGTGTCGCCTGTGCGGAGGTCAAAGCGCCGGATCTGCGAAGGCGAAACGTAAACGTCATCGGGACCGGGCAGATAGTTGTACTCGGGAGCGCGCAAGAACCCAAAACCATCGGGCAGGCACTCCAGCACGCCTTCCGAAAAGATCAGCCCACTCTTTTCGGCTTGCGTTTGCAGGATTTTGAAAATTAGCTCCTGCTTGCGTAGTCCGGCGGCGCCGGGCACTCCTAGATCTTTTGCGATCTGGTTGAGCGCCTGAATGCTCATGTCTTTCAGTTCCACCAGATCGAGCGTGGTGCTGTTGCGCTGACCACCCTGCCCGGTATTGCCGATGGAATGACGTCCGCGCCGTTGGAATTGTCCGCCCGGCGTTGCCGCCGCTGACTGCGTGGCGCTTGGAGGAGCAGCGCCGGAAGTTACGGCAGCCGAGCTATTCTCCGGCGCATTTCTCAATTCATTCGTAACCGGCTTTTGTTCAGCAACCTTGTTTTCGGCCGGCTTCGCTTCCGTCGGGAGCCGATTTTCCGCTAAAGGCGGTCGATTCTCAGCGGCCGGTCTACGAGTGGCCTCGCCATTAGCCGGCCTAGCTCCATTTACCTTGGCTTCGCTTGTCGCCCTGGGCCGGGCCGCTCCCGTACGCTCCGGTCTTGGTTCCGCTGATTTGCCGTTCTCAGCAGGTCTTCCGTTTGTCCCCTTGACAGCCGGAGCCAGCTCCTTCGCCTCCGGCGGTTCCGCGACCGCCGTGGCAGTCTCAGACGGCTTTGTCTCCGGAGCTTCCGACGGTGCGGGAACGTCAACCGACGGCTTCTCCTCCCCTAGCTCCATCTGCGCCTGACGGTCTTCATTCGTTGCTTGCGGCTTCTCGTTGGGCGTGCCTTCGGTGGCACCCGCGCGGTCTACTTGTTCTTGATCTTCGAGATGATTTGCCAAATTTCCCTCACTCCCCGGCCATCAATGACCGAGAACGGCAATGGCTCGTGATCGGGCGCTTTGTCCCGGATCGTAGCCAAACCTGCCTTTAGTTGATTACTGCTTTTCAGTTTGTCGGCCTTGGTGACAATCACCTGGTATCGACGGTTATGGAATTCCAGCCAGGCTTTGAGTTCCAGATCCATTTCCATCCATCCCCGCCTGGCGTCGATGAGGAGGAGCGATAATGCTAAGTTCCGCCTATGCAGCAGATAACTTTCAATCAGCTTTTTCCAACGTGCGCGCTCTTCCAGCGGAACTTGCGCGTATCCGTATCCGGGTAAATCAACAAACCGTAGATGGTTATCGATTTGAAAAAAGTTGATGAGCTGAGTACGGCCGGGGCGGGAACTGGTAAAAGCCAGCCCCGATTGCCCGGTCAGTTTATTCAATAAGCTGGACTTGCCGACGTTGCTTCGTCCTAAAAAGGCGATTTCGGCTGGTCCGTTCAGCGATTCGGGCGGGAACTGTTCCGGCTGGGCGGCGCTGATAATCAGCCGGGGAAGGGACAAACTTTCTGTCTCTTCCATCTGCTTCTTAGGGGCGCGCCTGACTAGTTGTGTTCCTACCACGGCTTCTTTCGATTCAAACGCGGAATGTAAGGCCGCTTCTTAATGCGTTAAATTGTCTTCGTTCCGCCCTGCCGTCAACTCCACCGCCGTAGCGGTTGTGGCTAACGGCAAAGCGACAATTTCCCGTTCCAATGCCAGCTTTAATACTTCATCCATGGAAGTCGTAAAGTGCAGACTCATCTCTTTCCGGATATTCTCGGGAATATCCACCAGATCTTTCTCGTTATCCTTGGGCAGCACCAGTTCAAAGATTCCCTGCCGGTGAGCGGCCAGCATCTTTTCCTTTAAACCGCCAATCGGCAGCACCCGCCCTCGAACCGTAATCTCACCCGTCATGGCGAGATTGCCGCGAACGGGGATACCGGTCAAAGCGCTGCAAATACTAGTTGCAATTGTAATGCCAGCCGAAGGACCATCCTTGGGAATCGCGCCCTCAGGCACATGGACGTGGATATCGAGATGCCGGTAGAAATCTTTCGGCAATCCCAAATATTGCGCACGGGACCTGATATAGCTCATGGCGGCTTGCGCGGATTCCTGCATCACATCGCCCAGCTTACCGGTGGTCATCATCCTGCCCCGGCCTTCCATCACAGCTGCTTCCGTGGTCAGAATCGATCCGCCCACTTCGGTCCAGGCCAAGCCGGTAGTAGCGCCGATTTCATTCTTCTTCTCGGCATCCAGATCGCGGAAACGCGCTGGCCCAAGCATCTCAGTAATCTTTTCCGGCGCGACTACAACTTTTTCGATGGGCACCAAAGCCGGTTCCGCCGCTTTGGCTCTCTTTTTGCTCTTCTTCGCGCTCTCGACGGCTTCCTCGGCTTGTACCGGAGCGTCCTCTTCGATCAGTTCGGCAGGAGCCTCACTGCTTACCATCGTCGCAACCAGCGCGTCTTCCGGCGTGGGCGATTGCGCTTCCACTATCTTGCGCGCTACCTTGCGGCACAGATTGCCGATTTCGCGTTCCAGGTTGCGAACGCCCGCTTCGCGCGTATATGACTGAATGAGCGCCTGGAGGCCAGGATCGGTAAACTGCACCTGCTCGTCCGAAACGCCTGTGTCTTTCATCTGTTTTGACACTAAGAAGCGCTTGGCGATTTCCAGCTTTTCTAGTTCCGTGTAGCCCGAAAGCCGGATCACTTCCATGCGGTCCTGCAAGGCGGGCGGAATGGTGTGCAGCACGTTGGCGGTGGCGATAAAGAAGACTTGGCTCAGATCATATTCAACGTCCAAGTAATGATCCATGAACGAAGAGTTCTGCTCCGGATCAAGCACTTCGAGCAGCGCCGCTGAGGGATCGCCGCGAAAGTCCATCGACATCTTGTCGACTTCATCCAGCATGATGATCGGGTTCTTGGTGCCCGCCTTTTTCATCATCTGGATCAATTGACCCGGCAACGCGCCGATATAGGTACGACGATGGCCCCGAATTTCCGCTTCGTCGCGCACGCCGCCCAGTGAAAGGCGAACGAACTTCCGGCCCGTTGCTTTCGCAATGGACATGCCCAGAGAGGTTTTACCGACTCCAGGAGGCCCGACAAAGCACAAAATCGAACCCTTCGGATTTTGCACCAGCCGACGGACGGAAAGAAATTCCAAGATGCGTTCCTTAATCTTTTCGAGGCCGTAATGATCGCCTTCAAGCACCTGGCGCGCGTACTTCAGATCGCGAATTTCTTTGGTCCGCTTCTTCCATGGCACCGCGAGCAGCCAATCCAGGTAATTGCGGGAAACCGTTGATTCAGCCGACATCGGCGGCATGCCTTCGAGTCGCTTCAACTCGGCGGTTGCCTTCTCATGAGCTTCCTTCGTCATGCCTGCGGCGTCGATTTTCTTCTTTAGCTCGTCATATTCGCTCTTTTCGCCGCGCCCTAGTTCCTTCTGAATCGCCTTAATCTTTTCGTTAAGGTAATACTCTTTTTGCGCCCGCTCCATCTGCCGTTTCACGCGGCCCTGAATGGTGCGGTCCACATTGAGCTTTTCAATCTCAATATCGAGCAGATCGGCTACACGAGTCAGCCGGTCCACCGGATCGAAGATTTCGAGCAGTTCCTGCCGCTCTTCAATGGTGAGTTGCAGGTTCGCGCCCACAGTATCGGCCAGTTTGCCGGGATCATCGACCCGAATGGCCGCGATCATCGTCTCATAGTTGAGGTTCTGACTCAGTTTGACGTACTGCTCAAAGAGGGTCGTCACGCGGCTGGTCAGCGCTTCAAGCTGATTGCCGCCTTCGATTTTGTAAGAAGTGGTTCTGACAACTGCCCGGAAATATCCTTCTTCTTCGCTGACCGAGATGATTTTGCCGCGCTCGACACCCTCGACGAGAACTTTGATGTTCCCATCGGGCTGCTTCAGGCTCTGGACAATATTGGCGACCGTGCCCACCGAGTAAATTTCATCCGGTCTCGGCTCGTCTATTGATGCATCGTGCTGGGTGGCTAGAAAAATCTTCTTATCACCCAGCAGCGCTTCTTCTAGGGCACGGACACTGGACTCGCGTCCCACTACAAAGGGCGTCATCATGAACGGAAAGATGACTACGTCCCGGATGGGCATCATAGGCAATCGTTTCGTATCCGTTTTATCTTTCGTCGTGACCATTTTTTCTTTCTAGGCGGGTTGTCCCATGAACAAGGGGACAAAAGAATGGAAATCAGCAAACATTTGCTTCCAAGTCGCTGAGGCGGGGGAAACTCCCCGCGAGAACAAAGGCCGGCTAGCCCGCCTTTTCGAGCACAGCCATGTTAATCTTTTGCGTCAGCACCATCTCTTTCGTGACGGCAAACTCACGAACCTTTTTAAACGTAGGGAGATAGTACATCAGGTCGAGCATGAGGTCTTCAAGGATCATGCGCAAACCGCGAGCGCCCACCTTCCGCTCCATTGCCAATTGTGCAACCGCGTCCAGGGCGTCTTCGCTAAATTTGAGCTTAACATTCTCGAACTCAAAAAGTTTTTGATACTGACGAATAATCGCATTTTTGGGCTTCGTCAAGATCTGCACCAGAGCTTCCTTGGAAAGGTCTTCGAGCACCGCCGTGACCGGCATTCGGCCAATAAACTCTGGAATAAATCCGTATTTAATCAGATCCACCGGTTGGCATTGCCCCAGGAGATCCGTATCACGCCGCACCGAGTTCACCCCGCGGCGCAACGCCTCCTTTTCATCCGGCGGCACAAAACCAATCGATTTAGTGCCTACCCGCCGTGCAATTACTTTTTCCAGACCAATGAAGGCACCGCCGCAGATAAACAGGATATTGGTGGTATCGACCGGCGTAAACTCCTGATGAGGGTGCTTCCGGCCGCCCTGCGGGGGTACATTCGCTACCGTGCCTTCCAGGATCTTCAAAAGCGCTTGCTGCACGCCCTCGCCCGAGACATCCCGGGTAATTGAAGGGTTCTCGTCCTTGCGGCCAATTTTGTCGATTTCATCAATATAGATGATGCCGGTCTGAGCCCGTTGCACATCCCAATCAGAATTTTGCAGCAGCCGCAAAATAATGTTTTCGACATCCTCACCCACGTATCCGGCTTCCGTCAGAGTGGTAGCATCCACAATCGCAAACGGAACATCCAGAATGCGCGCCAAGGTTTGAGCCAGCAAAGTCTTACCCGTGCCGGTAGGCCCGATCAGCAGAATATTCGACTTAGACAGTTCCACCTCACTACCGCGCTGTTTATTCATCTGAATGCGCTTGTAATGGTTGTAAACCGCCACTGCCAATTTCTTCTTGGTCGCTTCCTGGCCAATGACGTACTGATCCAGGTACTCCTTCAATTCGAGCGGACGCGGCAGTTTGCCGGGCGTGTTATAGCTCTGATCATGCCGGTCATCCTCGATAATCGAGTTGCAGACGGCGATGCATTCGTCACAAATGTAAGCCCTAGGGTAATCGCTAGGGGATGATATCAGTTTTCCGACGACGTCTTGGCTTTTATGGCAAAAAGAACAGCGAAGGGAATCGTCAGATCCAGTGCGTTTCAAACTAGTTCTCCCACATAGAAAAGGATCACGAGGTCCCTCGCCCTGATCGGTTTATTGCACCATCAGTATATCAAGACTAGGCGGTTTGCCAGCTAGGAACTTTAGATTTATCCCCTTAAAGACACTGTACCTGGGTTTAATCCAATCTGGCTACTCAGAAAATCAGCTTAGCCCCTAGCTGCACGTTGCGGGAAGCGCCAGTACCGATTCCCTGGGCACCGTTGTAGTAGTCCAGAGTCGAAGTAACCTGCCCCAGCCCGCTATCCGAGACGTAGTTGTCCGGAGGCGCTAAGTTCCTTCGATTGAAAAGGTTAAACATTTCCAAACGAAGCTGAAGATGGACTCTTTCCGTGATAGCAATGTTCTTGAAAACAGAAAAGTCTACTTGATAGATGTTGGGACCCCGGAAGGAGTTGCGGGATTGATTGGCGTACGTACCCGGCGTTGGCGTGGTAAAGGCTTGCGGGTTGAAAAAGTAAGCATAATCCGGCGGGCTGTCCGGCGGCACATTGGCGAACGGATTGCCAACTACTTGGGCGCGGTCCGCGTTTTCTCCCGTGCCGCTCGTATCGCTTCCGCTCAGAACGGTAAACGGCTGGCCGGTGTAGAAGGTCAGTAATGAATTCAACTGCCATCCTCCCAGAATTAATTTCAAACGAGAGGGCGAAGGCAAGTTATATCCGATATAGGTCGTGAAGGAATGGCGGGTGTCGAAATCAGAGTTGCCATAATCGCAGCGCAAACAATAGCTGTTTTGAGTAATATTGTTGCGGGCTGCCGACAGATCATCACGGGAGTGTCCATAGGTGTAGTTCAGCTTGATGTTCAGACCATGATAATTATTGGTTCGCAGTGACACGATCATGCCGTTGTAGTAGCCGTTCCCGACGGATTGCACTTCATTGATTGTGCTGAAATTCGGGAATTGGCTGTAGTATGGGCGGGAGCTATTGGCTTCCGGCGACCCAATCGGAATCTGATTAATGTCGAGCGTCACGGGAAGCGCCCGGCTTAAACTTCCGGTGTAACCCACTTCCAGCACAGACGACCGGTTCAATTGCATCTGCACATTCAGATTTGAATTTTGCACATAACCTGTCCTGAAGTGCTGACTGACGGAAAACACGCCGAATGGTCCGGACGGAAGCGTGGCGCTACCGAAAATCGGCACGCCGTCCTGAATCGTGTAAGGAGCTTGATTGCTCAGGGTATAAACCGGCGAGCGGCCGCCCGGGTTGGCCAGCACGCCCGTTGCGCCGTTGTTTCCAGGGTTGTTATCGCCAAAATAATTTACATTCGGAACCTGATAAAAAATGCCATAGCCGCCTCGAACAACAAAGCGGCTTTGTCCGCCCGGTTGATAGGCAAACCCGAAGCGCGGGGCAAAGTTTTTCCAGTCGCGCGGGTACAACGTCGTAATTCCCTGTCCCACATACGTAATACCGCCGAGCGACGGGATAAAAGTGGAGATACGATTGGTCGGATCACTCAGCGGGCTTTGGAAGACCCAGTTCAGTCCATAGTTCAGAGTGAGATTCTGTTTTGCTTTCCAGCTATCCTGCACGAAGCCGGTTACGCCGTTCAGATAATAGTTGCGCTGGCGGTCGCCATAAGCAATAGTGGACTGATTAGCGGCAACGCGCCCCGCTAGGAAATCAGCAAGAGCATTTAGAGAGGGGTTGCCAGTGCCCCAGGTATTTTTTGGAGTGGTCGTCGCAAACGGCCCTTGCGACCCATTAAAGTTAAAACGGCCGCGGCCATTCCGGTCATAGAACACATCCAAACGGGCGCGCCGGTACTCCCCGCCAAACCGGATGGTGTGCGTGCCGGCGGTGTACGTCATCACCTCATTCAAGTGTCCTGTTGTATCGATGCGACCCAAAGGCGGCGTCAGTCCGGTATTGTCAAATCCACTGATGTTCAGGCGCGGCGCGCCGAAGAGAAAGGGATTCGTGACGCCGGTATTGAGTCCGAGCGCAACGACGTTGAAGCCGGTGGTTGCGTCATTGAACACCTGCTTGAAGTAGTTTACGCCCGCTGTGGTTTGCGTCACGAACTTGGGCGAGACCACGCCGTTGTAGACCAGCGAGAAATTATGCATCCGGCTCGGGGCCACCTCGAAGTAATAAGGAACTACTGATCCGACAGGCGCCGTCTGCGAGCCGGTCCCGCCAAAGTAGCGGACAGCAATATTATTCCGCTCATTGAAAATGTGATCCAGCTTGATAATCCCGTTATAGGAGTCCGACGTCGTATTGCCGTTGCTGAAATAATTGTTCTTGGAAGCAGGCCCGGTCAGGCTGTCGACAGGCCATAACGCGTTAATTAGACGTAGGGAAACAGGATTCACAGATACCCCATTTCGGTTCAGCACCTGTGTTCCTAACGCTACCCAGGCGGCGGAGGGCGCGGTGCCCTGAGCGGTATTGCCGGCCACATACTTCTGCTGCTCGTAAGTCAGAAAGAAGAACGTATGATTCTTCCAGATCGGCCCGCCTAAGGATCCGCCGGGCTGGCTGTTGCGAAGCTCCTGCGTTTTCGTGCTGGCCGGAACAAACCAATTGCGGGCGGCTAAAAACTCGTTGCGGTTGAAGTAATACAGCGAGCCGTGAAAATTGTTGGTGCCGGACTTAATGACAATATTAAAAACGCCGCCGCCATTGCGTCCGCTCTCGGCATCGCTGCTGCTCTGCACCGAAAGCTGATCAATGGCATCAACGGGAAGAATGGTGCCGGCAATGCCCGAGACTCCACCTTGATTCACCGCGTTGGAGTTATGCCATTGATCGTTGTTGTCAGCGCCGTCGATCTGCCAATTAATCGCGTTCGTGCGCGTTCCATTCAGCGATCCCGCCGCATTCACGCCTGGATTGAGCTTCAGCAATTGAGTGAAATCGCGGCCATTCAGCGGAACGTCCTCAATGGTCTTGGTGGGAATGACGCTGGTTAGCGCCGAAGCCGTGGTCTCAATGGCAATGGCGCTCGCTTCCACTTGCACGCTGGTCGCCTGACTCGCCACCGAAAGCTTGGCCTGAAGGTTAAAAACCCTGCCTGCTTCCACGTTGACGTCCTTGATTTCCAGATTCTGGAAACCAGGCTGATTCACGGTGACGGAGTAGCGGCCCAAAGGCAAATCCTGGAAAGCAAAGTCTCCGGAATTACCGGTTGTGGCCGTCCTTGAAAGGCCCGTATCGGTGCTCAACAACTTGACCGTGGCTCCCGTCACGCTAGCGCCGCTCGGATCAGTCACTACACCGGCCACACCGCCTCGGAAACTTTGCGCAAAGCAAACGGAGGAAAGGATCAGGAAAAAAGCAGAAACAACTGCCCACTGTTTTTGAAGCAACGTTCACCCCTATAGATACACAGATTCAATAAAACTACGGGGTTTGCTTTGAACTGGCTTTGCTAGCAGGGTATCACAAGATGCCGTCGTAAACTTCTTCGAGCGTGAGAGCCAGCAGATGGCCGATGTCCAGGCACCGGGTCCGCTCCGTTGATTC
>CAXUBB010000094.1:0-2759 GCA_964249105.1 uncultured Bryobacteraceae bacterium | reverse complement strand
GATTCCGTCAGAATCCAGTTATCGCCGTGACGTGAGGAGAGTTGAACGTACACGCTTTCCGAGTCGATCAATAGACAGTGTTGCAGGGAAGGAACAGTTCGGTAAGCACGTGTTTTGAACGAACCGTCATAATACTTGGTCGAAGGCGACAGCACCTCAACCACCAGGGTGGGATTTACGATGACGTCTTTTCGGTTCTTGTAGAACTCCGGTTCGCCGCAGAGCGCCATGCCGTCCGGATACATGCTCTCGTTCACGCTCGCTACATAAAGCTTCAATTCGCTGTTATAAACTTGGCACGCGCTTCCGATTGCTTGGTTTAGAAGTCGTGCTATTCGTGCACCTAATCAGGCGCGGGCTATCGTTCCGCCCGATATGGTAAAAACCTCGCCAGCCCGGTATTCGCTTTTAAAATCCGCTTTTTCTTCCAACTCCAAATACTGCTCAAAGGTGATCGGTTCAGGAAGTAGATTTGTCGCCATAAGAGCCAAGACCTTTCCAAACTTTGCGAAGAGTAAGCGTAAATCCTTTCAAGATTCGAGACTGAGTTTTGCTGGGGTGGTCGCGGCGGGAATCTTCCACCGATAGTGGCAATATACTTTATCTAGTCCAGAAGGAAGACTTGGTGTGGCCACCATGCCATCAGTTTAAGCGATTTCGAAAGAAACGATTTTAACGCTGACTTCGAAGGCGATAAGTCTGGCTGCAACCAATCAGCGCCAATCCAAGCACGAGGGCAGCCCACTGGGATGGTTCCGGAACATTCGTCACACTCAAGCTGAAGTTGGCCAGCAAGTGATCATCGTAATTAACGGCATCCGAGTAAATAAATTCGCTGACCGGGTAGGTGCTTGCCAGCAGCGTTGGATTGGCAGTTGATCCGGAGAAAAGCTGTGCCCCTTGAAAGCTGAACTCCGGAACGGGAACACCGTTCATAAAACCGCTCTCCGGTCCGAAGAATACCGTAAACATACCCAGGTCGCTTGCGGTGGAAAAACGAATACTGGAGGGCGCGGCAGCTACAGCGGAATGGTTCAGCGAGTAAGTGAAGTTAGTGAACGGCGCATCGAACCCGAGTTGATCAGCATTACCCGCTACCGGGTTGGAATCAACAGCGAAACTCAAGCTCCACGGCGCGTTTGACCCTGTTAAGGGAGTTGACGTTACAGTCGAACTAAACTGCCCAGCGGCGGAGAACAAAAGCGTGCTGGCATTGGCAACCCCACCCATCACCACCAAAAGAGCCGACCATAGGACAAATCTGTGTAAAGGTCTCATCGCTATAACAATGGCACCGCAATGTGACACTTTCATCACAAGCGCATAAAGATGCCGCGAAATTGCGACGAGACCGGGATTACGCTTGTTTCTGTGCGTGATCAAACAGAAACTGCAAGGTTTTTTCCGTTTGAATCGTGCCGGCAATCCGTTCCAGGGCACCGTCCTTGTCCAGGCGCGCTCGCGCCACCGCCACAGCCTCGCGCTCCTGTCGAGCAATGCGTTGCACTTCGCGGTCCACTTCTTCTTTCGCGGCTGCGATTCCCTCGCGACCGGAGATTTTTTCGAGCAACAAAGAAGCTTTTACGTTGCGGACGGCCTTATCGCGTTGACTTTCTTTGATCTTCTGCCAATCAAGCTGAAGCGTGCTCGGATCAACACCCTGCCCTGTTAAGTTACGAAGCTGCATCCGCACCTGGTTCTCGATCTGGCGATCAACATAAGCTTCCGGGACCGGAAATTCATTCGCTTCCACCAGCCGGTCGATCAACTCTTCCTTAGCCGTCTGTTGAGCAACGTATTGCTTTTCCCCGAAGACGGCTTTCTTCACCGCTTCCTTCAGCTCATCGAGCGTCTGATAATCACCCAGATCACGGGCGAACTCATCATCCAGAGCAGGCAACTCCTTTTTGCGGATAAACTTGGGAGTTAACTGGAAGCGCACGGTTTTGCCCGCCAGTTTCTCCTGTCCATAATCGTCCGGATAGTTAATATCCAGTTCGATGACCGCATCGGGAGAAGCACCCAATAGAGCTTCGTTAAAAGCAGGCAGCGTATCCTCGCCGCCTACCTGGATTTGAACGTCCTGCTCAATCGGCTCGGCCAAACCGGAAAGCGACTTCAAATTTACCAGAACATAGTCATTGTTTTCAATCGGGCGCGGGTCCAGATTCGGATATTCGGCCTTGTTTTCCCGCATGGCTTCAATCCGTTTGTCCACCTCTTCATCCGTGACTGTCGGCTCTTCGTATTTGACCGGCAGTCCGTGATATTCCGCCAACTCAATTTCAGGCGCTACTTCGAAATCCGCTTTAAAACGAATGGGCTGTCCCGGCTCGAAGTGCAGATCCGTGATATCAGGAGTCCCGACTACCTTCAGCTCGTCTTTCTGGACGCGATCACGGAAAGCCTGCGGCAGAAGAAGCTCCAGCACTTCGTTCCGGATCTCACCCTCAAAGCGGGACCGGATCATAGTGACAGGCGCCTTGCCGGGACGGAATCCCGGCAATCGGACGCGCTGTTTAATTGAGTTCGTCACGCGCTCTTTCGCGCGTTCCACCTCTTCCAGAGGAATTTCTATTTCAAGGGAGCGCTTGCAATCGACAACTGTTGACACGACGTCCTTATTTTAGCGAGCGGCCGCAGTGAGTTGCGCCGCTTCCCGCAAAACTTCGGCCTGATCCGCCTTTTCCCAGGTGAAACTGTCTTCCGTGCGTCCGAAATGGCCGAAAGCAGCCGTTTTACGATACACCGGACGGCGC
>CAXUBB010000093.1:0-13835 GCA_964249105.1 uncultured Bryobacteraceae bacterium | reverse complement strand
GCGTTATTGGCTCAAGGAATTCAGCTCTATTACCCGAACGGACGCAGCTTAGTACCCGGTTCAAACGGAACGGTCACCGTAGCGGGTGTGCAGCCGATCCCAGGCAACATTATCCCGGCCAATATGCTATCGCCCACCTCGCTTCAGATGCTTCAGTTTGAGCCCCTGCCTAATCAGCCGACCAGCGGATACACCAACAATTTCCTCAACGCAGTCGGCACGCCCACCGACAAAAACGAGTTCACGACCCGCATTGACTGGGTCGAAAGCTCAAAGTCGTCATGGTTCGGGCGCTATAGCTGGACGGACGAAAGCTCGAGTGTCCCCACGCTTGCCGGCGCGGGCGCGGGAATCGGAACGCATGGCTATCAGGCGCTCATTTCGAATACCCGCATCTTTTCCCCTACTCTTGTGAATGAATTCCGTTTTGGCGTGAATAAGTTCTATAACGCCCTCACCCCGCTGCTCGCGTGCAAGCAGAACGTAGTCGCCATGTTAGGTCTACCTGGCCTCAACACAGGTAACTGCGACGTTTGGGGTATTCCGCAAATGCGCAATATCGGCGCGATCAGCGGATTCGGCGACGACACAAACGGCCCTTACATTCTGCAAGATGGAATCGGCCAGATCATTGATAACCTTTCCTATATTCGTGGGAACCATTCCCTCCGTTTCGGCGGGGAAGTTCGGCGTGACCGCTTTAATCAATTGGGGAATGAGTTTCCCCGGGGCGCTTTTAACTGGGGCGCTTCGTCTACAGCGAATCCGGCTGTTGCCGGCTCCGGATTCGGTTTTGCCGGATTCATGTTGGGATCTCCCACCGAAGTCGATGCTGCTTACGGACTCGCGTTTTTGCAGATGCGAGGAACCAGCCAAGCCTATTACATCGATGATGTTTGGCGCATCACTCCTAAATTGACGGTCACCATGGGGTTGCGTTACGAGTTGACTCCGCCTTTGGCTGACGTGAGCAAAACCGGCGGGGAAGCCAACATTCAGCTTCCATACTTTTCAAATAATGCCTCTCCCGCCATACAGAATAATTTGGCGCTTCACCCGACCGATGTTCGAATCGGAAACGGCGATTACTACCAGGGCCTTCCTTTCTATTTTCCTAATGTCAAAGTAGCGCGCGACGGCCGCCTCGGCTCAAATATGTACCAGACGGATTACCTGGATTTCGCGCCTCGCCTTGGTATTGCCTGGAATCCGAGCCCCGCCTGGGTGATCCGCGTAGGGGGCGGCATCTTCTATTCACAAGATAGTAATAACTCCAAATTCGATCTTGCGCGTACTCTGGGCGGTCGCCAGAATAACGTGAACAACAACGTTGATTCAAGGATACCCAGCATGACGTGGACGAATTATGTGACGCCGGGCGCGCAGATCATCATCCCCAACCCGACTCTTTACGGAATTCTCCAGGACATCAGAACTCCAGTCGTTTACACCTACCTCCTAAATATTCAGCGCCAACTGCCGGGATCTACGGTGCTTGAGCTTGGTTACCTGGGCTCACAGGGGCGCCATCTCTGGTCCTTATATGATGCCAACGAAAAGACGCCTGGACTCACCTCGGTCCCGTCGCGTTCGCCATTTCCGGAAATCGGCATCATCCAAACCGTTCAGGGCGGCGATGTTTCAAACTATAACAGCGGTTCAGTAAAGATTACCAAACGGTTGTCTCAAGGCTTAACGGTTATCAGTTCGTACACGTACGCCAAGAGCCTGGATGACGCCAGCGCCATACGCGGCCAGGGCGATACGATTTTTCCTCAAAACAGCCGTTGTTTGATGTGCGATTACGGACGATCTGCTTTTGATATTCGTCATCGCTGGGTCAGTTCGGTTCTGTACGATTTGCCGTTTGGGGCGGGCAGAGCATTCCTCAATCGTGGCGGCTTCGTGAACGAAGTGCTCGGCGGATGGCAGGCAGGCTCGATCTATACCATCCAGAGCGGCTTGCCTGGATATCCGACGCCAGGTCCGGATCAGTCAAACACCGGAAATGGGAACGGGCGTGATCGACTCAACGCTACTGGACAGAACGTGAACCTTTCGAACCCGACGCCCAACGAATGGTTTAATGTTTCGGCGTTTTCCCTTGAGCCGTTTGGCACATTCGGTAGTGCAGGGCGAAACGTAATTCCGTATCCGAAGCGCAATGACTGGGATTTTTCGCTCATCAAGCAGTTCAAAATTGTGGAGCGCTCGAGTTTGTTGTTGCGGATCGACGCCTTCAATTTCCTGAACCACCCGAATTGGGGAAATCCCGGCAATAACTGGGGGCAGGCAGTCCAGCCTCAAGGGACGTTTGGCGCTGTGACCTCCACTGCCATTCCCATGCGCCAATTGCAAGTATCGCTCAAGTTCAATTTTTGATTGCTTTCGAACTGGCTGGGCCTGCCTCTTTTATGGTGAAAGCCCGGACCACTCGGCACACTGGGAACTAAGTTTTAGCGCTATTCCATGAGACGCTTGCATGCTGATAAAGAAGCGGCGAGACTGGCCGAGCACCGCTCACCCCACCTTGTGCGGCTTAATTCGATAATCATTTACATTCGGCATTCGGATGACCCGGCACATTTCGAATAAACGCGACCGGGCGCGTTCTCCGATCCGCTCTTCCAGGGTGGTGCGAAAACCGTGCCCGCCGGATAGTGAGGATTTGTCCAGCATTACTCCGCCCGCATCCGGGTCGGCCAGGTTCGTTGTCGCAATCAGCGGCTTGCGATGGTTGTAGCGGTGCGTCACAATGGCCGTCACGGTATCTTCCACCCAATCCGTCACGCGGTGCGCTCCAAGATCATCGAGCAGCAGAACCTCGCTTTCCATAGCGCTCCGGTAAGCTTCGCGATTGCTGGTCCCCAGCGCTTGATCGTAAGCCGAACGGATTCGGTCCAATAAATTCTGATAATCGTAGAAAATGCCTTCGTGCCCTCGCCCCAAGAGCAGCCGCAGAGCCGCCACCGCCAGATGAGTCTTGCCCGTTCCCGGAGCGCCGATCAGCAGCAAGCCGGGTTTGGCGTTATTCGGAAACTGGCGCGTATAGGCCGAAACCGTCAGCATCACATCCGCTAGACCGCGCTGGGCTGTCGGATTATCCTGCGGAAGAAAGAAGGTTTCAAACGAAGCCCGCCGGAAATTCTCAGGAATACGCGCGTTGTCTTCCGCCTTTTCCAATTGTGTCTGCGCCACGCACGGGCAGCGCTCCGCCGAGGAGATCCCGTCCTTTTCGGAAATCACCCAGCCGGTGCCGCCGCACATCCTACAATCCGGTTTTGGCATTGCTACTCAATCACAATCAAGATTTCGCCCGCACCTACTGTAGCGCCTTCCCTTACTTGTATTTTTGCTACAGTGCCGTCTTTCGGCGATTTCATCTCATTCTGCATTTTCATCGCTTCCACTACCAGCAATCCCTGGCCAGTTGTAACAGCGGAGCCCGGCTGCACTAGGATTTTGATGATCTTCCCCGGCATGTGGGACCGGATTTCCATGGGACCGCTGGCGGCATTCGTCTTTGCTCCCGCCGGGCGGTCCCTCCTGTCAGACACCGTAACCCAATGCCGCGTATTTCCTATAACTGTCTCAACACGCTGTCCCTCTTTCGACAGATAAACAGTAAAGCTCCGCGTACCAAGCAGAACCGAAAAGACACCCGGACTGATCTCAATGATTGAAGCCCGTTCCGGTCCGTGTTCCCGCTCCTGTATGGCATAGCTGTAATCGGAACCGTTATCCTGTTTTTGCAGTTGAAGCTCAAGCGCTTCGCCGTCGACTTCCGCCCTGAGCTTCAACGAAGTAGCCCTCTTCGGCCTTGCGCCCGCCAAGCGCTCCTGACCTGCGCCTCCACCGTCCGTGCGCCGTTTTCATGCCGCCCGGCGACGGCTGCCGCCAAAATTGCCGCAGTCATCGCCAGAGAATTCGGTTCCGCTTTTGTTTTCTGCTGCTCCATAAAGCGTTGCAGAAATCCGGTGTCAAGATCTCCGGCCTGGAAATGAGAGTCCGCTATGAGTTGTTGGAACATTCGCAGATTAACGGTAATCCCAAGCACCCGATACTCCCCAAGCGCCCGCTGCATCCGTTCAATGGCTATCTTCCGCGACGGCCCCCACACGGACAACTTTGCCAGCAGCGGATCATATTCCAGGGGAACCGTCCACCCGCTATAAACCCCGCCATCCACGCGCACGCCCGGACCAGCAGGCTCGACATATTGCGTCAGCTTTCCCGGACTCGGAAAAAAGTTGTTATCGGGATCTTCCGCGTAGATCCGGCACTCCACCGCGCATCCCTGCCATTGCACATCCTCCTGTTGAATCGTCAGCCGCTCGCCCGCCGCAATGGCGATCTGCCAGCGGACCAGATCAATACCCGTCACCCACTCCGTCACCGGATGCTCCACTTGCAAACGGGTATTCATCTCCAGAAAATAAAACTTTCCAGACTGATCAGCCAAAAATTCAAGCGTTCCGGCATTGCAATAATTCACCGCTCCGGCAATTTTCAGCGCCGCTTCGCCAATTTCCCGCCGCAAGGTCGGCAGGACGCAGCTCAAAGGTGACGGGCACTCTTCCACCACTTTCTGATGCCGCCGCTGAATCGAACACTCGCGCTCGCCCAGGTGAATCAAATTTCCGTACTCATCGCCAAGCACCTGCACTTCAATATGCCGGGGGCGTTCGATCAGCTTTTCCAAGTAAACCTCACCGGACCCAAACGCGCGTTGAGCCTCATCCGAAGCATCCCGAATAGCTGATTCCAACTCGTTCTCGCGGTCCACCCGGCGCATTCCCTTTCCGCCCCCGCCCGCAGATGCTTTGAGCAGGACCGGGTACCCGATGGCGGCGGCAATCGTCCGCGCTTCCGCAAGATCAAGAATCGCCTGTTCCGTTCCCGGCACCACCGGAGCGCCCACATCTAGCGCCACGCGCCGCGCTCCCGTTTTCGATCCCATGGTCTCAATGGCCTGCCACGATGGTCCAATAAACTTGATTCCAGCCTCCGTGCAAGCCTTCGCAAACGCCCCGTTTTCGCTCAGAAAGCCATAGCCGGGATGAATCGCCTGAGCGCCTGTCTTTCGCGCCGCTTCCAGAATCCGCTCCGTTACCAGGTAGCTTTGTGAAGAAGGAGCGGGGCCGATACAAACCGCTTCGTCCGCCATCTGCACATGCAATCCGGCTCGGTCGGCTTCGGAGAAAACAGCCACGCTCGCGATTCCCATCTCCCGCAGCGCCCGGATCACCCGTACGGCAATCTCACCACGATTGGCAATTAGAACTTTCGTGAACAATTAAGCCTCTCCATACTCCACGGATATGAGAAACAAACCGCGCGCCCGCGCCGACGGTCCGGGCCGAATCCCGCAATCGGGTTGCAACCGAGCCGCAACGTCACCCCTCCCGAAGTTTCCCTTTCCCACTTCCAACAGGACGCCCACTATGTTACGCACCATATGTTTTAGAAAGCCCGAACCAGTCACACGATAAACCAACAGATTTCCGTTTCGAGTCAGCGAGGAATGAAAGATCCGCCGCACTCGCGACCGCGCTGAAGCATCACGTTCATCCGCCGCCGCAAACGCCGTGAAATCGTGTTCGCCTTCGAGCAACGGCGCGGCCTCTGCCATCGCCCTCTCATTCAAAGGATACGGATAGTGATAAACATAATGCCGCTCGAATGGCGGACACACCTCCTCACGGAAGATCCGGTACTCATACTGCTTACGGAGCGCATCGAAGCGCGGATGAAAATTCAAAGCCGTCTCAGCGACAGAACGAATCCGGATGGATCGCGGCAAAAGCCGGTTCACCGCTCGCCGGAAATTGTCAGCCGGTATGGGATTTTCAATGGTGACAGCCGCCACCTGCGCCAGCGCATGGACTCCGGCATCCGTCCGCCCCGAGCCGATCACGTCCACGGGTTTGCCTTCGATGCCGCCGATCACTTCTTCCAGTGTTCCCTGAATTGTCCGCAATCCCGGCTGCACCTGCCACCCATGAAAGTCCGTGCCGTCATAAGCTATCTCAAATCGCAATCGGCGCATCTACGTCGGCCTGGAACCTGGCTTTACCAGCGGAATATTTTCCCGACAAAGCGGACAGGTGTCCGGGCTATATGTCACCGCCTTTAGCGTCTCCAGCGCTACCCGAGGCGCTTCGACATCCGCCGCGCCGCCGCTCCGGTCAATAATCGACCCCGCCGCCACGACCTCAGCACCTAAACCTTGCAAAAGCCGCACTACCTCTTTCGTGCTGCCGCCCGTGGTAATCACATCCTCGATGACCACGGCGCGTTCGCCCGGTTTGACCTCGAATCCCCGGCGCAGCGTCATCTCCTTCGTAGCGACATCACGTTCGGCAAAAAGCGAGCGCACCTTCAAGGCGCGAGCCACTTCATGTCCAATAACAATCCCCCCGATTGCCGGTGACACGACCACTTGCAGGTCCGAAGTAACAGGTATCTTATTCGCCAATTGTTGCCCTAAAAATTCCGCGTACTCGGGGAAGGCCAGCACCTTCGCGCATTGCAGGTACTCACCGCTATGCAGTCCGCTTGTTAATCGAAAGTGCCCTTGCAGATAGGCCCCGGTTTTCAAGAAGAGTTGGAGAACGGCAGACGGCGTCACAGCCGCAAGGATAACAAGCGCCCGCAGCGGATAGCCCACAAAGTCGCCTTTTTGCTTTTAAACGAGCGATACTAAGGAACAGGATGGAAAAAGTTCGTCCCAGTACTAGCAAGATTTCAGCGCAGGAGCTTTCCACTGTACCGGCGGGACCCCGTACCTTTTACAATGCAAATACCGAAAGCGAAGCTGAACAACAGTACTCGGCATACAACATAGTTGTGAATCGAGCCGTTGATGTATTCGGGAGCGAATCAAAAGCAACACACTGGCTCTCCCGGCAAAACCCTGATTTTGACGGAAAATCGCCGCTTGATGCATTGGTGGCTTCCGGCTTTGATCCCAACCCGATTCTCGATACTCTCGGCAAAATCGAGCATGGGGTTTACTTCTGACTCCAGAAGACCTTGTTCTTCCAGTTCCTAATTTGACGTTTCCATTGACCCTGTATCGGCTCACCCGCACCAAATATGCTGATCTTAGCGGAATTGGGGCATCAATGTATCCGGGCAGATGGAATCGGAAAGGGCAGCGTGTTGTTTATACATCTTTAAATCTTTCCACGGCGGTTCTGGAAACTCTCGCTCATTCGGACAAAACCGAAGTTCCTGACAATTTTGTGAAAATGGAAATTGAAATCAGCTTTCCTCCTCTTTCCGAAAAACCCATTACTGAGCTTGGCTCTCGTTTGCGCAGAACTTCCACAACCTACTGGCAACACTTTATCCGTGTTCATCAATCCATTGCTTCGGCTCAAGCAGATATAAACGACTACAACTATCGCCGTCACCGTTTTGAAATCGCACGATAAATCCCGTCCGTGATTGTTCCTGAATTTAACGTGGTGCTCAACCCGGCTTCCCGATTTTTCCAGGGCCTTGTCAAACTTATGAGCGTTGAGCCGTTTGAATTTGACCCGCGCCTGTTTCCTGAAGTTGCCTCCAAAAGCTCTGCTGGAACAAGTTAACTTGGACAGATCCTAGGCGTTCGAGAACGGCAGACGACGTCACAGCCGCAAGGATAACAAGTAAGTCATCCTCTATCCGTCCCAACTTCACCGCTGCCTTTTCCCATAACCGGACAGTAGTCGCCGGCGTTCCCGGTATGAAGAACCATAACTCAAAGTAAATCAACTTTCCGTTGACGGCACAAAGTTGGAAGCCGACTTGCTTTTAGTTCAGTTCTCATAGTTTGGCTTGGCGCTCCTACGCGGAAGAACAAATGTTTGCTGCGTTACCATGAAAAATCGCCGAAACGAATTTGGGAACCTCCATCGCTTCTGCCTCGTTCTCGTATGAGACGGGCAAGCATTTGGAATGAAGGGCTTTGTGTTTATAAGGAAAGCACTAGAAGCAATCAGCCTACCGGGCATTGCTTGTACATAAGGGATTTAGGCATATTGATGAGAAGATTGAAAGCACCTCTCTGTGTGTTGTGCGGTTGGTTGATTTTTACTTCCTCCATTCCCGCGCAAAACGCCGTTCGGATTGACCCTCCGCAAGGCGGCCTGGGCTGGCTGACGCGCCCCTACCAACGGCGAACCGTTCCGCCAATTAACTTGACCAACACCGACCGGCTGCAATCCCTGGTGAGAGCAGGTAATTTATATCTGTCCGGGCAAGATGTTATTGCCCTGGCGTTGGAGAATAATTTAGATATTGAGATCCAGCGCTACGGACCGCTGCTCTACCGGCAGATCACGCAACGCGCGGAAGGCGGCAACCTGTTACGAGATGTGGGAGTAGGCGTAGCACAAGGACCGCAAAGCGTCAGCTTAACCGGCGTCAGCGTAAATGCAAGCGGCGGTGGCGCCGCTACATCCACCGTATCATCCCAAGGCGGCGTTCTGACTCAGGTCGGTCCGGCTCAGATTACCTTTGATCCGACCCTCACATTCAACGCCAATTTTGCGCATACCACCAGCCCCTTCAGCAATACCGTTCTGACGGGTAATGTAGCCCTAGTGAACGACAGCCGTTCCTACCAAGGTTCTTACTCACAAAACTGGTCCACCGGCACGAGCGCTATCTTGACTTACGGCAGCACGCGAAACAAATACAACAGCAATCGGTACGCTGTCAACCCCTACGACACAGGGTCTCTGGACTTGCAAATCTCACAGAACTTTCTCCAGGGTTTTGGGATTGCCGTGAACCGCCGGAATATTCTTACGGCAAAGAATAACGAGAAGTTTTCGGACCTGCAATTTAAGCAGCAGGTCATCACCACGGTTTCAGCGGTGTTGAACCTTTATTGGGATCTGGTTAGCTTTAATCAGGATCTCAAAGCCCGCCGGGATGAATTGGCAACGGCGCAGGCGCTCTATAACGACAACAAGCGACAGGTGGAGATTGGCACTCTGGCCCCCATTGAAGTGACTCGCGCCGAAGCGCAGGTTTACTCGAGCCAACAAGATCTGCTCGTCTCTCAAACGAACCTGCTACAACAGGAAACAGTCTTGAAAAACGCGCTGAGCCGCAACGGCGTAGCCAGCCCTGAACTGGCGAATGTGCATGTTATCCCTCTCGATACTTTCAAAGTTCCCGGCAACGATCAGCAGAAGCCCATTGAAGAACTGGTTACGCAGGCTTTAGCCAATCGCGCGGATATTGCGCAGAACAAAATCAACATCGAAAACTACAAAATCAACTTGGTTGCCATTAAGAATTCGTTAAGACCAACTCTGAACGGGTTTGTGGAACTGACCAACAACGCTTTAAGCGGAAACCCTAATTTTTTGCCGGGAGCAGGCGGCGCATACCCCGGTTTTGTTGGAAATTACGGAGATCTGTTGAGTCAGATTTTCCGGCGCAATTATCCGAATTATTCGGCTGGCTTTTCGCTTAATGTGTTCCTTCGCAACCGCGCCGCGCAGTCGGACTATACAACGACCGCGCTGCAATTGCGGCAGAATGAATTATCCTTGCAGAAATCCGTGAACCAGGTGCGGGTTGATGTGCAAAATGCGGTGATCGGGTTGCAACAGGCTCGCGCCCGCTATGACTCCGCCGTAAAAGCGCGGATACTACAGCAGCAGACGCTCGAAGCCGATCAAAAGAAGTACACGCTAGGCGCATCAACCGTGTTTCAGGTGGTGCAGGATCAGCAGACGCTGGCTACCGCCCAAAGCACTGAAATACAGGCGCTGGCTAACTTCAGCCATGCTCAGATCTCTTTCGATCAGGCCATGGGCACCACTTTGGAAGTCAACAATGTCTCCATTGCGGAAGCGCTATCCGGGCATGTCGGTCGCCCCTCCGTTTTGCCGGCGAAACTGCCTGAGCCGCAACCGGAGCAGAAGCAATGAAGGCCGTGCGCGTGATGTTGACATCCCTTCGAAGATCTCTGGCTTGCCTTTTGTGTCTGACAAGCGCCGGAATGCCTCTATGGTCGCAGCAGGCGTCCATCGCTCCGCAAAGGCCGCAACAGCCAGTCCTCTGGCGTCCCTATGTAGCCGAGTTTATTCCTCCGGCCCGCCTGTCGAACTCGCCGCGTCTTCGCGATCTGGTGCGCGCCGGCAGGCTGTATCTGACAGTGCAGGATACGATTGCGCTGGCGTTGGAGAACAACGTTGATATCGAATCAGCAAGGTACAATCCGCTGATCCTGGCGTCGCAGGTGCGGCGTCTTGAAGCGGGTGGAGCGCTGGCGGGTGTTCCGAGCGCCCGGTCGCAAGTCGGCTCAGTGCAGAGCGGACAGGGTGTTGCCGGCAGCCAGGCCGCCGCTGGCGTCACGACCGGGGGCAACGGGCAGTCTAGCGGAACCGCCAATACAACAGTGACTCAGATAGGCCCCGTAACGCCCGTTCTGGACCCAATATTCCAAGACGTGCAAACCTATACGCACCAAACCGTTCCTCAATCAAACGCAACGCAGAGTCAGGTCGCAAGTCTGATTGAGGATACCCGTAACTACTCGGTTTCCATCCAGCAGGGCTTTCTTTCGGGAGGCCAGGTCAGCCTATCCTACAACGATAGTTATTTGAAGGAAAACACCCCGATCGAGCTGGTAAACCCGAGCAACGGCGTGAGAGCGCAATTATCAGTGCAGCAAAATTTTCTGCAAGGGTTCGGGGTAGCGCTGAACAGTCGGAACATTACAGTACAGAAAGCCAACCTCAAGCTCTCCGACACCACTTTTAAAGCGGAAGTGATCACTATTGTCGCGAATGTGCTGAATCTCTACTACGGTTTAGTGGCCGATTACCAGGACCTCCAGGCAAAACAAAGCGCTTTAACAGTAGCCCAACAGTTCTATGAAAATAATCAAAAGCAAGTCCAGTTAGGGGCGATGGCTCCGCTGGATGTGACCACCGCTGAAGCGCAGGTGGCCTCCAGCCAGCAGGATTTAGTGGTGTCCCAAACCACCTTGGCGCAGCAGCAGGTTCAGTTAAAAAATGTTTTGAGCCGCAATGGTCTGGCTGACCCTCTATTGGCTAATGTCGAGATCATTCCGCTGGATCGCATCGAAGTGCCCGCCCAGGACAATTTGCCGCCCGCGAAGGAGCTGATCGCCACCGCTCTGGCGAATAGAACCGATATTGCCACTCAGAAAGCCAACTTCGCCAATACGCAGATCTCGAATCTGGGCACGGCCAATGCCGTTCTGCCGCAATTGGTGGGATTTGCCAGCGCTACCAACCAGGGCTTAAGCGGCGTGTCGAGTCCTGTCTCGTTAGGGACAAATCTGGGCCAAGGCACAAGTATTGGCGGCAGTTCTCTGCCGCCAGGGATCGCCCCCTGCCCCGGTGCGCCTAATACTTTGTGCGAATTTCCGCCTTCTCTTTTCGTGGGCAATGTCGGCACGGCTCTGGGGCAGGTGTTCCGGCGCAACTTCCCCAGCGAGCGCGCCGGTGTCTTCTTCAATGCCACAATACGCAACCGGTCAGCGCAGGCCGATAGCAACATCGATCAGCTCAGCCTACGTCAGATCGAACTCGAAAACCTTCGGAGCACAAATCAGATCGCGGTGGATGTTTCCAATCAAGTCATCGGCCTGCAGCAGGCCCGCGTGCGTTACCAGGCAGCCATTAAGAACCGCGTCCTCTCCCAGCAGCTTCTCGATGCTGAGCAGAAAAAATTCTCGTTGGGAGTGTCCACGACCTATAACGTCGTTACGCAGCAGCGCGATCTCACGATAGCCCAGTCGAATGAAGTGGCCTCGCTGGTTGCCTACAGCAATGCCCGCGTCGCCCTGGACCAAACTCTCGGCACCATCCTCGAACAAAACGGCATCAGCGTCAAGGAAGCGCTCAATGGCCGCTTGTCGCGCCCGTCTGTTCTGCCTGCTCAGTTGCCGAACAAGCCTTGAGGCCGCAAGCACAACCGCTTAGACTTCCGAATCTTCATGGTAGTCTCCTTGCGTTTGGGTAAAAAATTCGCTTTGTACCTTGTGAGCTGATAGCAAATGGCCGTATTTCTAAGCTTTTTTGATTTGGCATAACAGGTGCTAAATAGAATGGCGTAAAAGAAATTCGCTCAGGGAAAATGGTTGCTCCGCATCCTAACCCCACAGTAAGAAACCACGCCAATAAAATTCCCATCAACAGCCCAACACAAAAGCCCACCCAACCGATTCCCTGAGCAAAAACTAAACGGGCTTCCGATCCGGCATACTAAATTTTGAGCCATTTACGCATCCTGTCACTGTTGCCGAGCGCAACGGAAATCATTCATGCTCTTGGACTGGGCCGCTATCAGATCGGCAGATCGCATGAATGCGACTATCCGCCCTGCGTTCTGAAGCTGCCAGTTTGCAGCCAGCCTGCGATTCCGGTTACAGGCTCCAGCGCGGAAATTGATCGCCTAGTGAAGGAGCGCCTATCTTCGGCGCTGAGCATCTACGAAATCAATACCGATCTGCTTCGGACTCTGCAACCGACTCACATCATCACGCAGACACAGTGTAAAGTCTGCGCCGTGAGTCTTGAAGATGTGCATCTTGCCTTGGCAAGCCAGATGGGTACTGCGGCCAAAATTATCCCGCTCGAACCTTACGCTTTGTGTGATCTCGCGTCCGGCATTCGGCAGATTGCTCAAGAGTGCGAGCAGGCCGAGGCCGGTGAAAAATTAGTCACTGCGCTACAAGAACGCATGGATGCCGTTGAGAAGCGCGCTTCTGGCGCGGGAATTCGCCCACGCGTTGCGGCCATAGAGTGGCTTGATCCTCTCATGGCGGCCGGCAATTGGGTTCCCGAGTTAATCGAAAAAGCAGGCGGCCGGAATCTGTTCGGAACAGCCGGTCAACACTCGCCTTGGATGACGGGCAAGCAACTGGCGGAAGCCGATCCTGACGTGATTGTGGCCCTACCGTGCGGCTTCGACCTCCCGCGCACCCGAAACGAGATGATTCATCTGGAAAAATGCGCGGAATGGAGGAGTTTGAAGGCCGTAAAAACCGGCAAGGTTTTTCTCTGCGACGGCAATCAATACATGAACCGGCCTGGACCACGACTGGTCGAATCCCTGCAAATCTTCGCCGAAATTTTACATCCGGAAGAATTTTCGCCTTGTTTGAAAAGCGTCGGCTGGGAGCAATGGGCACCAGAACAACAGTTCTAGTACTAGAATAGTACTGGTTATAGTAGCTATTACCGAGAGGGCAATCTACACTTTATAAATCATGTCTCTCTCTCGCATAGCTTTCCTCTTCGCCACTCCTCTGGCGCTGCTGTTTTCCGGCGTACAAAGCGCCAACGCGGACGCAATCTTTGATTTTGAAGCCAATACGCCGAACACCGCCCTTCCTCTCACTGACACTGTCAATGGCCTTTCCGCGACTTTTGGCGGTTCGGCATCCGTTTGCGCCTCGGGCGGTCTTTTCCAGTCTTTATCGGGAAATCTTCTTATTCAGAGCTATTGCGGACCCTCTACCGAGTCTGGTCCCCTCACGATTTCTTTCTCCTCGAACCTGACCGGCATTTCATTCAACTTTGCCAACGCGGGCGGCGCCAGCACGCTGACGCTAGCGGCATTTGAAAACGCAACGTCTGTCGGTACGGCGAGCTTTAGCTCAACCTTGCCCTCGGGGCGGTTCAACGGTGAAGGGCTTGCCAGCTTTTCAGGAACATTCAATCGGCTCACGTTAACCAGCGGCGCGCTGCTGGCTCTTGATAATATCAACGCTTCCACGACAGCAACTCCAGAACCGGCTTCTCTCGCTACGGTTGCCGCCGGTATTGGCCTCCTTGCCGCTTTCGCACGGAAAC
>CAXUBB010000092.1:4264-13932 GCA_964249105.1 uncultured Bryobacteraceae bacterium | reverse complement strand
CCTCCATGTTTTACGCCGGAGGCATCGCAGAACACGCCATTGCTCCTTCTGCTGCCTGGTACGTGCTGGGCGTCATGATTTTCAGCTTCGCGGTTCGCTCCGTGTATATGGAGAGTTGCGGTATGTTTGTCCGCGGCGGCGTGTACGTGGTAGTGAAGGACAGCATGGGGCCGTTCATTGCCCGGCTCTCGGTTTCTTCGCTTGTATTTGATTATGTCCTGACCGGTCCCATTAGCGTGGTGAGCGCAGGTCAGTACCTGGGTGCTCTCATCAACGAACTCGCCGGGTTCGCGCATCATCCCGAGATTCACATCAATCCCAATTATTTTGCTGCTGTGTTCGGCGTGATCGTGACAATCTACTTTTGGTGGAGCAACATCAAAGGCATTCAGGAATCTAGTTCTGCGGCGCTGCGCATTATGCAGATCACAACCGTGATGGTCGTCATGCTCCTGATCTGGTGCCCGCTGACCATTCTCCTGCAAGGCAAATGGCAACTTCCTCCATCACCTGCCCCCAGTCATCTCGTATTTAACGATACTTCCACTGGCTTTTTGAAAGGCACCTTCTGGCTGACGATTCCAATCGCCGCCGTCATTATCGCGTTCGGCCACTCGCTGTTGTCTATGAGCGGCTTTGAAACCCTTGCGCAGGTATACCGCGAGATTGCTTCCCCCAAGCTGAAAAATCTGAAGATCACGGGCAATATCGTGTGCCTTTACGCTATTGTCTGCACCGGTGTCATTACGGTCTTCGCGGCTATGATCATCCCTGCCGGTGTTCGGAAGCAGTATGTGGACGATCTCATCGGCGGCTTGGCTATGAACCTTGTTGGTCCTTACCTGCTGCGCCTCGTCTTTCACATTTTTGTTGTAGCAGTCGGAGTCCTCATTCTTTCCGGCGCTGTGAATACGTCTCTGATCGGCGCCAATGGCGTGCTGAACCGGGTCGCCGAGGATGGAGTTCTCCTCGACTGGTTCCGTAAGCCTCACGGAAAGTTCGGCACAACCTTCCGCATCATCAATCTGATTACGCTTCTTCAGATCACGACCATCATTCTCAGCCGGGGCGATGTTTATCTGCTCGGCGAAGCCTACGCCTTTGGAGTCGTCTGGAGCTTTGCATTGAAAGCTCTAGGCGTTCTCGTTCTCCGCTTCCAGCGCCACGACCAGGAATACAAAGTACCCTTTAACCTGCACATTGCAGGCAAAGAAATTCCGATTGGCCTTGCTGTCACCACTCTCATTCTGCTGGCCACGGCGATAGCAAACCTATTTTCGAAACGAAACGCCACTATTTATGGCATAGCTTTCACCATTGCCTTTTTCGTACTATTTACGATTTCCGAGCGCATTAATGCCCGCAAGCACAAATCAAAAGCGGATTATCACCTGGAAGAGTTCAATCTGCAACAGCAGCCCCGTGTTGACGCCAGCGCCGTGCACGCGCGTCTTGGCTGTATTCTGGTCGCCGTCCGCAGCGCCAGCCGCTTGCAGCATCTCCGGCGCACGCTGCAAAAAACCGACCTGCGCCGTAACGATATCGTCGTGATGACAGTCCGTCTAATCACTCCTGATAGCGAATACGCCCTTAAGGGCGAACAGGTTTTCGGAGAAGACGAAAAGGCGCTCTTTACCGACGTGGTGAATTTGGCGGAAAAAGAAGGTAAGCCTGTTGAGTTGTTAGTGGTTCCCGCGATTGATCCCATTGACTCCATCGTGCAAACCGCCAATCAACTCAAGGTCTCACGCCTAGTCACCGGCGTGTCGCCTCTCATGAGTTCCGAAGAGTTATCCCGGCGCATCGGCTTGGCCTGGGAACGCCTTCCGGAACCGCGCCATCCCTTCTCGCTGGAAATTATTACCCCGGACCGGCCCTCTTCCTATGTCAATCTTGGCCCTCACCCGCCGCGCTTATGGCCTGAAGACGTCGGCAAGCTGCACGACCTTTGGCTGAACCTCAGCTCTGACGATGCGCTAGGGTCCAAGCTCCATCACCGCGACGTCGTCGGCCTCGCCTTGCGCCGTCTCGAAAAAGATCTCAGCAGCGAGGAGCGCGAGGGAGTACTTCGCCAACTCTCCCAGGAGCTTCGTAATCATCAGGTATAAGATAGGAAGCCGGGCCGCTTTAGCCCTCCGTGGCGAAACTTTCGCTTTCCGCGGAATTGCGGAAATCAACTTCAGCGGAGTGCAGCAATTGTGTTGCCTCCCCTTCGCTTTGCGCCACAAACAGCAGAATATCGGCAATAGCATCAGTAGCGCAGGCATACAGGTCATTGCCGGAACTGCCTCGGTATCGCTTCAGGGCTTCCTGGCCCCGTCGCTGTCGTTCTCGAATAGTTGACATGAAAATGGAGGGGCAGCTAGATCCAGCGCCATGGCCTGGACGGAAACTGCCCTCACTTCGATGTTACTGCACAATTTGGAAAGCGCTTCAACGGTTCGGTGCGACTCAGACGTTTGAGAGGCACTTAGAACAACCCTTGATCACGTCGAATGTTAATCTGCTCCTGCCACAAAGTCTGTGCCGCGACAGCTTCTTCTCGCGTAGGTAAAGGGCGACTAAATACTTCGTAGCCTTGAGTATGCAGCTTCTCTTCCAGATGCTCATCCCCTTCGCCCACTTTTACCATGTAACCGTCTCTGTATAAGTAAAAATACATAACTTCCTTCAGCTTATCGGTGCCAGAGTCGGAATTAAAGGGAAATAATCAAAAATTCAGATAAATTAATCTGCTTCCGTACTGCTATCCGCAGAGCAATAGAATTTGTATATAAGAGTATGCACAAGCATTTATAACTGCTCCAAACGGGGAAAGTAGCGTGCGAAGATCGTGCGAAGATATGTGTGAGCAGTGCGTTTTGAGAGCCGGAGAACGTTGTTATTCTCCTCGCCCGGCATCACTGCCGGACATGCTGTGGACTCAAACGGATTTTTCGGCTCCCGGTTAAGGGAGCGCTCCCATTTCTACGTTTATGGATTAGTGGCGCTGGTCGCCGCCGCCATCTATCTCGGCTGCATCATTTCACCCCCCTCGCTGATGGATGACGTGGATGCGGTGCAAGCGCAAATTGCCAGAAACATGCTCGTGTCCGGAGATTGGGTCACAGCGCGGCTCGACGGCGTTCCTTATTTGGAAAAAGCACCGCTGATTTATTGGGCGATGGCATCATTTTTCAAAGTTTTTGGCGCATCGGACTGGATAGCGCGAGTTCCAATCGCATTGGCGGCGATCGCTCTTGCGCTGCTCACGGCGGCCTTTGGGGTTTGGGCATTCGGCAAACGGGAAGGTTTCTATGCCGGGATTTGCGTCTCGACCTGCATCGGACTTTTCCTTTTTACGCGCATCCTGATTCCGGACGTGATGCTGACATTCACCACTGCTCTGGCGATGTGGTCCTTTTTGCGGGCGCTGGATGAGAGGGAGGAGCGGCCAGGGTGGTGGGCCTTTCTGATGGCGGCGGCCATCGGCATCGGATTACTGTTGAAGAGTCTGATCGGAGTGGTCTTTCCAGTGGGGGCCGCGCTGGTTTACCTGTTTATCACCCGCCAGTTTTTTGCCGCGCGCACCTGGAAACGGTTGCGTCCTTTGAGCGGAGTTTTAGTTATTCTGGCCATTGCCGCGCCCTGGCACATTCTGGCTACCCTGCGGAATCCGCCGTACTTTGTCTTCACGATGCGGAGCGCTCCGGGTGAATACCACGGCTTTTTCTGGTTCTACTTCATGAACGAGCAACTGCTGCGTTTTTTGAACATGCGCTATCCGCGTGACTATGATACGGTGCCGCGGCTCTATTTCTGGCTCTTTCACCTGCTTTGGTTATTTCCCTGGAGCGTGTATTTGCCGGCCATTGCAAAGCTCTCTTTCAAACCGGTGGACCGGGCGGGACAAGCTCGTTTACTGGCGCTTTGCTGGATCGGCTTTGTGATGGTATTCTTTACGTTTTCCACCACGCAGGAATACTATTCGATGCCTATTTACCCGGCAGTGGCATTGCTGCTGGGGTGCGCCATGGCAACACCCAGCGCATGGATCAACGCTGGTACGCGTGTGCTGTCTGTGGTGGCGGCGGGCGCGGCTATTGCGGTAATCACGGTTCTGTTTCTGGTGAGGGGTTTGCCCGCGCCCGGCGACATCGCCAGCGCGCTTTCCTCCCATCCCGAGGCTTACAAGCTTTCGCTCGGGCACATGGAGGATCTCACCATTGAGTCGTTTGCCTATCTGCGGCTTCCTCTCGCTGTCGCGGCAGTGGCGTTTCTTCTTGGTTTCTTCGGCACCTGGCGTGCACGCGGGAAAGGCGTCTTTCTGTCGGCTGCCCTAATGATGGTGATCTTTTTTCACGCCGCCCGGCTGGCTCTGGTGGTATTCGATCCGTACATGTCGTCGCGGCCGCTGGCCAATGCTCTGCTCGAAGGTCCGCCGGGCAAGCTGATCGTAAACCATCACTACTATGATTTTTCGTCGGTGTTCTTTTATGCGAACCGTACGGCGCTGCTGCTGAATGGCCGATTTAACAATCTGGTCTACGGCTCGTATGCTCCAGGCTCCGCTCCGGTGTTCATTAATGACGCGGAGTTTACAAAATTATGGCAGGCGCGGGAGCGCTGCTATCTCGTGGTGGACCGTCACGGGGTCGAGCGCATCCAGCGCTTCATGAGGCGGGAAGATTTCAATGTTGTTAAAGCAAGCGGCGGCAAATTTTTGTTGACGAACCACTCATTGCCCGGAACGACGCTTCTGCCGTCATAATTTCCGTGAACGGATCAAAAAGTCTTTGCATCTCACGTGGGGAGGAGAGAAGAAAACCTTTGCCCTTTGTGACAACACAGGACGGAACAGAGATTTACTATCGGGATTGGGGAGCGGGAGCGCCGGTCGTGCTGATCCACGGATGGCCGCTGAACGGCAATATGTGGGAGAAGCAAGCGACGTTTCTCGCCGAGCATGGATTGCGGGTAATCACCTACGACCGGCGCGGATATGGACGGTCGGGACAGCCTTGGAACGGATACGACTACGACACGTTTGCGGCCGATCTAAACTCGCTCATGGAGAAATTGGACCTGCGTGAAGCGACGCTCGCGGGTTTTTCGATGGGCGGCGGCGAGGTGGTGCGGTATCTCAGCCGGTATGGGACGAGTCGCGTATCAAAAGCGGTGCTGATCTCGGCGGTAACGCCGTATCTGCTGAAGACGGACGATAATCCGGAGGGCGTGGACCCGAAGGTGTTTGCCGGGATTGAAGAAAATATCCGGCAGGACCGGCCTGCCTTTTTGCAAGAGTTCGGACCGAAATTCTATGGACGCACGGTTCTGAAGCACACAGTTTCAGAGGCGGACCTGGAATGGACTCAATCAATGGCCTTCACCGGTTCGCTGCGTTCGACTCTGGCGGCGGCCAAAGCATGGTCAACGACGGACTTCCGCGAGGAGATGAAGCGAATTACCGTGCCGGTGCTGGTCATTCATGGCACAGGCGACTCGACGGTGCCGATTGATGCCGCGGGCCGACAATCCGCGAAAATTCTGCCCAATGCTACGTTGAGCGAGTACGACGGCGAGCCGCATGGACTGTTTCTGACGGCGGCGGACCGGCTTAATGGGGAGTTGCTGGAGTTCATCGGCGGAGCGAGCAACGCGAAGGTGAGCTAATTTGTTCGGCTGAGCCGTTTGAACGGCAGTTTGCGTAAAAGCCGGACGAGTACCTCCGGCGACGGAAGCCAATGCCTGCGTTTCCCGAGCCGGAGTAAAAGCGCAACCGTTCCTATCCACCCAAGCACCATAACCAGAGTAAATTCCAACGTGAAAGCAGGCAGTCTTTCGCGCAAGACTGACATGGAGGCGAGAGAAAGAATACCGGCTGTTCCGAGGGCAAAAGCAGCGATCATGCCTTTGGGCATATTGCCTCGCTGTTTTAAGCTGCCGATAAACAGAGCGGCGGAGAATAGGTGGGCAGCCAGGTACACGGCAGCTCCCTTGGCTGCATCGCCGCCTTGCAATAAAAATAGTGTCGCGGCAACGCCGACAAACACCGCCCAGGCGGTGTTCACAAAACCAGCCGCTTTGATGGAAAGAATGGAAAGCCGGGAAGAAGCTGACCCACTGCCCATGTGGACTACTGCCGTTGCCAGAGCCAGCGAGGTCGCTCCCGCAGCTCCGGCATACGTTTTGCCGTATACCAGAGCGAGAGCCCAGGGGACAACAATGATCCCGCCGCCCGCCACCAGCAGCGACACGAGCACCGAAGCGTATGTGCAAAAGGCCATGACATTATCGGGCGTCTTCTCCAGCTTGGTTTTCCCGTTCGCCATTTCCGCGAAACTGCCTTCGATCAGCAGACTGGGAACCAGCGCCACCATGTTCCGGAGCTGGTGAGCTACGGCAAAAAAGCTCATCTGCACAAGGGTGGGATCGCTCTTTGCCACCAACGAGGTTAGCCACCAACCGGCGATATTCATGCCGACGAGTCCGGCGATCTGCATGAGGCCGTAAGACCAGACTCGCCTCAAGAGAAAGCCGAGATGCGCGGAACCCGGCAGGGAAACAGGCGAGGCCAGTTGCAAGGGTTTATACAATAGCAGGCAAGTGAGGACTGCTCCGATGGCCACCGTGCTTTGGCAGCAAAGCATCGCAACCGGTCCGAAATAAGAAGCCAGCGGTATGGCGGTCAGCATTCCGATGCCGACCAGTCCCGAAAGAAGCACCAACGCCTTGAGCCTCCTCTGTCCTACAAAAAAACCGCGACAGCACTCCAGAATAATAATGCCGCCCGCGCACAACCCGGCCCAGCGAAGCACGACTGTGAGATCGCCTTTATTCAGCAGTTTGGATAGCGGCACCGCGCCCAGCCATAGCGTCAAAGCAGCCAGCGCGGCGGACGCCAGGGCCACAATTGCCAGCACGCGGGCCAGCGCCGGATATTCCGCTGTTCCTCTCGGATACTCGCCCGAGAAGCGAATCGCCGTGGAGCCGATCCCGCCAGCCGCGTAAGTGCTGACGTTGTTGGCGGTGGAGATGGCAAGCGAAAACGCTCCAAAGGTTGAAGCGCCGCCCAGACGAGCGGCCAGGATATTCGACAAAAAGCTGCAGGCGCGCTCAATCATGACTCCGAGACCAAGAGTCGATGTCCCGCTCAACAGATTTTTGGCGACGTCGGTGGGCAGCACCGGCTGAGGCGCCACCGGTTCGGCGGCAACTTGTTCCTCAACCGCTGTCTCTTCCAGGACCGCCTCGTTCATAAAATCTCAACTGCCTTATTTGAAGAAAAATCTTTACTCTGTGCGTCGTTCATCTTTTTGTCAGCTAAGAAAATAATAGTTGCTTTCGATGCCATATTCTGTACGCCCTTATCGATTAGTGGGATTAATTAGGTACTAATTGCTAAGTAAATGCGGTAAATTGCCCGGCTGCCGGTACGGATTACTTCCCAGGAAAAGCCGACAGCCTAATTAAGAGCTTTCACTTTTGTCCCTATACTCGCTTTGGGAGGACAAGAGTACGGAAAAACAGAGCTTTGACGCCCTCACCGGTTTGCGCTTTTTTGCCGCCATGGGAGTGGTGCTGTATCACTTTGCCGGTCCGATCGCCGAACGCGGCCCTCATTTTACGAGCAGCCTGGTTGGGTCCGGCTTCATCGCGGTCAGCTTTTTTTATGTGCTTTCCGGTTTTGTTCTCTCTTACAGCTACGTCAACCGCGAGGGCGAAATGCGCGCGAGCCGCAAGTCTTTCTGGGCCGCTCGTATTGCAAGGATTTATCCCGCTTACCTGCTGGCGTTCCTGTTGGCCGCGCCGTTTAATATCCTGTGGACCCTGCGAGTGAACCACTTCAGTACGGGAATAGCGAAGCTCCTCTCCGGCGCTGTTTTTGTGCTCACCATGCAGCAAGCCTGGACCCCGTGGACAGCCTGGTATTGGAATTATCCCGCCTGGTCGGTATCCGTCGAAGCGTTTTTCTACTTCTTGTTCCCTTTTGCCGTGCTTGGTTTGAAGGCGTTCCGGGGCAGAACATGTCTGTTCGGCATGTGCGCGCTGTGGATCGCGGCGCTCATCGCGCCGGTCAGCTTATGCCTGATGCATGGCGCCGCTGCTGTGACAAGAGATCGTCTCCAAATGGCTGTGGAGTTCACTCCATTGCTGCGGGTTCCCGAATTTCTGATCGGCATGCTTTTAGGGCGAGCCTATGTTTTAGGTTTTCGTTTTACTCCACGCGTCAGCAAAGCGCTCTCCCCCTGCTCGCTGATCGCGATTCTTACTTGCTTGGCGTATGACTCGACCATTCCCCGGCCCTTGCTTGCCAATGGCCTCTTGGTGCCGCTCTTTGCGGTTCTGATCTATTCGCTGGCGGAAGGGAAGGGCTTGCTGGCGCAAATGCTCTCGCGGCCCAGTCTTATTTTGCTGGGGGAAGCCAGTTATGGCATTTACATTCTCCAGATCCCGGTGTCTTATCTGCTAGGCCAGCCGCCTCCGCATCGATCCGTGTTGACGCTTTGCGTTTATTTAGTTGTCCTTGTCGGCGCGGCGCTTTTGTCGTGGCGGTTTGTTGAATCACCCTTGCGACCGCGTATCAAAAACCTGCTCGTAAGAAAGAACGCTGGGCCGGTGCGCTGGCGGGTAGAAAGTCCGGCGCGTGTGGAAGTCGCGGCGCTAAAAAGCTCTTAAGTCCTCGCATTCTCCCGAGGTAACTGGGGTTTTCGGTGCTGGTCATATCCTGTAGTGAACAAAAGAATATTTCTAAGCTTGGTCAGCCTGACTGTTATGAGTGCCGCTACGGTCGGGGCGCAAACTCACACTCTGGCTGAAGTTTTTCACGACGATAACTTTCAAATCACGGGCGTCACGATGTCCAAGACGGGCCGTCTGTTCGTCAATTACCCGCGCTGGTCGGACAAATATGTCAATGCCGTGGTCGAAGTGATGAAGGATGGTTCCACTAAGCCTTTCCCCAACCAGGATTGGAACGTTTGGGATTTGAAACCACAATCAGCCGGTCAGCACTTCGTCTGTGTCCAGAGCGTGGTTGTGGATGATAACAACACTCTCTGGGCTGTTGATGCCGCTGCTCCGCTCTTAGCGAGCGATGTGCCGAACGGTCCCAAACTTGTCGAGATTGATTTGAAATCCAACACCGTGAAACGCACGATTCCCTTTGGTCCCGACATCGCCAAAGCGGATAGTTATATGAATGACGTGCGCGTGGACACTAAGCGCAATGTTGCTTATCTCACTGACAGCGGTCATCCCGGTATCGTCATCGTGAATCTGAATAGCGGGGTCGCTCATCGTGCCCTCGATGGTCATAATTCCGTCAAGCTGGAGGAGGGAACTAAGATTGTTATCAACGGAAAATCGGTCATCGGACCTACCGGCAAGCCACCCTCATTCAATGCCGACGGCATCGCCCTTTCTCCCGACGGCGAGTATCTGTACTATCAAGCCCTAACCGCTACCACGCTTTATCGGGTAAAAACACAAGCTCTTCGGGACCATCCGGACAATGCGGGTGCCGCTGTGGAAATCGTCACAAAGACTTTTCCGACAGACGGCCTCTGGATGAATAAAAAGGGTATTCTTTACCTCACCAACCTGAATGAAAATGCCGTTACCCGTCTAACGCCCGATAAGAAATTAGAGACGGTCGTCAAGGACAACCGCCTGCAGTGGCCTGATAC
>CAXUBB010000092.1:0-4254 GCA_964249105.1 uncultured Bryobacteraceae bacterium | reverse complement strand
GGCCCGGACGGGTCAATTTACATTACGGCTTCACACATTCATGAATCGCCCACCTACAACAAGGGGTTTAGCACCCGCAAACTGCCGTATGAGGTTTTCAAAATAAACCAGTAATAGGAAGCCCATAAAGTCCATACAAACTTTTATTAGCTCCCCAGCTTTAGATAGGCTACCCTGAACCTAAAGCTTTTTACAAAGGGGTGAAGTTTTATGGGTTTTTTCTGTTCGACTGGGAAATGTGTCTATATTCGGGCTTTCAGTTGGACCATCGCGGGAGCATTATTCTTTGGCCACTTTCATCCATCCTCCGCTCAATCCAGCCGCGGCACAGTCACCGGTCTGGTTGTTGACGCCACGAAAGCCGCTGTTATCAATGCGGCCGTCGATCTGAACAACCAGGACACAAAAGTCACCCGCACCACCAACACGAACGAATCCGGCATCTATCGCTTCGACGCCGTCGATCCAGGCAACTACACCGTAAAAATCACCGCGCCCGGTTTCAAGGTTTTGACGGTAGCATCCTTTCCGGTGCGCGCGGCGGGAGTTGCCTCAATTGACGGCCAGTTGGAACTCGGCTCTGTGAACAGCACCGTGGAAGTTTCGTCGGAAGCTGCGCTCATTCAAACTGAAGCACCCGTGCGTGGCGGCACTATCAGCGCTCGGAATGCGGTGGATCTGCCGGTGGCCAGCCAGAATCCGGTATCCCTGGTTCTGACTCTTCCTGGTGTATCGACGAATCGTTACTCTTTTGGCGTCGGCACTTTTTCGGTCAATGGCGCACGCGGTCGTTCCAACAATTTCTTGATTGACGGCACGGAAAACAATGATATCTCCGTGAGCGGTCAGGCGTTCCAAATCACCAATCCCGATGCCGTCCAGGAAGTTTCCGCGCAAACCAGCAATTTCGACTCTGAATACGGACGCGCCGGAGGAGCCGTCGTCAACACCATTACAAGAAGCGGCACAAATCAATTTCATGGCACTCTTCGTTACCTGCTGGATTCCACCTTCGATGACGCCCTGACTAACCTTCAGAAGCTCGATCCAAAAGAGTTGCAGCGCGGTCATCCCTCACCTGGCACGGATCAATACTTCTCCGGCACTGTGGGCGGTCCCGTTATTAGAAACAAGACTTTCTTCTTTAGCGCGTATCAGGAGGAACGTCAGGTTTCTACTTCGGTGACTCAGTTGACGACTCCCTCTGCCGCAGGCCGCGCTGCTTTGCTGGCTGCTTTCCCGAATAATCCACGTGTGAATCTGCTGAATCAAATTACCGCTGGCGCGGACGCTACTGCCCAGCTTGTGAATGTGTCTCCTGGACCCGGTCTTGCTCCCATTCAGTTTGGGACCTATAGCCGTGGTTATGCGAATACTTATCGTGACCGCCAGTTGCTGGAGCGGGTTGACCATACGATCAGCAACAATGATCAGCTTTCCCTGCGTTATCTGTACGACAGCAATACATCGCCTACCGGTGGCAGTGTCGGGTTTCTCGGGTTCGATACCTCGGTTCAGAACGAAGTCAACGAAGCCCTGGTAACGGAAACTCATACATTTTCGCCGGCCTCCACTAACGAGCTTCGCCTTGCCTATAACCGTATCTTCTACTTCTTCCCGTTTGACGCGACAAACCCGCTGGCCGCGAACATACCCACCATTACCATTGCGGGATTCGCTTCCGGCTCCATCACGCTGGGAGTACCCAGCAATCTTCCGCAGGGACGGATTGCCAATAATTACCAGATTCAGGACACCCTCAACTATGTCGTTGGTAAACATAGCTTTCGCTTTGGCACGGACCTGCTGGATCAACGCTCCAAACAGGCAGCACCCTTCAATATTCGAGGAACGCTTAGCTACCAGACCAGCACTGGCTACAGCGGTCTGGCGAATTTTATCAGTGACTACGGTGGCTCCGGCGGCAGCGCCGCTCATGATTTTGGCAGCGCCAGTTATTACCCGTTGCTGTTTCGCCAGGCGTACTTTATGCAGGATCGCTGGCGCACCACGGAAAACTTAACCTTATCGCTCGGAGTCCGTTACGAGTTTTTCGGTAATCCGATTAACTCCTTGCGCACTCCTGCGTATACGGGTCTCTTCAATATCAATCCCGTTACCCTGACTGGCCCCTATAGCCAGCCGAATCATGTCAACAGCGATCTAAATAACTGGTCACCCAGCGTAGGTGTGGCTTATTCTCCGTCGGGGTCCGGTCCTTTTGGGATTTTTGGCGACAAGAAAACGGTGTTCCGCGCCGGTTTTAACATGGGTTACGACTCGTTCTTTAACAACATCGCTTCCAACGCGGTAGCTTCCGCGCCCAACAACGTTTCCACCACCATCTCCTCGACCACATCGACCGCCTCGCCTCGTGGCCTGGCAAACCTGTCGGGCAATCTGCCCACGGTGGGAGTATTCAGTCCGCTGTCATCCCAAACATTAGTCCTGCATAACCTTGTCAACCCGTACTATATGCACTGGTCCGGCGGCTTTCAGCGCGAGCTTCCCGGCAAGCTTGTTGTAGAGGCTTCCTATGTGGGAACACGCGGAATCCGTCTGTTTGCAACCGAGGATCTGAATCCCCTGGTTCCCTCCTCGCTACAAAACTTCCCAGCCGGTTATAGCCCTTCCAACTTAGTGCTGAATCGCACCTACCAAACTCGTTTTGATCCGCTGCAAGGCTCTCGCAATATTCGCACCAACGGTGGAAGTTCCAAGTACGAGGCGGGGCAACTGAGCGTCAACCGGCGCTTTGCCAACAATCTCCTTTTTCAGTTGTCCTATACGCGCGCGAAATTTTTGGACAACGGCAGCGATATTTTCAGCACGACCGGCAATAATCAGACGCAAAGCTCCGTGGTGCCTTCCATCTTTGGCGGGCTTACCAGAGATTGGGGGCTGTCCAACTACGACCGCCCCAACCGGGTTACGATCACGAGTGTTTACGAACTGCCCTTCATGCGCAGTCAGCAGGGCATCATCGGCCATGTTGTCGGAGGGTGGCAGCTTGCTGGAATCTACGAGATGGAGTCGGGCGCCCCGATCAACATTACGGCCGGTTTAGATGAAGACGGCCTGGGCGGTAACCTGGACCGTCCCAACTACAATCCCAATGGTATTCCCGGCAGCCGCGCCGTGCCGAGCACAACCAGCGCCACCGGTTACATCAACCCGGATACGTCCGCTCCGATTAACCCGACCAGCGCCATGTACATTGCTTTACCGGCCTGCACCTCCACCGTGACGCCCTGCGTTACCGGCAATCTGGGGCGTAACACCGCGCGCACGCCCATTTTGAACAACTTCGACGCTGACTTAACAAAAATTGTAAACGTGACGGAACGGATGCATTTTGAGTTCCGCGCCGAATTCTACAATCTGTTCAACCACCGTCAGTACGGCAACGTGTCCGCCAGTCCCTTTGATGCCAATAGCACAGTCACTATCGGCGCGAACGTCACAAGCACGGTGGCCAATCGATTCCTAAGCCCCGGCTATGCCGACGGCGGCGCACGGGTGCTCCGTTACCAACTCAAGTTTGTATTTTAGCTTTCAAAAAAATTGTCAGGAAAAACCCCAGGGGAATAAAGCTTATCATAAGAAGTACAGTCTCGAAATCTAAGGTAAGTCTTGAAATCAGTATCCCCCCTTATTTGCCGGTGCTTGCTGCTGCTGCTGCTTTTAATTGCTCAACCAAGTTTTGCACAGGAAAGCACTCCCGCTCCTGATCCGTCGCAACACAAAGAAGCGGAACGCGAACTAAAACAGGAGGAGCACCAGCGAATTCTCGGCATTGTGCCGGAGTTTAATACCACCAGTCTCCAACATGCAGCGGCATTATCGCCGGGAGAAAAATTCCGGTTAGCGTTTAAGAGCGCAACTGACCCGTTTGCCTTTATAGCGGCGGGCCTGGATGCCGGAATTAGCCAGTGGGATAATGATTTCGCGGGCTATGATCAAGGCGCTGAGGGATATGGAAAAAGGTTCGGCGCTGCCTATGCGGACAACTTCGACGGCACCATTTTGGGCAACGCGCTCTTCCCTGTTCTTTTTCATCAGGATCCGCGCTATTTCCGTAAAGGCACGGGGTCATTTAAAAGCCGTGTTGTGTATGCCGCTTTAAGCACCGTTCGGGCCAGAGGTGATAGCGGTAGATGGCAGCCGAATTTCTCCAACGTACTGGGCAACCTTGCGGCGGGAGGCATAGCGAACCTATACTATCCAGCATCTGATAGGGGCGCGGGGCTGACC
>CAXUBB010000091.1:0-14005 GCA_964249105.1 uncultured Bryobacteraceae bacterium | reverse complement strand
GAGAGCGCAGTTTCACATCGCAGCCGTTCGCTCCCTGTATTGTTTGAACTTCCATATCCCGGTCCTGCCATCGGGAACCACTCCGACGAAGTCCTATCGAGCCATCCGCGCTCGAAACAAAAATCAAGTCCGGCATTCCTGCAACTTTCATCAAGGGAGATGGCGATGCCGGATCCGCGCGCGGGAACGCCGGAACGCCTAACGAAAAAGCAGCAGAACGGAAGAAAAGTTTGCGGCGGCTCAACATTTCTCT
The DNA here is from genome assembly GCA_964249105.1 of uncultured Bryobacteraceae bacterium. Lineage (GTDB taxonomy): Bacteria > Acidobacteriota > Terriglobia > Bryobacterales > Bryobacteraceae > Bog-105. The sequence continues at coordinate 13,752 of CAXUBB010000091.1, read as the reverse complement.
ATCATGACGAAATATCCCGCCCAAAGCTTTAATACAATTGCCACGTGAAGACTGCAAAAAATTTCGTTCGATGGGCCATAGTGTTAGGAATGGCATCGCAGTGGGCAGTTCCAGAGCAAACGGGATCAATCGACCGGCTTCAACCTGAGTTGGACCGGCTTATTCCGCCTAACGCCAAACTGGAGCGGGTCGGGACCGAGCCGAACTTCAAATGGACGGAAGGACCAGTCTGGGTTCCGGCAGGCTTTCTCCTGTTTGCTGAAATTCCCAGCAACGGCATCTACAAATGGACGCCGGACGGCCGCATCACAGTGTTTATGCAGCCGAGCGGCTACACGGGAACCGCGCCATATGGCGGGCCGGAACCGGGATCAAACGGCATGACGCTGGACGCGCGCGGACGCTTAACGGTAGCGGGACACGCCCGGCGATCCGTCTGGCGCATGGAAACGATGAATCAGGGAGGAAACGGACCGATTACCGTATTAGCCGAGACTTATCAGGGAAAGCGCCTCAACAGCCCTAACGATCTCACCTATAAATCAGACGGCTCGCTGTATTTCACGGACCCACCCTACGGCTTGCGCACGCAAAGCGACAACGACCCGGAAAAGCAACTGAAGGTGAATGGGGTCTACCGCTTGGCTAATGCACTGCAACACCCGGCGGGAGCGCCGCCTGAGACAAAAAACCTGCAATTGCTAGTGGGAGACCTGCCCCGGCCCAACGGAATCGCCTTCTCGCCAGACGAGAAATCCTTATACGTAAACGACTCCGGGCCGAAAAAGATCTGGATGCGCTACCCAGTGAAAGCGGACGGAACGCTCGGTCCGGGAACGCTTTTCCATGACGCAACAGCGGACCAAACAATAGGAGGGCCGGATGGAATGAAAATAGACGTTCAGGGAAATGTATACAGCACGGGGCCAGGTGGTATCTGGATTTTTTCGCCGGAAGGAAAGCACCTCGGCACCATTCGAACACCGGAAAGGGCAGGAAACCTGGCCTTCGGTGATGCGGACCGCAAAACTCTTTACATCACGGCATCCGCGGGTATTTATCGGATTCACGTCAATGTAGCGGGCCTGTCCATTCAATCTCACAGGCAATGATGGGCTATAATTGGCCTGCCTTTTATGAATTCCAACTTACCGGAAACGGATCGTGATATACAAATCCTCGCCCTCTGTTATCAGATCCTTTCAGCCGTCCTCTGCCTTGCCAGCCTTAGCACTATTGCTTCTCCGTTCCTTGTACCCTCTTCCTGGATTCCACCTAGCGCTGCTTTTTTCCTGCATCCGGTGATTGTATTAACACCAGGGTTCCTAAAACCCTGGTCTCTGCTACTTGTTGGCGCTATAGAAGCATTGCTCCTATTTGAGGTAGGCAATTGCCTTCGTCAAGGCGAAAGTCGAACTTTTGTGCTCGTTATGGCTTGGATCATCACTGGCTTTTTTCCTTTAGGAATAGTTTTAGGTATGGCTACCCTAATGGAAGCTGTTCCGCAAGGAAGGGTAGCTTCCTAAAGAGCAGGATTCATAATTTTTCATAATTTCCCGCTTGAAGGCAAGCTAAAGAGCAGAAAGCAATAATGGCAGAACATCAAGGTCATGCTCATCGAATGTTCCAGTTTACAGCCATTCGGCACGGCTGCATCAGACAAGGTAGTATAGAAACCAAACGATGAGACCCTGGCTGTTCTTAACGATTTTTGCTTGTTTAGCGCCCTCGCAAACGCTTGCGCCTCTGCGTCCTCCCGCCGTCCCGCTGATCGCCCATGATCCTTATTTCAGCATCTGGTCGATGTCCGACCGTCTCAATGAAAAAGAAACCGATCACTGGACCGGCAAGCCGAATCGCTTGTCGGCCCTGGCCCGCATTGATGGCAAGACCTACCGCTTAATGGGCCAGGAGCGTCGTGGTCAACAACCCCCCGTGTTGGAGCAGACTAGTCTTCAAGTGACGCCAACCCGCACGATTTACCAGTTTACCGGCGCTGGCGTCAAAGTCGGCCTGACTTTTCTAACCCCCGCACTGCCCGATGACCTTGATATCCTGTCGCGGCCTTTGACTTATATCGACTGGAGCGTTTCTTCAAGTGACGGGGGATCTCACGCTGTCTCGGTTTACTTCGACGCCGCTTCCGATTTGGTGGTCAACACGCCGGATGAAAAGGTCTGGTCAGCACGGTACCTATCGGACGGGCAGCCGGTCCTTCGCATGGGTTCGCGCGCTCAGCCCGTCCTGGCAAAACGAGGCGATGATCTACGGATCGATTGGGGCTACTTGTATCTGGCCGCTGACAAGAGTGATGGCGTTACCGAAGCGGCCATGCCGCATCAGCAGGCCCGCGCCGCATTCGAAAGTAACGGGCGGCTGCCGCAATCGGATGATTTCTCTGAAAACGCTAATACAGGGCGGTACGGCTATGAATCTCTTGCCTACAGCATTGACTTCGGAACAGCCGGCGCGCAATCCGTTTCGCGGTACCTGATGATTGCTTATGACGATCTTTACTCCATTGATTATTTTCATCGTGAGGAAAGAGCCTGGTGGAGACGGAACGGCGCTGATGCGGCCAGTTTGCTGCGCGATGGCCGCCGCGATCACGACTCCTTGCTGCGCCGCAGCGAAAGCTTCGATGGGGAATTGACGGGCGACTTGCAAAAGGAAGGAGGCGAAGAGTACGCCCGGATCGCCACGCTGGCCTATCGGCAGACATTAGCGGCTTACAAGTTGGTGGCCGATGTGGACGGCACGCCCATGTTCTTTCCCAAGGAAAATTTCAGTAATGGTTGTATCGCAACCGTTGACGTGATCTATCCAGCGGCTCCCTTCGCTCTTCTTTTTAATCCCACGCTGCTGAAAGCACAACTCCAGCCGGTGCTGGATTACGCCCGCATGGGCCGTTGGAAATGGCCGTTTGCTCCGCACGATCTCGGCACGTATCCGCAGGCCAATGGTCAGGTGTATGGCGGAGGCGAGGCGACGGAAGAAAATCAGATGCCGGTGGAGGAAAGCGGCAATATGCTGATTCTGCTGGCTGCCCTGGCGCATATCGAGGGGAACGCAACATTCGCCCAAAAGTATTGGCCGGAACTGACGAAATGGGCGGATTACTTGAAAGAGAAGGGTCTCGACCCGGAAAACCAGCTTTCTACCGACGACTTCGCGGGCCACTTGGCCCACAACGCAAATTTGTCGATCAAAGCGATCCTGGCTTTGGCTTCCTATGGCCGATTAGCCGAAATGACCGGGCATGCAAATGAAGCAAAGCAGTACCGGGATACAGCGAATCAATTTGCAAAGAAGTGGCAGCAATTAACGATTGATGGCGATCACTATAAACTCGCGTTCGATAAGTCCGGCACATGGAGCCAGAAATACAATCTCGTTTGGGACAAGCTGCTGGATCTGCATGTCTTTCCGCCGCAAATCGCGCAGACGGAGATCAAGTTCTACTTAACAAAAGAGAACAAATACGGGCTGCCGCTCGACAGCCGGAAAGATTACACAAAGCTCGATTGGATTGTCTGGACCGCGACGCTGACTGATAACCGTTCCGATTTCGAGAAGATCATTCATCCGACTTACGAATTTGTACAAGAATCACCAAGCCGAGTGCCGCTCACGGACTGGTACAGCACTGTCACCGCCAAGCAGGAAGGTTTTCAGGCCCGCTCCGTTGTGGGCGGCGTATTCATCAAAATGCTGGCCGATCAGTCCATGTGGAAGAAGTATGCGAATCGAGCCGTAAGCTCCCATTCTCACCAATAGACCATCTGCGGAATGACTTACAAGCTGTAAGTTCGGCCCCGGTGCGCCCCGATCAGGATCTGGAACAGGCGATGAGCGATGAGTTCATGAAGTGACAGCAGTTCCTTGTTGGCGTTCACGACTGAATTAACATCTTTCGGATCAGCACCGGCTCCTCCGGCTTTCAGCGCGTCCGTTGCTTCCTTGATGATCGGGTCGGAGATGACTTCCCCGGCCATTTCCCATAACGTAATGAAGCGATCCACCATGGTCGGAACGCTTACTGCCCAGACGCCGTAATTACTGGTGGTGCGCGGTGGCTTGTAATCGAGATTAAAGGGACCGTTGTAATCGTGGGAGCGCAGAAGGACCAGCACGTTCAGCCAATCCAGAGGGTTGACAAGACCGATGGCGATATCAACGTCGTGCTTCAGACGATAGCCGTCATTAATATCGAAGTGGAACAATTTGCCGCAAACCAAGGCGCGGGCCAAAGCCGCTCGCGGCTCGCCGCCCCACATCAGTTCATGTAAATACTCGGGGTTCAGGCCGACCATTTCTGGATGCTTAATAAGCCCCGAGAAAATAAAAGCCAGCATGGCATCGGAAGTGGGCAGCAGAATTTCACCCTGCGGCTCAAATGGTTTCGCTTCCATGCAATGTTTCAACGGTGGCCGATTCTTACTTTTCGCCATTTCGATATCGGCTTCACAGGCTGCGTTGATGCCGTCGGCAAACCAGCGCAGAGTTTGTGTTTCATCGACTGCTCCCGGCGTGTAGTAGCCCAACATGCCGGGCCAGTACACGCAAAATTGCGCTTCCAGCTCATGCCCTATCGCCACCGTATTTTTCAAACGGAGTTTCGCATATTCACGAACATCCGGGGATTCCGCCGCCGGACCGCCCGCCCATACCGGATGATGAAATGTCTCGGTCGTCACCATGGAGCATTTCAGGCCATTGTTCTTGAGGCTGTCCTTGATGCGGTTGACAATTTCATCCTGTCGCGGCGTGAAGAGATCATTGGTTGGAATCACATCCGTGTCGTGCGTACACCAGTAACCAACGCCCACCTTGGCGTACTCCTCCATGACCTTCTCGAAAGTGATGGGAGCGCGCACGGGAGCGTGAAATACCGCCTGCCCTTCGTAAGACGGCGCCCACTGCGGCCCGGTAATGAAATACCGCCGTCGTACTTCGGGTGAGTACCCTCCGCCGCACGCCTGCGTCAAACGGTCGATCAGCGCTGTTTGTTTGTCTTGTGGAATGGGGTTCATAAAATGAGTCTCCAGATGACGAAGCAATTAAGACCCGTTCACAGCCGGTTTGATTTCAAGGTAATCAATGCCAGCCTGCTCACCGCCGTTCGGGACGCCGACAATACGGATCTCGTCACCGGGACGCAAGGCGATGCCAGCCAATGTATGTTTCGTGCTGGAATGCGCGTCCGGCTTGCCCGTGGGCAGAGCGGCATCAGCTGTCCAATGGCCTACGACTTGGGCATTTACGGAAAGCTCAAAGCTTGATGCGCCGTTATTTTGATCGAAATACTCGATACTGACGTCGTACCATCCTGGTTTCCCTTCAAAGCGGGCCGTAGCCGTACACCTCGAAGCGGAACAGGCAATGGCCTTGCCGCCGGAAGCGTCTTCCCAAGGCGTGATCGGCACAATCGTATAAGCATCCAGAGTCATGGCCTCGCCTTCGATGCGATCCGGATGCCGGCCTACACGGTTCTTGGCGTCGGGAATTTTCGACTCCCGATAAAACCAGTCACAAACGGCATCCCGCCAAACGATCGCGTGCCCTGCCTGATATTGCAGCTTCTTCAAGACAGACTCATACCGCTCGTCATCGATCAATCCATATAGCCGTTTCCATTGCTCGGGAAAGATTTGAGCTTCCGCGGCTCCGTCATAGTGCGAGTCGTAGATATGCTGAATGACGGTTTTTCCTGAGCGCAAAACGTGTTTATAAGGCAAGTGATGCATGAACAACAGCAGGTTGTCAGGACAGGTTGTGAGCGATTCGTACAAGGCTGCGAGCGGTGGAGCGTACTGCCCGATATAGCCCGTGCCGGTCGCCACGGTACGATCCATGCCGATGCCGTTCTCATCGGCGCGATGCCACTGCCCCCAACCGTTCCGCTCGGACGATTCAATTCCAGGGCCGTAATGAATACCGATAATGTCCGTCAACCCACCAGCGCCGAGCGGCCCGGTGTAATTTTCGTAAGCCCGCCAGGAACGCAATTGCAAACTATCAATGGTATCCACCACGCGCGCGTTGTGCCCAAAGGTGAGACGAGTCCATTCCTCCACGACCGGCTGTGCCGCCAGATCGGGATTCCAGGCAATCCGGCCAAACGCGTACAAGTTCGCCATGGCAAGATCGTGGCCCAACCAGTTCATATCGCGCCCTACATTTGTGACCGCCACAAAGCCGCCCGTGGGCCGCTTAAATGTCTTTCCAGCAACGATGTCCTTGACGGGTGTAGGTTTGTCTCCCGCAGCGTGCAGATTGAAATCAAGCACTTCTTTCCACATCGGAAGCAGGAAACAAAGGTGGCGCTGCTGTCCGGTGTATTCCTGCGTAACCTGAAATTCCAGCGTTTCGTTGGTGTGTTTCAGCGCACCAATCAGCGGCGAAACGGGCTCGCGCACCTGAAAGTCGATCGGGCCGTATTTGATCTGCACGAGAACGTTGTCATCGAACTGGCCGTCGAGTCCGGCAAAGTTGTCGTAAGCGGCGCGTGCTCGATCATTCTTCAGATTGCGCCAGTCCATGTGATGGTTATAAACAAAGCCGCGATAAACCAGCACGCCTCCATGCGGTTTCAACGCTCGCGCAATCACGTTCGCGGCGTCGGCATGTGTTCGGCCATAAGTGGAAGGCCCGACTCGTCCTTCCGAGTCCGCTTTAAGAAGTATGCCGCCCAAATCAGGAATAGCGCGGTAGATTTCGTCGGCTTTTTCCCGCCACCAAGCCGCTACTTTGGGGTCGAGAGGATCAAAAGTGTCCAAGTGGCCAATGATCTTGGGACTACTGAAGTCCACCGATACGGAGAGCCGAACGCCCCAAGGCCGGAACGCCTCGGCAATCTGGGCCAGTTGCGGCAGGAATTCGGTGGTAATGGCGCGTGGATTGGCATTCACATTGTTGACCGTGCATCCATTGATTCCGACCGAGGCCAGCAAGCGGGCATAATCCCCCGCGCGAGTCAAATCCGGCAACACGTTATCGGCTTCGAAAAAGATGGACCGCCCGGCGTATCCCCGCTCGATGGTTCCGTTCAGGTTATCCCATTCGTTCGTCCAACGGATCGGCGCATAAGGAGTGGATTGCTCGTCGAAATCGTCGATTTCCTGATGCAAAGCCAGCTTACGAAGCAGCGCGAACGTGCCGTACAGAACGCCTCGATCATATGAAGCCGTGATCAGCACAATCGAGTGGCCCTTGACAACAGCGGTTTTCAGAATATAGGCGTCTTCGGCCAGAGTTTGCGGAAGCGAAAGGTCCGGCGCTATCCGTTTCACGGCAGCCAGGGTGCCCAGTAAAATGCAACTTTCATCCTGGAGTTTCGACTGCGTGCGAAGCGTTTTTTCAAGCATTCCGCGAACGCCCCGACTGAGTTCATTTTGCGCTGTCGTCATCACTGGCGAAGCGCCGATAACAACCACAGTCGCGGGAAATTTCTCATACGTCTGCCGCACATTGGAATCATCAATCGGCGCGTAGCGCAGCCACGCATTGTAGCTGGTCTCGCCAAAGGCGGCGCAAGCGAGGCCGCTCAGGAAAATCAGCTTGGATAGGAAGTTCTTGCGGCCCACGGTACCCTCCATCATATTTGTTCCCGTTAAGCCTGCTTAAGCTGGTTGGAGTGAAGAACTGTTTCGATTTAACAGACCGTGTGGCGGTTGTTTTCGGAGGCACGTCCGGTCTCGGCAGAGCAATTGCGATTGGCTTGGCCGAACACGGAGCCCATGTCGTGCCGGGAGGACGGCGCGAAGGGTTGTTAGAGCAGGTTTGTCGGGAGATCAACCAACTCGGTTGCCGGACCTTTCACCAAGCCGTCGACATCAAGGAGCGGACGTCGATTGAAAAGTTTCGTGACGGCGTATTAGAAGAGTTAGGCCGTATCGATATTTTAATCAACGCCGCAGGAACTACGTTTCGCAAGCCGACAATAGCCGTGAGCGCAGCGGAGTGGCATTCTCTATTCGATACGAATCTAACCGGCACACTGCAAGCCTGTCAGGTCTTCTACCAAGCGTTGAAAGAAAACGGTGTTGGCCGTGTGATTAACATTGCTTCTCTCGGCTCGTACCTGGCCTTTCACGAAGTGGCTGCTTATTGCGCATCGAAAGCCGCTGTTCTTTCTTTGACCCGCAGCTTAGCTTGTGAATGGGCCCGTGATCGAATTTGCGTGAATGCGATTGCGCCGGGTGTTTTCCCCACCGAACTGAATACCAAATTATTGAGCGGAACGAAACGGGGAGAGGAGATTCTGCTTCGCACGCCCATGGCCCGGTTTGGAAAGCCCCACGAGTTGGTCGGGGCCGCGGTTCTGCTTTCCTCGGATGGCGCCAATTTTATCACCGGCCAGTGCCTCGCCGTTGATGGTGGCTATCTCGCCTCGGGCGTGAATTCCTAAGCGCTACTGACGAGTTTGCAAATGCATGTCCGCAAATTTTAGGAATTGATCCCAATCGAATGCGGTCACCTCATGCTTGCCGGTCCGGTAGTGATAACCAATGGTGCGCATCATGGGTTGGTTCAGCGGCGGCATCTGATTGGTACCGAGGTCCTGCGCGCCCAGTAGTCGATAAACCGGACCTGCGCCCACGCACGCAAGAAACTCGCCCTTGGGATCAGCCCAGCGATCATCTTCGGCCCCCGTAATGTAAACAGGGCGCGGCGCAATTAAAGCAATTAGCTCGTGCGCATCCACTGGTAGCTGACCGGCGTTTTCGGCGTACTTCCCGAAATTGGCGCAAAACCAGTAGGGAAAAGCATTGACCAAATTTCGAATCGTCTCGCCGTAGTTGCGACGGGCCAATGAAGCGCCGCCCTCTCCCGAACAACTGGCAAGCACCATGGCAAAGCGCTGATCCATTGCCCCTGCCCAGAGGATTGCTTTACCCAAGCGTGAATGCCCCATGATCGCTACGCGGCGTCCATCAACAGTTTTGTCCTTCTCCAAATAATCCATCGCCCTGCTGAGGCCGTATGACCACGCTCCAATCGCGCCCCACTCATCAGGTTTCGGCTCGCTTTGCCCGCTCCCGAAAAACAATGGACGGATTCCGTGAATCATGCCGCCTTTGAAGTCCGGCTCGATGTCCTGATAACAGACTGTTGCGAACCCATAGCCGCGTGCAAGAATTTTCTCGACTTCGAATTCTTTGTCGCGGCCCCGTGACTCCTCCCCTGCCTGCTGCCGTTCATGAGTTTTCCCCATCCAAATCGTTCCAAGCTTTACGCCAGGGTCGTTGATCACCGATTGGTTTCCAAAGTAGTTCAAGGTCAAGATAACGGGTACCGGCTTTTTAGGCGCAGCCGGTATGTACAGCAACACATCTTCCTTAGGACCATCTTTCTTATCTGAAAAATAAATGGTGATCTGCCTGCGGATCGCTTTACCGCCTAAGGCATGCTCGTCAGTATCGAATACCTCGTAACGGAGTTGTTTGGGCGGTTGCGGACTTTGCCCATAAACGTTATTTGCAAACAATTCCAGAATTTCCGGCCGCCGCTTGTTCCAGTCTTTCGCGCTGCGCACCGGCTTGCCATTGTTGAACGTGAGCGGGTCGGGAAGAGTGTAGCTTCCTACTTTTGTTTCGTCGTAATTGGCGGGTGGCGACTGGTAAGCGTCCACGGCGCTATACGGAAGCAGGAGGATAAGGGCAAAGCGAATTGTCAGTTTTCTCACTGGGCTGTTTCCTTGAACAAGGTTGAGATATTCTTCGTATGGATATTAGGACATATGACAAACACCACGAGTTCATCTCTGGGTCAAATCCAGGCGCTGCTGGCCAGAAAACAGTACGCCGTTACCGAGCTTAACTCTAGCGTACTCAGCATCCGGGAAATGGAGAGCGGAATTACGCTACGGGCCGTGCTGGAAGACAATATACTTTTCCTGTCGCTGGTTTGCGCGGTTCTTCCCGCCTCGGCGATCACGCCGGCCATGATGCATAAGATGCTGGCCGCCGATAATGGTATTTCCACTTCTCACTTCCAGCTTTACGACACGGGAAAGGGCGAACTGGCTATTACACTGAATAACTTTTGCAAGTTGCAGGATTTAGGGCCGGAAGACGAGGACGATATTCTTTCTTGCGTCAGCTTTCTGCTGGCGGATGTCGTGGGAGCAAAAGATTTGATTGGCTCCGATTTATAGTCAACCTAGAGAGGATCATCGAAATAAAGGGACAGCTATGGGATTCTTTTCAGATATTTTCAACCGTGCGGGCCGGGTAGCCAGGGGCCAAGCCAATCAAGGGATCGGCGCGATTGAGGACGCGACGTTCGAAGCAACGGTCCAACAGACGGTTGCCGATATGAAAACGGAGCTGAATAATGTGGTCCGTTCGTCGGCCATGGCGATGAGTAATTACAATCGCCTGGATGCCGAATATCAGAAATACGTGCGGCAATCGCAGGAGTGGAAGGACCGCGCCGGACTGGCGCTGGATGCGGGCAATGAAGAACTGGCCCGAAAAGCGCTCGCCAAAAAGGCCGAGTCCGATAAGCAGATTACGTCCTTGCAGGCCGCTGTGGATTCGGCGCATCAGGCCAGTGAGTCGTTAAAGTCGCAAGTCACTGAGTTAAAACACAAGATCGAAGAAGGCGAGCGGACCGCAACCACGCTAGTCGCCCGCAAGAATGCCGCTTTGGCGCAACGCAAAGTTTCCGAAGCGTTAGCCGGGGTAGGGAAAGCGGATAACGCCTTTGCGGTGCTTTCCAATTTTGAACAATCCGTGGCAAAAGAAGAGGCAACGGCCAAGGCTTTCGATCAACTGGCGGCAGCCGGGAAAGATTCGAATCTTGAGACAGAGTTCGCGCAGTTGCAGGGCCATACCGTGGATGCCGAATTGGAAGCGCTCAAGCGCGAACGCTTGCCGCGAGTGGAACTTCCCAAGGAACTGCCTCCCGCCAGCCAGCGGTGATTTCCATGCTTTTCGATCACAAGGGAGCGCACCCTCCTGCGCAGCCGGATCTGGCGAATCTGAAAGTAACGGATGCCCGAGTCGGAGATACACTTTCAGTTCTGGGCGCTGCCGAGGACTTTAGCGACCTTGATTTTACAGTTGATCGCCTGGATGTCATTGAGGCGGGCAGCCGGCATTGGAAAGAATTGAGCGGCACTTGGAGAGACCGCCGGGTCTATTTGGAAGTTCACCAGGAAGATCCCGTATCTGTGCTAGGCAATTTCGATGGGCGCAGGCTTACGCTGGACGAGTTGGGCCTTGGCGAAGACGAGCTCGCGCAAATGGACCAGCGGCAAAATCCGTCGGACTTTTTCGACTACAACAATAAATTCTGGCTGTACCGGTCCAGCCGGGAGATGGGCGTGTTTAGCGCTTCCCATACGACGGGCCGGGGATTTTATTGTTGGCAGTTCCAGGAGCAGGATTCGAAACGCTTCCTGAGCATTCGTAAGTTTGAAGGTGAGCCGTTTTTTGCTACTCTTTGGAGCGCCATTGAACCGGCCGACATTACTGTTTTTCGAGGTGCCTAATGAAGCGGCTTACGCCCGGTTTGCTGATAACCGCATGTCTCTTCTTTGCCGCTTGTGAAGGGCATTTGCCCAACTCGCTCCATCAAGGGATTGCCGCGGAAAATAGCCGGTTACGAGATGCGGATCGGCAATTACAAAGAATTCAGGGCACGGTTGAGAACGATCTGGCTAAAAATCCCGATTGGTTCCGCGATGTGTCCGAACCGGGAGAGTGGACTGCCGCGCTTCGGACGGCTAGGGAAAATCTCGATCGGGCGAAACAGGACGGCAAGGAACTGGAGGCTCTAGCCGGACGTGATCGAGGGAACTCCCGTAGGGACGTGGAGCGAATCCTGGCGGAAGAGCGTAGACTACGGGAGGACGCGTCGCAACAGTCGAGAAATGTTGAAACAGCCACGGATAAATGGCTGGATTTCGGCCAGAATCCGGCTGCCAATCTGGCCCGGATGGAGCAGACGTACAGCGCGATACGCAGTACAGACTTGGCTCCTCTGGCAAAAACGGTGGAAGGAGCTGAAAAGGATTGGCCGGCTAAGAAAACGGAATTGGACAAGCGCTTTGCTTCTTTGCAGGACAATCTAAAAACAGTAACCGCCGAGTGGGATAACACTAAAACCGCACGCCAAACAGCTTCGGACGGAAAAGTAAGCGGGCCGCAGATTGAAACTTTGGTTCACGCCGACCAAGTACTTTCCGGCAAGGCCAACGCGTTAACAACAGATTCAAACAGCTTGCGGGCTTTGTGCGGCCAGTTGTATAACTCCTGGGACAAAGTGCTGACGGACCTGGATTCCGCGCGGTACGGTGCGGAGCGGGTTTACCGCGAACGTATCAAGACAATACAGACACACCTTACCGACGTTGCCGTGAAAAAAGGCGAGACGTCCAGCGATGAGCGTTGGGCAAATGTACCGGAGGCTTCGTACCGTTCCCTTGAGAACGACTTGGGCATGACCATTGCTCATAAAGATGCTGGCCTGTTCGATTCTGAAGCCGATAATACGCCGCAACCAGCCGGTTTTGCTTATATTGCTCCTCCTTCAATGGGGGGCAATCAATACGGCTACTGGAACCATACGGACCACGGAACTTTTTGGACATTTCTCCCTCAATACCTTCTCATGCGAGAGTTATTGTGGAATCGCGATTACCGGCCCGTTGTTGTTGATGACTTTAATGCTTATCGCACAGCAAGGCGCGCGGGTCATGTTTACTACGGACAGCAAACCCCGGCCAGCCCACCTCAGTATGGAACGCATGGCTCTTTTACGCAAACCCGCTATGCACAGAGCCGTTATGCACAGGCTGGCGGTTTCAAGAACTCGCTATACGCCTCGCATCGGGAGAGCGGCAGCGCGCAAACTTTTACTCCTTCACGTTCCCCTGAGCCGCATACGAGCTTTGGCGCGGGTTCCAACAGCGCCGGGAAAAGATTTGGCTCTCCTTCCGGACAACGCTTTGGCCAATCGAGCGGCTTTCGAAGCGGCGCAGGGCGCAGTTTTGGCCGGAGACGCTGATTTCCTCGGAAAAACTGGGAAATGTCCGCATAAAGCAGCAGGACTGAAAACAGCATCTTAATAAGCGGAGTTACTATGAATTATTTGAAAGTAAGTACCGTAATTGGATTGGTAGCCGTAGGCGCATCAACCCAGGCTGCAATGGCGCAAACAAACGGGTCAAGCATGTCGGTTCCGGCTGCTGACAAGAAGTTTGCCATGATGGTTGCCCAAACGGATATGGCTGAGCTTCAAGTCAGCAATATGGCGTTGCAGAAGTCCAATAGTGATGACGTTAAAAAACTTGCCCAGAAGTTGATTGACGATCACACCAAAACAACTGATTCCATGAAGGAAATCGCTAGCAAGAAGGGACTGACTTTGCCAACTGAAACAGATGCGAAGCACAAAGCGCTAGCGGCAAAGTTGCAGAACGAAAATGGCGCTCAGTTTGACAAAGACTACCTAGCGGCGAACAGCATGGATCATCACAAAGTGGTAGCTGCGTTCGAAAAGGAAGCCAATAGCGGGAAAGATCCCGACATTAAGAGCTTTGCGTCTCAGTATTTACCTGCTATTCAGGAACATACAAAAATGATTGATGATGATAAAAGCAAGATGGGCGGCCAGTAGAAGCAGTTTAAAGCTAAACATAAAAAGGCGAGCTATCAACGATTGATAGCTCGCCTTTTTATTTAATATCCCGGGCGACGTCCGACTCTCCCACCGACTTGCGCCGGCAGTACCATGGGGGCA
>CAXUBB010000090.1:8792-14049 GCA_964249105.1 uncultured Bryobacteraceae bacterium | reverse complement strand
TTTTGAGATTGTTGACGTGCGTCGTGTGGTGCGTGACAGGCAACTCGCTCATGAAAGCTTTTAACTCCAGCCAGCGCGGATTTCATATAGGCCAGGCACTTATTGACTTCCGCGACCGGGGTTCCCGCGCCTTTGTACTCGTATTCGACAAATGCCGGTATGGCGTATTTTTTGTCTTTTAATACCTGCAAAACCGGCTTAATGGGAGTATCCCCTTCGCCAAAAGGCTCATTCGGACCATCATTCTTCTTGCGATCCTTGAAGTGCAAGTGAGTGATACGGTCATGATGCTCGTTAATGTAGGCGACGGGATCGAATCCCGCAGCGGAGAAGTGCCCGATGTCCAGGTTGACCCTGAACCAGTTCGACAGATCCAAAGCTTTTTGGAAGGTCTCCGGCGACGAGAACTCGTCGGGGTGTTTCACATCGCTGTGACCATGGACGGCAACGTAAAGCTTGTGCTTTTCCGCCAACGGCTGCAGGCGCGGCAGCATGCTTACCTGGGTGGAGGCGGCAATCACCTTAATGCCCATCGCTTTCGTCTGCTCGAAGCACTTCTCCAGTTCTTCATCCGTGAAGCTTTTGTTGAAATTTAATGTATAAGCGAAGATGTCAACGCCCGCTTGATCGAATCGTTTCCGCACCGCTTTGAAGTGATCCATCGGCGTGGAGAGCCGCCATTGACGCAAGTCTTCGCGGCGCTTTGCGGCACCGGGACCACGCATGGTCTCACGATACTTTCTTTCTAATTCCTCCCTATTGGGAGGCTTGCCGTCAGGTCCGGGAGTTTGGGCGTCCCGCGCCAGTTGAGTTAAGGCCGGATCTTCCGGCTCAAGCTGGGGAGAGAACAACTCGCATTCGCCCGCTCCACATTCCTTGAGCGCCTGGATGACTGTATCGACGGCATCCGGTCCCGTGCGCGGCAAACTACGAAAGCTATAGGTACAGACGCCAAGTTGCACGCCCGCTACTTTTGAATTAATTTTGCCCAGCGCCGCCGATAATGGCAAAGCCGCAAGAGCGAACCGTCCAAAATCCCGTCTTGAATACATAATTTGCTCCTAAGCGTGATGGCCCTTCCCGTGGGAGATGCGATTCTGAAGCGTATTTAGATCATTTTGAATAGCGTTTCTTTGCCGTTCAACCGCGGCGCGAATTTCTTTTGAAAGCTGCTGATCGAGCGCGTGCCCATAATGTTTCAGCGTGCCTTCGTCCCCGCGCCGACAATCCTCCAGAATGTCCCGCTCCTCTTTAGGACGTATGCGCGCCTCCAGGTCTACCCAGCCGCTATGGAGAATACCGCCGTAGTGAGCATCTGTTGCCGCTTGGCCGCCGAGACCGGAAACAACCGCTCCCAATTCGTCGGCAAACTGGCCGCGCTGCCCTGATATTCCGGTCAGTTGATCGCTAAGCGCGCTATCATGCACGCCCTTTGCCGCTTTCGCGTAGCCTTCTTCCGCATCGCGGCACGTCGCAATAAGATCATTCAGCGCCTTTATTGCGCTTGTATCCTGGTCTGCCATGTATGCTTTGTTGACGAGGCGCGGCGTGGAACTGTAACAAATTACGAGAAACTATGCGTTTTGTTTCGAAGCAGGCGGCGTAAATGGACCTGGCCGGCATATAACAGAAGATACGAAATCATCAAGGGCATGAGAAGAACTTCACCGGCAAGGCGAAGACGGGTGATGTGTTCTTGTCTAAGACGGGGGAAATCAACTTTGATATGGCGCAGATAACCGTAATCGAGAAAAAAGAAATCTTCGTTCTCCTCAATGAGCACAATCTTCGCCCGAGTCAGTAAAGAAACGGCCCATTTCCAATTACGGAGAATCCGGCTGTCCGTACTGAGCACGGCGACAATATCATAAGGAACAGAGGCAAGCGCGCGAAGGAATTGCCGGCGATTTCCCGCAATGGCCGGATCAGTCACGAAAAATACCTGTCCGCGCTGGTCCTGAAACGCTTCGGGAGGCGTGCTGAAACAGGTAAGGACGTCCACCTGGCTGCAGCCTTCGAACTGGTAAACAGACTGGAGAAACCGGTCCGCTATGGGCCGGGGACCGCTTTCGATCAGCAGCACGCGACGGAAAGGCGGGCGGCTTTTCCTGAACAGTCCGGTCATGACGTTATGCTAACAGCGGCCTACAATACGAAAGTTCAGGTGATTTAACCAACTTGTTTTCCTCGGAAATCGTTCGCCGGCGATGGGCGTTGTGCTGCGCCGCCATAGCCTACGCGGTCTTGCTGGCCTTCAACATTGCTTATCACGAACCTTGGGTGGACGAGGCGCAAGCTTGGCTGCTGGCGCGTGATTCGAGCTTGCTCGAACTCTGGACAAAATTGCTGCGCTATGAGGGATCTCCGGGGCTCTGGCATACTCTCTTGCACTTTTGCATCCGCCTCGGCGTCCCGTACGCCGGGATCGATGTAATCTCCGGAGTGGCGGTCTTCGCGGCTATCTGTGTTCTGCTGCGGTATGCTCCCTTTCCGCTCCCCATCAGGCTCCTGCTGCCTTTCACCTTTTTTCTCTCCTATCAGTACGCGGTGATTGCCCGCAATTACGCCCTTGTGCCTGTTCTGCTCTTCCCCTGTGCCGTCGTTTATAACGATGGCGTCCAGCGCGGCGGGACAATAACTATTTTGCTCAGTCTTCTGGCCGCTGTGAATGCCCAGGCATTCATCCTGTCTGTTTCCATCTGGCTGGTATTCCACACGCAAATCGCCAAACAGTGGCTCAGCTTTGACCGGCTCACAAAAAACAAGATAATCACTCGTGGGATTGCCTACTTGACCGTGTTGTTAACGATTGCTCTGCTCATTTGGCCGACCCATGACGTTACCTTTGCCCGAGTTCCCGATTGGTCCATCCACAATCTCTTCGCCCAGACAAGGTTTGCTTTTCAACAAGCATTCGGCGATGGTATCCTCCCGCTGGTGGTCATCGGACTAACTGCTCCCTTGCTCTGGAAAGGTCAAGGCTGGCTCCTGTTTCTGCTGCCGAGCTTTCTCCTTTGCGCTTTCGGCGCGGTGATGTACTCGATCTACTGGCATTGGGGCTTTCTCTTTCTTGCCTGGCTTTTTGCCGTCTGGGTTTCTTCCGTCAACATAAAACCCAAGCTCCCGGCCCTTGTCGCTCTTTCCATCGTGATTGCGGTCCAGTGTTACTGGACGTTTGCTTCTACCCGCTATGATTGGAACCATGCCTATTCAGGCAGCCTGGCTGCGGCACGTTACATAAAAGAAACTGAGCTTGCCGGAAAAAAGCTTTATGCGATCGGTATTTCTTGCGTGGGAGTGCAGCCATACTTCCCGAGGAATATCTTCGCGAACTTCAACTCCGGTCAGAGCCGGGCATTTTGGGATTGGTCAAGGCGTAACCACACGAATGACGCTGTTGAACATCTCGGCTCGTCCAGTCCTGATTACGTGCTGGTCGGCTATTTGTCGCCGCCTGAGAAGCTGCTATGGACACATTTGGTTGCGGCAAGCGGTTATAAACTGATAAAACACTTTGAAGGGCAAACATTCTGGCGCATCAGAACGATCCAGCCGGACTCTTATGATCTATACAAACGGGGCAGTCAAACCCGCAATTGCTTCCTGAGCAGTACCGTGAACGTTGCTGATCCGAAAATAACGAGCCAGCTTTTATGGGGATTTCATGATCTGTCCGACAACGCATGGCGCTGGACCACCCGAAAATTTACAGTGGCGCTACAACGGCCCGTCGGCTCTGAACAGAACGGCGCGCGGCTTCACCTTCGTTTTTTTGTTCCCGATAGTGAAATTCAAGCATTAGGGCCGCTCAAATTAACAGCGCAAATCTCTGCCTATCGGCTCTCGTCGATGAGAGTTCGCCGGGGAGGGAGCTATGAGTACATCGTGGATGTTCCGAGAGAAGCTTTATTTACGGAAATCCTCCCCGTGGATTTTGTTTTGAACAAAGCAATGCCTCCATCAGAAAGGGATGCTCGGGAGTTAGGCGTAGTGGTTTCCAGCATTCAAATCGCCCGTGGGTAAGAAACAGGTGATGCTACGCGCCGTTTGGGTTAGTCACATTGCCGTTTTCTCGTTATGTTCCGCCGGATGCCATAGAAAGCGTGTCCCGCCGCTTTCCGGCGATCTGAGAATGTCCGACCGGTATTCGGCCAGACAGCTCCTTGCCGGCTTTCACGCTCTGGAACAAAACCAGTGGCGCTGGACAGCCCGTAGATTCGCGGTTGTTCTCAAACCGCCAGCCGGTTCAGAGCGGACGGGCGCAACATTGCAGCTCAAACTCTTCATCCCGGATGCGCAGATCCAAAAGATCGGGCCGATGACCCTCCACGCGGAGGTGGGCGAGGTTTCGTTAGCTCCTGAAACATTTACTGAAGGGGGCAGCCTTTTATATTGCCGTGATGTTCCGGCGAAGCTGATAGGTTCTGATTTGCTCCCTGTCGTGTTCAGTTTTGATAAAGCGCTCGCTCCTTTTCAGTCGGACGGCCGTGAGCTGGCGGCGGTTGTCTCGGAAGTATTACTGGCGCCAAAGGACCAGGTTGTTGAGCAATGCCGGAGCAGCGACGGCCGCTGATATCCCGAGAATAACCATGCCATATTGATAAGGATGCAGTCTGTGCCGCATGGGTTCTTCAACGTACCCAGTTGGGATATTTTTAAGAATTTCGTTCTGGTTCAGATCAGGCGTCCTTTTGAAACGGAACTGCTGCGGTGGGAGTGGATCAGTCTGTTGGCCTTTCTGCTCCTATGCGTCAATCCGTGGACTATTCCAGCTCGTTGGCTTACCGCGTTTCGTATTTGGTTTCACCGCTACGCCCAGCATCGCTCGCGAGCGATTTGGACTTGCGTGCTGTTTCCCATGGTCATCAGAGTGGCCCTGCTGCCCGCCGCTCCTGTGAAACCTCCGAGCGTTCAAGATGAGTTCAGCTTGCTGCTGCTGGCGGATACGCTTCGTTCCGGGCGGCTCACAAATCCCACGCCTCCTTTTTGGCAGCACTTCGAAACCATTCAAGTGATCCAGAAGCCTACCTACAATTCCATGTACCCGCCTGGCTCGGGCGTGTTTCTGGCGCTCGGCGCGCTGCTCGGCAATCCCTGGATTGGATTGTTATTGAGCGTTGGCTTGATGTGCGGAGCGATCTGCTGGATGCTGCAAGCCTGGATGCCGCCCGCCTGGGCGCTCGGCGGCGCTCTGGTAGCGGCGCTCCAGATTGGCATTGGGAGTTACTGGATCAATACTTACCTGGGGGCGGCGCCG
>CAXUBB010000090.1:0-8782 GCA_964249105.1 uncultured Bryobacteraceae bacterium | reverse complement strand
GTACCCGCAATGGCGGGCGCTCTGCTCCTGGGCGCCATGCCTCGCTTCCTGCGTAGACCAGCGTGGACCACCGCCGCGGTCTTTGCGTTGGCTATGGTCCTGCTGGTGAACACGCGCCCGTTTGAGGGAGGTATTTTGTCGCTCCTTTGTTTGGGAACGGCAATCTTTTGGCGTTGGAAGAGCGCTCGGAAGGGTCCGGTTCTCCGATGGCCCCTGCTCGTGCCGGGATCTCTTCTGCTTCTTCTGGGCGCAGGGTTTACCTGTTACTATTCATGGCGGGTGACAGGCAACCCGTTAAAAATGCCGTATGTAGTGAACCGTGACACATACGGTTGGCCCGAAAATCTGGCGCTGCTGCCCCCTAAAAAAATCACTTACCGGCATCCCAATCTAAGAAACATGCACTTTCTGGAGCTTTATTACCGGACTCGCTATTCAACTCTCGGACGCATGTTGCATAGCTGGTGTAACCGGGCTTCCCTGCTATGGGAGTTCTACGTAGGGCCGGGACTCACGCTGCACCTGCTGATGCTGCCATGGGTCCTCCGGAGCCGCAAGCTTCGTCCGCTCTTTTACATCGCGCTTTTCATGATGTGCCTTAATACGCTGTCGTTCATGACCTACCCGCAGCATGTTGCGCCGGAAACGGCCATCTTCTATGCTCTGCTCATCGGCGGAACGAGGCAGATCTATGTGGGAATCCGCCGCAGAGGTTGGGCGCCGGAGCGAGTGATGGCGAGCCTTGTTCTGTGCGTAGCATGCAGCGCGGTTCTCAGTTTGCTGATGGAGCGCCTTCATATCCAACCAGGAAATTTTTGGGAGCATCCCTCCTGGCCCTACCGCGATGCGCGCGCCTCAATGTTATCCAAAATCGAGGCCATGCCGGGCAAGCATCTGGTCCTGGTGCGCTATGCGGACGATCACACGCCGCATGAAGAGTGGGTATACAACGCGGCGGATCTCGATAAAAGTAAAGTGATTTGGGCTAATTCCATGGGACGCAAAGAAGACATGGAACTTCGCAGGTATTTTAGTGACCGGCAAGCGTGGTTGGTGGAACCGGATAAGGACCAGGACGGTTTCTGGCCGCTTACGCGGAAAACGTATGCTCAGTAGGGATGGGCTGTTCCCGGCGCATTCGGCGCTTGTGTAGTTCCTGCCTATAAGAATTTATCAAGCGCTCCGCCGCTTTCTGGGCGTCATGCTTTTCTTCCATCAAACGCCGTGCGCGATACGCCAAGGTTTCCGCATAGGCGGGATCATTCAAAAGCTTTGCAACGGAATTCGCAAATGCCCCTGGAGAATCGGCCAGTTCACAAATATCGCCGGATGCCGATGTTAATCCTTCCGCGCCCAGAGTTGTTGAAACGGTTGGAATGCCCGATGCGAATGCTTCGAGCAGTTTGACCCGAATACCGGAGCCGCTGAGCACCGGGCAGACAAACACCCCATAACACCGGAAGGGTTCGCGCACATCAGGAACAAACCCTGTCATACGCACGTTTGGGTGTTTCTTTAGATAATCCAGCGAAGGAGGCGGCGCGTTGCCGATGATGATCAGGCGCGCCGCGGGATGCGCCTGTAGAAGGAGTTCAAAAACCTCCCTGGCGAACCAATTTATGGCTTCAACATTGGGCGAGTGAAGAAAATTACCCACAAATAGGACGGTGCCCGGTTCACGACCACGCGGCACGAATCGATACTGCCCTAAATCCAGACCCGTGCGAAGATCCGTATCGATACGGGTCTTCAAGTCCGGAGCGAACTGAAGCAAATATCGCGCATTATCGCTGCTGCATGCCTGCACCCGATCCACTTGCCTGATCTGTTTTAGCTCATAGCGCAGCATCCGAAGATACTCAAGAATTCCCACAAATGAGAACGCGCCTGTTCTCATCTGCCGCCACAGCGATTGAAAGAAGATATCGTGCTCGAACAAGATGCAAGGTATATAGCGGTACGAACCGGCGTATTGAGAAAGAATGGTGTACTCAATCTGAACCACGTCAATTTGCTGAAGATAAATTGCGCGGTGGACCGCCCACGTAAAATCACGGTCGGCAAATTCCCTGATGGCGTGCGGAACGGCGGTAGAGGGATGCCGGCCTGGGGTTTTATCCCTTAGGAGAAATTGAACTGACCGGCAGAGACTCCGCAGCTTTTCCTGCGCGGGCCGTTGGCTTTCTTTATCAAGAAATGAGATCAAATGAACATCGGCAAGTTCTTTTAATTGATTCAGCGTCTCCTTCATAAATACGGCGCCGCCATGTACCGGCGGCTCAATCGGGTAAGGAGAAAGGAAAAGCACGCGCAACCGGACTGGAACAGGGGTGTCCGGCGCATCAAAACGATCTCGAAAGTATCCGCCAAGCGGCCTTCGCAATGTTTCAACATCGGAAAGCATCGCCAGCGTGCGTGCCCGCCAACGGGACTTCATGGCGCTCGTTACTTGAAGAAAAGCGCGAGCTAAACCAAAGGAGGTGTGCTTCCCTTCCGTATTAGCCGCGAGCAGGCTGCCCCAGGAGCCGGTGAGAATCGCCGCGAAATGGGCGAACAGCATCCTCCAACTGTGAATGTTTTTCCAGCAATAGAGGATGACGTTTTTGTCAAGAACGGAATGGATAAACTCTTTCGAGAACTTCCTTCCAATGGTGCCGCGATGCTCATGATGAACGACGCTGGCAGGGTGGTAGAGCACCTTCCAGCCGCGCTTCCAAGCGGCATACCCTAAATCTGTGTCCTCGTAATAGAAGGGGTGGAAAACTTCGTCGAAGCCTCCCAGTTCCAGAAACTTTCTGCGGTCAAAAGCGCTCGACCCGCCGCCGGGATACGCGCACGGGAAGGGAAATGGAATCGCGGGATCAATGTGATGACTGGCGCGAAGGCGTCCTTGTTCCCACCAAATTTCTGTGAGTCCCGTTTCTTCACGCCTTCGGGAGAGATCTGCGAAGAAAATCTGACACGAAACGGAAAAAACAAGAGGGTCCGAGAACGGTCTCAAAAGCGGGTCCAGAAAGTCCGCTTCGACTCGCATATCATTGTTGAGCAGAACAACAATATCGTTTCTCGCTGCCTGAAATCCGCGGTTTGAACCTCCGCCGAAACCCAAATTCCGAGGGAGATGCAGAATGCGAACACTCGGAAAGTGAGATTGCAAAAATTCCACGCTTCCGTCCGTTGAGGCGTTATCAACAACAATCACCTCATTGTCGGAATGCGCTTGAGCGGCAGCGACAACAAACGGAAGAAATTTCTCCAGCAGATCGCGCCCGTTCCAGTTCGGAATCACAATAGAGGCGGCATGCCGGTGGGGAGCAACGTCCATCGGCTTACGAACGCGGCCAAAACAGAAAAAGCACAGATCGATCAAGCCGAGCAGGATGGCGCTAAGCAGAATCAGCGCCGGACTTAGCAAGCATAGTAGTATTTCCCCTAGTGTTCGCGGTTTTGCGCTCATCCGTGGTTTCAGGAACTACGATAAGCGAGTGTGAACCAGGCTGAAATAGAGCCGCCAATAAAAGTCGAATCCAATCTCTCGCTGCAAATCGCGAATTTCCAGCTCGCTGGCAAGAAAAGCGGATTCTATTTGGTCCGTGAACTGGGAAAGAGTGGGGCAGATATCACTCTGTGGGTTTCGAAAAAGCTGCCATTGGCGCAAACCCTCCCATTTGCCTGTTAAAGCCGCAAGCAGGTGGCCATGCTTTGCGGCAGCCAGCACACCGAGGAACTGTCCTACCAGAATGGGCCAGGCAAAACGCCTGAGAGTTGCGTTGGAGTAATATTTAGCTAACAGCAAAACCTGATTTCTGGCGGTCAGAAACATGACTTGGGGGGCGCACTTGCCGTAAGTTGCCTTCCCGGTGTGATAGGCCACCGCCGCAGGTTCGTAGATGCCGCTAACTCCCGCGAGAGCGCACCGTATCCCAAAGTCCACGTCCTCGTAATAAGATTGAAACCTGCTTTCGAGCGGCCCTAACTGCTCAAACAGTTTGCGGTGAAACAAGGCCGCAGTCATGGGCGCGAACCAGATCCGCCGCCGTGTTGACCAGATCGCGCTATCGGGCCGGCCATCGCCGCAACGCCAGGCATAAGCCGCGCGTGAGATTAAATCCCAACTGCCGTCAATGGTCTGGCCATTATCCTTTTGAAGCAGCTTGCCTGTGGCAAAGGAGGCATCTGCTTCGCAGGCCGCCGTCGTGATCTGTTGAATCCAATCCGCCTGCAGCAGGACATCATTGTTGACGAGAAGGACCCATTCGCCCCACGCCCACTTCAGTCCCTCGTTCACGGCAACGGCAAAGCCGTAGTTATCGGAAAGCTCAACCAGTTCGACGCCGAATTCTTCCGTGACTGCCTTGGTAATGTCCGTGCTGCCGTTATCGACAACAATAATCTGATCCGGCGGTTGTGTTTGCGCCTTTAGGTTGATCAGGATAGAGCGTAGCAGATCAGCCCGATTCCAAGTTGGAATAATGGCTGAAATAGTATTTCCCGCCTTTACTATACTGTCCTTACCAACTTGCATGAGAACGGCCACTGCATCTACTTTCAGTAAAGCTGATTCACGGGCGACATGGAACTAAGGGAAAGTTACAGGTCGGAAGGTACTGGTTATGGAAGCGCCATGAGCGTTAATCATGTGAATGCCGCTTCCGGTCTTCCGCTTCAGCGCTCATTTATCTATTTACTGCTATTTATAACTTTTTTGGCCTTGGTTCCACGACTGATTTTAGGAGCAACTCAGATCATACAGTATGACGGATACTGGCACATCTTTATTGCTACCCAAAATAGATGGCGTCTCTTCGTTTCAGAGTGGAAGGGAGATGCTCATCCTCCTCTCTACTACCTTTTGCTGAGAGGGTGCGCGAAATTAGGCAGCTATCCCCTTATTTATAGGCTGCTTTCAATCATTCCGGGCGTTGCATCGGTCTATATGCTGGGGCGGATTGCCGCTAAGTTTTACCGCAACAGCAATATGGCTCTGCTCGCGGCGACTGCTTACGGTTTTTCGCTCACCATTATTGAAATGGACTGCGACATTCGCGCTTATCCGCTGAGCTTATTGTTTGTATTGTGCGCTTTTTACTATTTTTGGGAGCTGTTAATCGGCGCTGAGCATAAAACCGCACGCGCCATGATTCTGTTTGGAATTGGTTGTAGCTTGGCAATCTTGACTGAGTACATGACCGTGTTCTTTTTCTTTGCCTCGCTCGTAATTTTACTTACTTTATTTATCTGCTTTCCTGAAATTCGCCGGAGACTGTCGGAACTGTTCAAAGCCAGACCGCGAACGTGCATGATTGTTTTCATCTTGCCTTTCGCCGCCATGATTTGGCTGTACCGGGTGCATGTTCGCCATCAACCGGCGACTCAGGGCAATGTTGAAGCGTTCTACTGGACGAAGGGCACGTCAATGCTCGATTTCGTTCTGCGCGGTATACATAACGAGGTTAACTTCCTGCTGCCTTTTGAAATCAATAGTATTTCCATCTGCGTCATTCTCACGCTGATTGTGCTAACAGCCATCGTCTATATGAGCTTCGTGCGCGGGTGGAACGAAAAGCGGATCGTGGCAGCTACTCTTGGATTAATGCTTTCGGGCATTCTGACGGAACTCATCTTCATATCTCTCGCCCGGCGCTACCCTTTTGGAGGATTTGCCCGGCAGCAATCGATCCTGTTTCCATTCATCGTGCTGACGATTTTCTGGTTGATCGATTCTTTTTCTTCAACGCTCCCCAGAGCTGTTCAATCAGGTATGCAACTCACGGTAGCGCTACTGATTACGGCTTCGTTTTTGCACGGCTGGAGCAGATACCCGAAATTCAAGGAGGACCTGTTCACGAGAGAGTACAAGACATTCTCCGAAAACCTACCGCACTCAAAGGCTTTGTATATCGATCAGTTCTCGTTGATCGGGTACTACATACACACTCATGACTGGCAGTGGAAGTTCAAACAGCATTACCGCGAGCCGGAACGCATCGACGAGTACAGAACGGTGAACCCAGTTGGCGAGCAAAGGCTTGTGGTGCGCAACCTGGATCAATGGAATTTCGACCTTCTTCGGCCGGAAACATACGCCACCCTCGCCCGCTTGCTTCGAGACGCTCATATGCCGGATGCCGATATCTTTTACGTGAGGCAATTCCCATATGGCATGAATGCTGCGGCAATCGCGGCTGATAAACAGCGCTTCCAGAACCTCGCGAAAGCTGCTGGGCTCTCGGTAGGCACGCTGTATTACGATGGCCAGCAAGCATACATTCATGCGAGTCTTCAATGAGCCGTGTGAATCTTATAAGGAATTTGATAGAGAAGAAATAAAATGATTAGATCTGTTGCAACCTGGTAAGTGATGATATGACGCGAGGTGTCTGTGGCGTCTCCCAGCGAGCCTGCCAGGTAAGAGATGATTCCGATCGTGCCCATTAAAAGAAGCAAAGGACCCTGGGTGGAATTGGCGTGAGTGGGGCGCCAACCGAGTTGATAACTCCCAACTGCTAGGCAAAACATATACAGCACCGGGATTAGAATGGGCATCTTCAACGCTAAAAATCGTCGGGAGTCGCTCCAAAGATTAAGCATGTGAGGCCGGGTGCCTGGTTGAGGTTCATCCGATTTGCGAAGAACGCCATACGCTCTGATCGTCCTTCGCTCCAACCCGACCGGCACCTCAGACACCGGAATATCGCTGCCTGACTTAAGTAAATCGCGCCATAAAATTGTGCATACTATGTTCGGATGCCTCCCGTAGAACTTCATGATCTTGAAAGTGGAGACATCGCGCCAGAAGCGTTCGCGGTAGGCGTTGTCTGACATGGGTGAACCGGGACTCCAGGTATGCATGCCCACGTATCTGATATCGCTCGCCGGTCTGCCCAATTCCCTCAATGATTGTTGGGGAGACCGAGACAACGGCAGCAGCTTCAGAAAGACCAGGCTGAAGGCTGAATCCGCTTGGTAGTCCGGCAGTTTGTGGCGGACCATCCAAATGCTGGTCCCGATAATTAGAACCATCCCGGAAAACCATGTGAATCTCGCTTTCCGATTGGTTGCTTGCCACCCGAAATAGCAGCAAAAAAAGGCTAAAGGAACAACGTTGAACTGATGCTGCAGTTTTGTGCTTAAAAACAAAGCGGCGCAAAGGCAAAAGGCGGCGACTAATCCCCAGCGGAATGCGGGCAGCGTCTTTGAGATCGCAAGGCCCAAGGAGAATAACAAAACCAGGAGCATGATGGCGCTTGCATCCATGAAGGCGCAATTCAGAAATTCCAGGTACTCCATATCCGCGAACACCAAAATAGTGATTGCCGCGAGAGCGAGTGACCACAGCCAGCTATAGTTTCGAAATGTCCGCAACAGAAACCAAACCGCCAGTACGAGAATAAAGGCGTGTAGAGCGCCCAAAATACGGAGATCGAAGCGCCCCTGGGGAAGAATCAATTGCGCCGTGACTTTCGCAAGCCGCGCCAGCGGCAATTCCAGTGTTGGCAGGTGAGAGTTCCAGTAGTGATCTGGGTCGATAACGTAATCCGTCACCAGATAATCGAACTGTTGCCCTTCTTGGCTCTTCGCCGGCCAGATATTGATGCGACCAAGAACCTTGGGAAAATCACCGTTGTCGGGAAGTCCTATGGGAACAGGCCAAAACGCGCGAAGAAAGATCGTCAGGACGAAAAAAATAACGGCTGTAGCCTCAAAAACGAGGTGGGATCTGTTTCGCGGGAACGATTGCTGTGCCGGCAGGTTTCGAGTTGGCGGTAATTGGTTTATGTTTTCTCCTGCAAGTTAGGGCCAAGGCCTAGCCGACGTCCTAAACGGAGCCATTTCGATTGCGCGGCAGCCCTTTTTTCACCTTGCACTTTGTCAAATCGATGTCGTGAGCTAAGCAACTCTGCCCTTAATGAATTTAACTCTCCCGTTAACGAACCTATTTCTCCCGTTAAGGAGCTTATTTCCTGTTTTAGTAAATGGATGTGCTTCTCCCGATCTTTCAGTAAATTACCGCCGGAATCAGCATACATAAAGGCGGGGACGGCGACCGGCTTTTTTGAGCAGATAGCAAGGAAGAAATGAGAATCAGCAAGAACTGGAGAAGCCGATAAGTATCCCCGGAAGTAATTCGCGCTGTTCTCGTCCACAAAGGCCAGCACTTCCTGATGGTTCTGGGCAAATAAGGTCACGTAGGGAAACGCTTCTTGCAGCGCGCTCTGAAATTCTTTCAGTTCAAATTCGTGGACGTGAAACGGATTAGGCCCCGCGCCTTGCCGGGTTTCCGCGTAATACAACTTGTTGGGCGTCGATACCAAAAACACGCCGTCCGCCGTCATAGCCCGCGCCGCTTCCGAAATAAGGTTTTTCCAGCCGGCAATATGTTCAATAACTTCAAAAGCGGTAATTAAACTGAATGCTTGGTCAGGAAGAGGAAGAGCCTCCGCGGAAGCGACGCAAAACTGAACTCCATTTTGAGCGTGGAAGCTTGCGTATTGAATCGTTTCGGGGGAAATATCGATTCCCAGGCTGTGCCTGGCGACTGCTCCCACTAAGTTCGTTCCATAGCCCGCGCCGCAACCGATGTCGAGCAATCGCTGATTGGAAGCAAACTCCCGGGCAAAGTAGTATCGGGAGACGTGCTCATTCCAGAGATCCGGCTCTACCGCGCCCGGAATCACGCGTTCGCCTGTGAAGGTCAGCACGATCGCTTTATTTTACGCGAACGCCCCGGCGCGCCTATGACACCCATTTCAACAAGCGGATAGCGCCCATCTTTGCCACC
>CAXUBB010000089.1:0-14069 GCA_964249105.1 uncultured Bryobacteraceae bacterium | reverse complement strand
CTACGACTGCGTCTTGGCCCGGCGGCCAGATGCCTGCCAGCCTGATCGATCCCAACATGCAGGCCCTAATGAAGCTGTATCCCGCGCCGAATGCTAATCCAAATGTGACTGGCGGCCCCAATTACGTACAATCCGAAATCTTCAATCAAAACAACTATCAATGGACAGTGCGCGGCGACTATAGCGTCAGCGACAACACCAAAGTGTTTGTGCGCTATAACATGCAGCGCGAAACGCAGCAGTTCCCGGTGGGCCTGTGGTGGCGTAATGGAAGCCAGGTTCCTTATCCAACCCCGATCGAGGGTAAAAACCGCTCTGATTCTGTTACCGGAACAATCACGCACGTTTTTAACCCCACCATGACGAACGAAACCGTTTTCGCCTACACTTTTGTGGGATTCCCGAACGTTTTCCAAGACCCGACGAAAGTGGATCGCAATGTCGTGGGTTACAAAGACCCAACGCTATTCAAAAACGGAGTGGCGCAGATTCCGTCCTTTGGCTCTTTCGGTCAGGAAGCCGCGCTGATCTTCAACCCAGGCGGTTTCGAGGCGGGCGGTCCTTCCGCTGGACTCTATGCCAATAAGTACATGCCGAGCGTCAGCGACACGCTAACCAAGGTTTGGGGCACTCATACCGCGAAGGCCGGCTTCTTTTATGAGTGGATTCGAAACGCCCAGCCCGCCAATAACTACACCAACGGATTGATGCAATTTGTGCCTTCCTCCAATGCCGCGTTCACATACGGCGACGCTTACGCGGATATGCTGGCCGGCAACATGTCCAGCTACCAGGAGCAGAACTTTAACCGTATCAATGACATCTCGTATCACACTTACGAAGGGTTCATTCAAGATTCCTGGAAGGTAAACACAAAGCTGACTTTGGAACTTGGCCTCCGCATGACCCACTTCACGCCCTGGTCCGACGACGAAGGCTACCCGTATTCGATTTTCAATCCGTCCCAATACAGCTCCGCTAATACTGGCGCTTGCGCCGCTGCTCCCACCTTCTGCGGATTTTTATGGCATAGCCGCAACTCTTCCGTTCCGCTGGGAGGGTTTCCAACGCGCGGCCTGTTCTGGCAGCCCCGGTTCGGCCTTGCCTATGACGTGTTCGGCAAGGGTAAAACCGTTCTGCGCGGCGGCTGGGGCCGTTTCTATTACCACTCCGGCCAGTTCACGAGTGGTTTGGACACTTCCGCCGGTTCGGAAGGAGTTACGCTCAATCCCAGCAATATCGGAAACAAGGCATTGCTGGCGAGTCAACTGAATACAACCGCTTTCCAAGCCGTGCCGGCAACACCCTCCGCTGTGGCCCGGAACGATGACAGGCAGCCTTATACGGATAGTTACAGTTTCACGATTTCAGAGAGACTTCCCTGGTCGAGCTTGCTCGAAGTATCCTATATCGGCAATCAAAGTAATGATCTGCAAAGCACTGGCGGCTACGGGAGCAATCTCAACTTAGTTCCTGTAGGAGCGATGTCCACAGCGGCTAACCCCGGTGATGCGAACGCTAATAACTATCGCCCTTTCCCTGGCTATGGCGACCTGAATCAGTCGACAAACAATTTGTACGCCAACTATAATGCTCTCCAGATTTCTTGGGCGCACCAGGCGAGTCGGGCTACGATTCAGTTCAACTATACGTATGGCAAAGCTCTAGGAATTGTCGGCGCGGGAGGAGCCCAAACCTTGGGTGGTCTCAGCGCCACGCTCGATCCGTTCAATTTGCGGAATAATTACGGTATCGAGCCTACCGACCGCAGGCACATTTTCAATGCTGTCTACTCCATTACGCTGCCCAATTTCGTGCGGAATAAGATTGCAGCCGGCTTCGCCAATGGATGGCAAATCTCGGGTATTACACAGATTCAAAGCGGCGCTAATCTCACTGGCAACAGCAGCGGTTACGACTTCAACGCGCAGTTCAACGGCGCAATTCTGCCGGGTACGCAGAATGTCGCCAATCCGAACGGTGGCACTCCCGGTATTCCGATTAATAACCAATCGATCTACGGCACAAATGCGATTCAGTTGAATCCGATTCTGACTTGTAACCCCACGCAAAATCTTGGGCCACACCAATACATCAATGGGAACTGTTTCAGTCTGCCGACCCAAGTCGGCCACGGTGGTCCGACGCTGATTCCGGCCATCTATGGACCTGCTTACTTCAACTCCGACCTGGGGCTCTTTAAGAACTTCCAGATCCGCGAATCAATGAAGCTCCAGTTCCGCGTTCAAGCGCAGAACTTCCTGAATCATCCGCTCTGGTCGTTTCCGGGAGGCACTAATAATTTGAATCTGCAATTTAACCAGGCCACGCCCGGCGGCGCGATCACGCAAACCAACTCAGGCTTTGGCATCACGCAATTCAAACAAGGCCAGCGCATCATTGAACTGGTGGTGAAATTCTACTTTTAATACAGGTGCCTAATACGGGCGCTCAGGGCCATAAACCTCTGAGCGCCCGTATTCTCATATAATTGTAGTGATCCGATGTACCGTGTTGCCGCCGCATTTCTGTGCGTAAGTTGCCTTTACGCGCAGGCTCCTTTCAATCCCCAGCAGCTTATGAAAGAGGCGATGGAGGCGCAGCAATCAGGGAATTACGATCAGGCTGTTCATAACTACCGCCTCATTCTCGAAAAATATCCCAAAATTCCCGAAATCCGATCCAACCTGGGAGCGGCGCTGGCCGCAGAGGGGAATTATACCGATGCGATTGGAGAGTATAAACAGGCATTAGCTCTGAAGCCGAATGCCCAAGTCCAACTCAATTTAGCGCTGGCCTATTACAAAAGCGGTGATCTCAATTCCGCCGTGGATGTTTTGAAGAGAGTCCGCGAAAAAACTCCGAATAATCAGCAAGCGACAACTCTGCTGGCCGATTGTTATCTCCGGCTCGGACAGAACAAAAATGTGATTGCTCTCCTGACGCCGGTGCAGGGCGCCGAGCCCGATAATAAGACTTTCAATTATCTGTTGGGTACCGCTCTGGTTCGTGACGGTCAAGCGGCGCAGGGTCAACTCATCATTGACAAAATTCTTAAAAACGGAGACTCCGCCGAAGCTCACCTGCTGATGGGAACAACGAAGTTTATGGTGAGCGACTTCTCAGGAGCGCTTGAAGACCTGCAAAAGGCGGTTGACCTCAATCCAAATCTCCCTGACTTGTACTCTTATTACGGCCAGGCTCTCTTAGTCACCGGCGATCAGGCCGGGGCGCGAAAGGCTTTTGAACACGAATTGCGAATCGACCCTAATAATTTCGATTCAAACCTCCGCATGGGAGTCCTGCTCCGCCAGGATGACCAAAATGACGCGGCTCTCAAATATCTGCAGCACGCGCTCCAGATCCGCCCCGGAGACTTCGGCGTTCGCTACCAGATCGCCACAGTGGAGATTGCCAAAGGCGAGATCGAGCAGGCCCAGCGCGACTTGGAATCGCTCGTGAAGGAATCACCGCAATTTCTGGAAGCTCATGTCTCGCTCGCTACGGTCTATTTCCGCCAAAAAAGAAAGGAAGACGGCAACCGCGAACGGGCTGTTGTCGCCCAACTGAACGCGAAGCGTCAGGCTGCTGCCGAAATCGCGGCCAAACCTCAATGAAGCAGCTTATCCGTTTCTTTGCGCTGATTTTGCTGGTCATGGTTTCACGAATGAAAGCGCAAACCGGGAACTCTGTCCCATTCCGCGCCGTCCGCCAGTGCGCCACATGCCATCCCGCGCAGGCTAAGCCGCATCCTGAAACATCCATGGCGCACGCGCTCGAACTCACGGGCGAGTGCGCGATCTTGCGGGATCACCGGGTATTAAACTTCAAAAATGGTCCGTATTCCTATCGCATCGAGCGCAAAGGTAAAGACAGCATCTATTCCGTTTCAGACAGTCAAGGAACCTTTGCTGTCCCCATTCTGTGGGCGTTCGGTCTTGGTTCGGTCGGGCAAACGTACGTATACGAAAAAGACGGAGAACTCTATCAAAGCCGCGTGAGCTTTTACCGTGAAATCGATGGTTTGGATTTTACGCTGGCGGCGCAAAATACGAAACCGGCGGACGTCGCCCAGGCTGCCGGATTGCTCATGAGTCATGAGGAAAGACTCCAATGCTTTGGTTGCCACGCGACAAACGCCGCAGAGAATCGGCAGCTCACTTTTAATAAGCTGATTGCCGGCGTGCAATGCGAACGCTGCCACGGTGCGACGGACAACCATCTGGAAGGTCTCAAGCGCGGCGACCCGAAACTGGCCCACATGAACAGTCTCCGCGCTTTGAGCACGGAGCAGACCTCTAATTTTTGCGGACAATGCCATCGCACCTGGGAAGAAATTGCCGCCTCGGGACGCCTCGGCGTTTTGAGCGTGCGTTTCCAGCCCTATCGCCTGACGAATAGCAAGTGTTACGACGCAGATGATAAGCGCATCAGTTGCACGGCTTGTCATGATCCGCATCAGGAGGTCAATCGGGTGGATGCCGGCTATGACGGAAAGTGCCTCGCTTGTCACGGCGGCGGTAAACCCTCGGCAAGCGCTTGCAAGACGGCAGCAAGCAATTGTGTTTCATGCCACATGCCTAAAGTGGAAATTCCGGGATCGCATCACAAGTTCAGCGATCATGAGATTCGAATCGTGAGGGCCAATGCGCCGTATCCGGATTAAGCTCTTGGTTTTAACAGCAGTATTAAGCGCCTCTGCCATGCGGGCGCAAACGGATGCATCTTCCGATGCTGTCGCTCTCGCCGGACGCGCCGTTCAACTACAGCAGGCGCACGATTACGCCGCCGCAGCGGAAGCTTACCGCGCCCTGCTCAAAATTCAGCCGAACGAGGTAGCCACTCATGTCAACCTGGGTGTGGTGCTCGTGAACCTAGGGCGTTTTGACGAAGCTATCGCCGAATACCAAACCGCCGACAGGCTTCTTCCCAATGATCCACGAATCGCGCTGAATATCGCCCTGGCTTATGAAAAAAGCGGTCGCATGAAAGAAGCGGAAACCCGTTTCGAGGCGCTGCACAAAAACGCGCCGCAGGATAGCAGGATTACCATGCTTCTTGCCGACTGTCATCTGCAAACCGGCGATGATGATCGCGTCATTGAACTCCTCCAGCCGTTTGAAACGCAACAGCCGGATGATCTTGCGCTGGCCTACATGCTGGGCTTGGCCCTGCTCCACAAGGGGCGTATCGCGGAAGGGCAAGTGAGACTCGATCGCATTTTGCGTAATGGCGACACCGCCGAAGCCCGCTTTCTCCTAGGAACGCGCATGTTCGAATCCGGCGATTATCCCGCTGCCGTCAAACAACTCGCTGGCGCCATCGATCTGAATCCCTCTCTCCCTCAATTGCAGTCTCTATACGGACGGGCGCTCTTGAATACAGGCGACCCGGATGCTGCCGTTTCAGCTTTTCAGAAGGCGTTGACGACAGATGCGAACGATTACGCAGCGAACCTCGGCCTGGGTCAAATCCTGACTTTTCGCAAACAGTTTAAGGAGGCCATGCCGTCGCTGCGCCGCGCCCTGCAAGTCCGGCCTGCTTCCGCCGACGCGGCACTCGCCCTGGCGGAATGCCTCAGCGGAACGGGTCAGTTTCGCTCAGCCCGTCCCTACGCCGAAGCAGCGGGACAGGCTCTACCCAACTCAGCCGAAATTCATGGAACCTTGGCAGAGATCTACGCCGGACTCCATCTCACAAAAGAAGCCGGGCGGGAACGCGCACAAGCCCAATCGCTCGAAAGAGCGGCAAACGCTTCCGACCCCGGCCCGAAATCAAACACGCCCGCTCCTGATTTTGCGCTCCCTGATGCCGTTTCCGGAGTGGTGACTCATCTTCAAGAGTTTCGCGGCAAGACACCAGTCGTGCTGGTATTCGGCAGTTATAGCTGTCCGAACTTCCGCTCTTCCGCGGACGCGCTCAAGGCCATGTACCAGTCCTACGGCTCACACGTGCCTTTTTTGCTGATCTATATCCGCGAAGCTCACGGGAGTAATAACTGGCAAAGCACCCGCAATAGGCGAGAAGGAATTTCCCTTGCTTCGGCGGAAACGCTCGCCGAAAAGCAAGGGAACGCCGCCCTGTGCAGCCGCCGCCTTCACCTACCCTTTCCGGCTCTGGTGGACAACCTGGATGGAAGCGTGGAAACTGCCTACAACGCCTGGCCCAGCCGCGCATTTGTGATCGGCGCGGACGGCCGGGTTCTCTACAGCACGCGTTTAACAGAATTGGATTTTAAGCCGCAAGAAATGGAAAGTGTTCTGCGCCAGGCAGCCGGGAGTGGCCAATGAATTTCACCAGACGGGAATTATTGTGGTTAGCCGCCGGTTACGGAAGCTCGAAACTGTTCGGGCAACAAGCAGGAAGTGAACAATCCGAACCGCTCTTTATCGAAATTCCGCGCTCAAAGAGCGGTATCGAATGGGTCCACGACAACGCCATGTCCGATCTGCGCTACTTGCCCGAAACGCTTGGTCCCGGCTGCGCTTTCCTCGACTACGATAACGATGGCTGGATGGACATCTATCTGGTGAACAGCGGCCCCTGCGACTTCTGGAAACCCGCCAAGCCCATCCGCAACGCGCTCTATAAAAACAACCGTGACGGCACCTTCACGGACGTAACCGAAAAGGCGGGCGTTCGCGGCGGCACCTTCGGCATGGGAGTGGCGGTCGGCGACCTCGACAACGATGGCTGGCCGGATATGCTCGTCACCGCCTATGGCAACTGCATCCTGTACAAGAACAATCACGACGGCACCTTCACCGACATCACGGAAAGGGCTGGTGTTGCGACGCCCGGTTGGACCACCAGCGCGGTGTGGTTCGACTACGACAACGACGGCAGGCTTGATCTGTTCCTTTGTAGCTTTGTCGATTATTCCGGCGCCCATAAGTTCGAGTGCGGTGATAACAAAATCGGTAAGCACTATTACTGCATTCCGCGAGTGTTCAAAGGAACAGCAAGTTTTCTGTACCACAACAACGGCGACGGCACATTTACCGAGGTCAGCAAAGGAACTGATATTGCCAAGGCGCTCGGCAAAGGTTTGGGAGTCGTCGCCACGGACATCAACAATGACGGTTTGATGGATCTTTTCGTCGCCAACGATACCGTCCAGAACTACCTATATGTCAATCGCGGTCCCGGTCCGAACGGCGCGTGGAAGTGGGAAGAGATCGCGCTGCAAGCCGAGGTCGCGTTCAGCGAAAACGGTCAGCCGCGCTCCGGCATGGGCGTCGATGCGGCGGACATCAATGGCGACGGCTGGCAGGAGCTGTTCGTGGCTAATGTCGATCAGGAAATGTTCTCCGTCTACCAGAACAACAAGGACGAGACTTTCCGCGACGTGGCGCATCCCGCAGGGGTGGCCCAGGCCACGCGTCTTTTGAGCGGCTGGGGTTTGAAGTATTTCGACTACGACAACGACGGCCAGGTGGACCTGTTTCTTGCGAACGGCCACCCCGACGACATGATCGATCACTACTCTTCCCAGGTGAAATACAAAGAACCATTGCTGCTGTTTCATCAGGGCGAAGACGGCAAGCTCCACAATGTCAGCGATCTTGCCGGTCCCGCCTTCCGGCAACCGCTGCCCGCGCGCGGTTTAGCCGTCGGAGATTTCGATAACAACGGCGCGGTAGACGTGTTGATTGCGAACAATGGCGGCGCGCCTGTTCTGCTGAAGAATAACGCGGCAAAGGGCAATCATTGGCTGGGCCTTAAGCTCGAAGGCGTGAAATGCAACCGCGACGCCATTGGCGCGAAAATCTACTGGACCGCCGCCGGGAAAAAACGCTTCCGGCTGAAGAATAACGGAGGTAGTTACCTCTCCTCGCACGACGGGCGCGAAGTGCTCGGCATCGGCAAGGCCGCCAAAATCGACGAACTCGAAATTCACTGGCCCGCGCCCAGCACCCAAATGGACCGCTTCACGAACCTACCTATTAACCAGTACATCCGTATCACCGAAGGCAAGGGCATCGTGGCCTGAGCGGCCCAACTCTAAAAGTTGTATTTCAGCGCCAACTGTATCTGGCGCATCGGAAGGGCTGTGCCGGTGATGGTGCCAAAACTGGAACCCAAGGCAAGGATATTCCCATTCGGATTGGACCAAACCGGATGGTTCAAGATGTTAAAGGCTTCAAAACGGAAGTCAAGCGTTTGCCGCTCGCTGAAGGGCATGATGAATGCCTTGTGGGCGTCAAAATCAAACGCGAAAATACCGGGCCCAACGGCAGTGTTACGCCCGACATTACCGAACGTTCCTTGCGGTTGCAAGACAAAGGCTGCTGGATTGAACCAGCGGGAAGTGGTCGGGTTATCCAGGTAGGGACTGATGCCGGTTGCGTTCGGACGATCATAGCCATTCCCGGTAATGGACTGGTCCTTGCCGCCAATCGTAATCGTTTGCGGCAATCCGCTTTGCACCGTCCAGATACCGCCGATCTGCCAGCCGCCGGCGACAGCATTCAAAAACCCATTATTAATATTGACCGGCTTGCCCCGTCCGATGGGCAGGTCATAAACGGCGGAAGTGACAAATCGATGGCGCACATCGAAGGCGGAAAGGCCCCGCTCACACGCCAGGCAGTCGCTATTCTGCGGAAACAACGTGTCATAACCCTGAACGCGAATACCGCTTGAATTGTCAATCGATTTCGAGTAGGTATAGGAACTGATAAAACTGAGACCCCGGTTGAAGCGTTTTGTGAGCTTAATGCTGCCGGCGTTGTAGGTCCCGTTCCCCGAATCGTCCACTAACTGGATAATGCCGAAATTCGGGAAGGGAATCCGGGAAAGGGCGCTTCCCGTAGTGCCGGGAATCGATTCGTTGGCGTTCTGAAAGCCATAAAGATGATGGCTGACCGATCCCAGATAACCGGCCTCAACGACCAAGGTGTCTCCCAACTGGCGCTGCACATTCGCCAGATATTGCATAGTATAGGGAGTGCGATGAGAGTAGGCATCCACGAATGCGTAAGGATTGGTAACCTGAGCCGTCGTTCCATTGCCGGCCGCCAGCGCATTGCTCCAGAACAGCGTGGGAGTCCCATTGCTGGAGTTAACGCGGAAACGGCCGGCAATATTGCGAGCCATGTCGAACACTGCATTCCCGATATCCTGGTTGTAGAACCAGCCATAACCCAGCCGCACGACCCATTTCGAACCCGGAGAATACGAAATACCGACACGCGGCGCAAAGTTAGTGCCTTGCGTTTTCATGAGACGGTCATTGAGTAAACCATTGCTGCAAGTCGTAGCAATTTTAGGCCACCGAATGGGGATTCCCGCATAAGGGTCGGAGCAGTTGCCCTGTCTTACAAACTGCGGGTAAGCGCTCGCCGGTGCATTCGCAAAGTTAAGGATGTAGGGCAGATTTACGGTAAACAGATTCCCGAGCGTATCAAGGAAGGGCGGCGTCAGTTCATAACGCAATCCCAATGAAAGCGTCAGCTTGGGAGTCACCTTCCAGGTATCATCCACCCAGGCGGCGTAGGCGTTGCGTTGAAAGTTGGCGGTGGCAATCGAGATGGCGGCTTCGGACTGGTACATATCGCCGAGCAGGAATTCAGCGAAACTGTCTCCGCCGGTGCCGCTCGGACTTTGCGTGGCGTTCGGCTGGAACGTGAACTGTCCGCGCGCGAACTGATTGCCTACCTGATTGTAGTTCTGGCGCGTGAACTCAAGCCCAAAGGTGAATGAGTGCTTTCCATGAATCCAGGACAGATCATCAATGAACTGAAGAGTGTTGTTGTCATTGGCATAGGGGCCGTCCGTGCTGTCGCCAATACTGCTGTAGTTGATGAGCGTGACATTGGGAATGCCCCAGGTAACGGGCGGGCCGCCTTTGAAGTTAGGAATGCCCAGCGAGCTGATAACGTCCGTCTGGAAGGCAAGAAAAGTGCCGATTGAATTGAAAAATCGCGTATATCCAAATCGCGCTTCGTTCACGAGAGTGGGCGAGAATGTGCGCGTGTTGGAACCCATATACTGCTCAAAGCCCGTGATGATCTTGCTGCCGTCGAGAGTGAGCCCCTGCTGCGATTGATTTTCGCTGCCCCAGCTATACCGGCCCGACCACTGCGACTTGGAGGACTCAACAAAGTCCATGCGCAAGACAAAGCCGTCCCGATCAAACGGATTGGCATCCGAGCGCACGTAGTTGTTCGCGGTAGCGCCGGGGATGTTGGCGGGCGCATAGTATTGCAGCAGTTTGCTCGATACTGGATCAATGCGGTTTGATGGAATCACGTTGCCGGTAAACGGGGTTTTCGTCGTGGGATCGTAAATCGTGCGCGGCACCGCGCTGAAGTCGCCGCCGAACATGGCGGACGTGGGAACCGTGTAAATGCTCTGGAAGTTCTGCCGTCGGCGCAGCGCTTCGTAATTGGACATAAAGAACAGCTTGTTCTTTCCATTGAAAAGCTTGGGGATGCGAACCGGGCCGCTAAACACGAATCCAAAGTCGTTCCATTTGAAAGGCTGTTTATTCTGCGGCTTGCTGGTGAACGAGTAGGGCAGGGCATCCAGCACATCATTCCGCAAAAACTCAAACAAAGCGCCGTGGTAATCATTGCCGCCCGATTTCGTCAGCACGTTGATCTGCGTGGTTTGATGCCCGAACTGAGCGGGATAAACGCCCGTCTGCACTTTAAACTCCTGTATGGCATCAATGGAGGGGAGAACCACGTAAGTGTTGAAGTTCGGGTCCGTGTTGACCACGCCATCGAGCGTGTAATAGTTGAACATGATGCGCTGTCCGCCCACCGCGATGGATTGATTGGCGCGGTCGGCGCCCTGGCGCGAACCCGCCTGCCCCGAGGGAGGCGAAAGAGTGTTCGTGTTAGGAGCAAGAGCGATGAGATTGAGATATTGACGGCCATTCAACGGAAGCTGCTCAATCGACTTGTTCCCAATCACCGTGCCGACCGTGGCATTTTCCGCTTGTAGCTGATCCGCGGCAGCGGCCACCTCAACAGCTTGTGACAATTGCCCAATTTGCAATGCGAAATCCAGGCGCACGGACTGTTGCACCTCGACTCCCACGCCTTTGCTAATCGCTGCCCTGAATCCGCCATGCTCAACTCGTATATCGTACGTTCCGGGCGGAAGCGAAGGAAAACTGTAGTCGCCCGCATCCGTGCTGACCGTGGTGCGGGAAGCGTTCGTGCTGGTGTTGGTCAGCGAGATATTCGCCTGCGGGACCGAAGCTCCCGACGAATCACTGACGTGGCCCGTGATCTCACCAAAGGTCTGCCCGGCCATGGGCAGGGCGCAAAACATGAAAGCCGCGCAAACAACAGCTAGGCTGCAATACCGCATAAGGAAACCTCCACAAAGAGGCAAGCACGCACTGACACGGTGCCTCTTGACTAAACCCTTGATTACTGCTTGAATTGCGTCCAACCTATCACATGCGGTTTCAGTCAGGCAAGGTTTGATATCGTTAACAACGATAAACCGGTACTAGTATTTATGAGTCGAAACAGTCGAAGATCTTTCATGAAGAACTCGGCGGGAGCTGTCGCCGGTGCGCTCGCTTTACCGGCGTTGTCGCAAGCCGTTCAGCAAACTACTTCCCCTTATCAGCGCCCAAAACTGAAAATTACGGACATCCGCACGGCGGAGGTCATGGTTCACGGCTGGCAGACGCACGTGCGCATTTACACGGATGCGGGGCTGATTGGGCAAGGAGAAGCTACGGACGCCGCTGTGGGAACAGCGTCGCTGGTCCGCACCTTCCGCCGTTTCCTGATCGGTAAAGATCCTCTCAATGTCGATGCGCTCTGGGAGGGGATGCGAACCGCCGGAATCTTTGCGGGCGCGCAGGGCGGGCAGTATGTCACAGCGCTCACCGGAGTGGAAACCGCGTTATGGGACCTGACCGGCAAAGCCTTGAGCCTCCCCATCTACCAACTCCTGGGCGGCAAATTTCGTGATCGCGTTCGTATGTATTGCGATTCCGACATGGACGATCCTCTAGGAGCGGAAGCCGACCGGAAGCTCCCCTGGATTCAATCGAGCGGCTTTACCGCCATGAAAATCGACCTCGACGAAGCGCGCGATCCGGCCCGCTTTGACGCCGTCAATTGGACCGCGAGCAATGGCGAGATTGATCGCATGGTGAGTTGGGTCCGGCACATCCGGGACTCCATCCCAAAGCAGATGGATCTGGCGGCGGATATGCACGGCCGCTATGACGCGACGACCGGGAAGCGCGTAGCCGCCGCCGTAGAGCCATATCGTCTGCTGTGGCTCGAAGAGCCTGTTCCCGCTGAGGACATTGACGCCATGGCTGATATTCGCCACTCGACAAAAACGCCGATCTGCTGCGGCGAAAATTTATACATGCGTTGGGGGTTCCGGGAATTGTTGGATAAACAAGCTGCCGACATCATCATGCCCGATATTCAAAAGGTCGGCGGGTTGTCGGAAGCCCGCAAGGTAGCGAACCTGGCCCAGACCTACTACGTACCCTTCGCGCCGCACTGCGTTGTTTCTCCTATCGGCACGATGGCATCGGCCCATGTGTGCGCCTCCGTTCCCAACTTTCTCGTGTGCGAGTGGCACTGGATCAATCACCTCGATCTCTGGAAAGATTTCGTTAAAGAAGGAGAAATCATCGAGAAGGGCCATGTCGCGCTCACGGACCGGCCCGGCATCGGCGTGGAGATGAACGAAGCAGCCGCGCGAAAGGCGCAAGTGCCGGGAACGGGATGGTTTGAGCCGTCGAAGGTTTAAAGACATGCGGACAAAAACTCTTCTTTGCTTTCTCCTCCTCTCGACCGCCTGGGCGCAGGAAGGTTTTTTCACGAAAGCGGATGTTATTAAATACACTCCTGACTGGAAAGGCGAACGCTTTGCCGACGGCAGGCCGAAGGTGCCGGATGCAGTTCTCGACCGGATGAAAACGGTGACCCTCGAAGAAGCCTGGGCCGTTCTGCGGGAATCCGGTTTTAATCACCAGTACGAAGACGGTTGGCTGGCGATCTTCCCGGATAAGGTACTAGTCGGGCGCGCGCTGACGGCGCAGTGGATGCCCGGACGCCCCGACGTGCAAAAAGTAGTGGAAGAAGAAGGGAAACAGGATCACCGCATCGGAGCGCAAAACGCCTGGCCGGTTGACATGCTGCAGCCGAGGGATGTCTACGTCTGTGATCATTTCGAACTCAAACAGGACGGCCCCTCCATCGGCGACAACGTTGGCAATGCCATCTATGCCAGAAGCGGCAACGGCATCGTATACAACGGGGCGGTGCGGGACATTGAGGGTTTGAAAGAACTGCCTAACTTTGTCTCGTTCGTTCGTTTTTACGATCCGTCGCACCACTTCGGATCACTGAACTCCGGCCCCCGCTTGAATTCCACGATGGTCGGCATCAACGGCCCTACCCGTATCGGACATGCGCTTGTCATGCCCGGTGATGTCGTGCTCGGGAAAGACGGAGGCGTGCTGTTCATTCCGCCGCAACTGGCCGAGCGAGTCGTCAAGTACTCCGAGATTACGCGCCTGCGCGACATTTTTGGACATCAGCGCCTGCGCGAAAAGAAGTACACGGCAGGTCAGATCGACACAAGCTGGTCTGCTCCCATCGAAAGCGATTTCACGGGATGGCTTCGGGATAATAAAAAGCAACTGCCGGTTGCGGAGGCGCAAATCGACGAAATCCTGAAGGAGCGATCCAAGTAACCCGGACATGCCGGAACAAACCTGCTCTGCCGCCGTTCTCACCGCCTACGAAAGGCCGTTGGAACTCCGTGAATTCCCTCTTCCGGACCAAATCGGCGCGGAAGAAGCTCTGGTCCGCGTCGAGATGGCGGGCATCTGCGGCACGGACGTACACCTCTGGTTGGGACAGTTGCCTATTCCCTTGCCGGTCATCCTGGGCCATGAAAGCGTGGGCCGGATCGAGCGCCTTGGTCCTGATTTGAAAAGGGACTGGCGCGGACTGCCGCTTGCTGTAGGCGACCGCATTACCTGGGCCAGTTCCATTACTTGCGGTGAATGCTACTACTGCCGCCTGAAACGGCAACCGACGCGCTGCCTATATCGCAAAGCCTACGGG
>CAXUBB010000088.1:3934-14121 GCA_964249105.1 uncultured Bryobacteraceae bacterium | reverse complement strand
GCAAACCAACATCATTCGCCGGGATAGTCAGCGCGGCGTGCTGGTCAGCATTCTGAAAGCGGGTAGCGCGTCCACCCTGGATGTCGTGCAGGGCATTAAAAATATCCTGCCGCGAGTAACCGCCACGTTGCCGCCTCAACTGAAGATCCAACCCCTCGGCGACCAATCCATTTTCGTCCGTGCCTCGGTCAACGGAGTGATCCGGGAAGCAGTCATTGCCGCCTGTTTGACCGGCATTATGATCCTGATCTTTTTAGGTAGTTGGCGCAGTACGCTGATTATTGCCATCTCCATCCCGCTCTCCATCCTGACTTCAATTCTTGTGTTAAGCGCCCTGGGAGAGACCATCAACATCATGACGCTCGGCGGCCTCGCCTTGGCCGTCGGCATCTTGGTGGATGACGCCACCGTGACCATCGAAAACATCGAGCGTTTTCTCGAAGAAGGCCACGAACTGCACGAGGCCATTCTCGAAGGCGCAGCGCAAATTTCCGTCCCGGCGCTCGTCTCCACGCTTTGCATCTGCATCGTGTTCCTCCCGATGTTCTTCCTGTCGGGAGTGGCGAAATATTTATTTGTGCCGCTGGCCGAAGCCGTCGTCTTCGCCATGCTCGCCTCCTATGTGCTGTCGCGAACGCTGGTTCCGACTCTTGCCATGTACCTGCTGCGCGCCAAGCACCGCTTCGCCCGCACGCGCAATCCGTTTATTCTGTTTCAACGCGCCTTTGAACGCGGCTTTGATCGCGTCCGGGCGCAGTACCAAGCGGTGCTGACAACCTTGGTTTACCGCCGGAAGCTGTTCGTGCCCGCCTTCTTCCTGCTGTGTTGCTCGGCATTTTTCCTCGCGCCGTTTTTAGGACAAGACTTCTTTCCCAGCACCGACACAGGGCAATTCAAATTGCACGTCCGGGCCAAAACCGGAACTCGCATTGAGGAGGCTGCTCGTTTATTTGATCAGGTGGATAACGCCATTCGCCAGCAGATCCCGGCCCATGAGCTGCAATCCGTGATCGACAATATCGGCCTGCCCTACAGTCAGATGAATCTTTCGTACAGCAACTCGGGCCAGATCGGCTCAGCGGACGGAGACATCATGGTCAGTCTTAGCGAGAAGCACCGCCCCACCGATGAGTATGTGCGCCGTCTTCGCGCCAGCTTGCCGAAACAATTTCCCGGCGCGACTTTTTACATGCTGCCCGCCGATATCGTCACGCAAATTCTGAATTTCGGCCTGCCCGCTCCCATTGATGTGCAAATCACCGGAAACAATGTCGAAGCCAGCCGCGCCTTTGCCGACCGTATTCTTCCTCAATTGCAGACAATTCCCGGCGCGGTGGATATGCATGTTCACCAGGTATTCGATAAACCCAGGCTGCACCTTCAGGTGGACCGCACCAAAGCCGCGCAAAGCGGATACACGCAAAACGACCTGGCCCGGAATTTGCTGACGACCCTAAGCGGCAGCTTTCAAACTCAGCCCACTTTCTGGCTCAATCCGGTCAACGGAGTCAGTTATAATCTGGTCGCTCAAACTCCGCAATACGCAATACAAACCATCCAGGACCTGCGCAACATTCCCATCAGCGGCGCCGGGCAGATGCAGCCCGAGATTTTAAGCGATGTCGCCGACCTGAGCCGCAATACCGAACTAGGTGTCGTCACTCACTACAATATCCGGCGCACGGTTGATATTTACGGATCGGTCCAGGGAACAGATCTTGGCTCCGTCGGCTCCCGCATTAATCAGGTCATCAAAGCAAATGAAAAATATCTGCCCCGCGGCTCGCAAATCCTGCTGCGCGGACAAACTGAAACCATGCACAACTCGTTCGTCGGCCTGCTGGGCGGACTGATCGGCGCAATCGTGCTGGTGTACCTGCTGATTGTCGTGAACTTCCAATCCTGGCTGGACCCGTTCATTATCATTACCGCGCTGCCGGCCGCCTTGGCTGGCATCATTCTGATGCTCTTTTTGACGCATACAACGATCAGCGTACCGGCGCTGATGGGAGCCATTATGTGCATGGGCGTCGCCACGGCCAATAGCATCCTAGTGGTCAGCTTCGCCAAAGAGCAGCTTGCCCTTCACGGCAGCGCTATTGAAGCCGCGTTGCAGGCCGGTTCGACCCGTTTCCGCCCCGTTTTGATGACCGCGCTCGCCATGATTATCGGCATGATTCCCATGGCGCTCGGTTTAGGGGAGGGAGGCGAACAAAACGCGCCGCTCGGCAGAGGCGTGATTGGAGGGCTTCTCTGCGCTACCCTGGCCACGCTCCTTTTCGTTCCGGCTGTGTTCAGCCTTTTGCACGGTTCGCGCCGGCAGGACAAGACCCCCGCCATGG
This sequence comes from uncultured Bryobacteraceae bacterium, assembly GCA_964249105.1. Classification (GTDB taxonomy): domain Bacteria; phylum Acidobacteriota; class Terriglobia; order Bryobacterales; family Bryobacteraceae; genus Bog-105. The sequence continues at coordinate 11,779 of CAXUBB010000088.1, read as the reverse complement.
CGTCCCAAACGCATCAACCAACCCACGTATAAAAGCAGTCACATGATCGCCGAAGAACAAAAGACAAACGTCGAATTCAACTCGCAGCCGCCGCTGCCGTCACCTCCGTCAAGAACGCCTTCCCATGCCTGGCGGGGTTTGCTGATTCTTGCCGTGCTCGGCTGGGGGGGGTTGAGCTATTTCATTTTTAACGGAATCCATGCCAGAGCCGAAGCTAAATCCAATCTGGAACACGACACGCTCGCCCTGTCTGTTCCTACGGTAGCGGTGATTCATCCCAAAATCATTGCCGGCGCGGAGGAAGTGGTTCTGCCTGGAAACATGCAGGCGTTTACCGACACGCCGATCTGGGCTAGAGCCAGCGGTTATCTCAAGGCATGGCACGCCGATATTGGAACTCACGTTGCCAAAGGCCAGTTGTTGGCTGAAATCGAAGCCCCGGAAGTGGAGGAACAACTGCAAACGGCTCGCGAGCAGTTAGCCACGGATCAAGCTAATTTAAAGTTGGCCGAAATTACGGCTGACCGTTATAACGGTCTTCTCAAGCAGGATTCCATTGCCAAACAGGACGTTGATACCGCCGTTCAGAACGCCAAAGCCAGAGCCGCCACTTTCAGCGGCTCCCAGGCGAATGTCAAACGATTAGAGCAAATGGTGGCGTACGAAAAGGTGTACGCGCCTTTTGATGGAGTGATCACGGCCCGCAATGTTGACGTGGGCGCATTGATCAACGCCGGAGCGAACGCCCCCGGCAAAGAACTGTTCCACATGGCATCCAACACCACATTGCGCGTTTATGTGTCCGTGCCGGAAGCATATTCCCGCGCCGCCAAGCCCGGCGTGAGCGCCTATCTCACCCTGAACGAATTTCCAGGCCGTCTCTTTCACGGGACTATTGCGCGCAACGCTGACTCCATCGATATGTCTTCCCGAACCCTGCTGGTCGAAGTGGACGTCAAAAACCCCACGGGCGAACTTCTGCCCGGCTCCTACGCTTCCGTGCATCTCAAACTGCCCTCAAAGATCCAAGCGGTCACTGTGCCTTCCAACACGCTTCTGTTCCGTGCCGAGGGTTTGCAAATAGCGCTTGTCCGCGATGGCCGGACCGCCCTTGTTCCCGTCAGCATGGGCCGCGATTACGGAGATGCCGTCGAAATTGTTAGTGGAGTAAAGCCGGGCGACTCCGTCATTGTCAATCCCAGTGACTCGATTGTGTCCGGCGAGAAAGTGCAAGTAACCGGCTTATGACCTGTCGAAAATCAGCTTTCGCCGTCTTAGCATTGGCAACTCTTCTTACCAGTTGCACGGTCGGGCCAAAATATACCAGGCCAACCGTACCGGCAGCGCCCGCTTATGGTGAACAGCCGCCCGCCGGCTACACGGAATCGAAGGGCTGGAAGCCCGCGCAACCGGGTGACGCCAATCTTCGGGGGGATTGGTGGAACCTGTTCGGTGATCCGCGGCTTGCCGCTCTCGAAACGCAAGTTCCCGCCGCGAACCAAAGCTTGCGCGCTTCCGAGGCCAGCTTTCGCCAGGCCCGAGCCGCCATCCGGTTCAACCGGTCCGCTTTGTACCCAACCATCTCCACGGGTCCCGCTATCAGCTCCAACCGCATCTCGGCCAACAACCCTACCGGCGTACAAGGGCTACAGTACAGCAGTTTCGTGCTGCCGTTCGATGTTTCCTACGAAGCCGATCTTTGGGGCCGCATTCGCCGCAGCATCACCGCTGCGCGTGAAAATTACCAGGCGTCGGCTGCCGATCTCGAAAATGTAAAACTGATCCTGCAAAGCGAGCTGGCCATCGACTACTTTGAGGCTCGCAGTCTGGATGCGCAAAAAGAACTGTTGGAGAACAACGTGGTGGCTTTTGCGAAGGCCCTGCAATTGACGCAAAATCGCTATAACGGCGGCATAGCGTCCAAAGCCGAAGTCACGCAAGCACAAACACAGTTAGATCAAACGCAGGCGCAGGATATTGATGTGGATGCCGCGCGCGCCGAATACGAACACGCGATTGCCGTACTGATTGGAAAAAATCCCGAAGACTTCAAGCTGCCCGTGCTGCCGTTGAAACAAGCGCCTCCGGTGATCCCGACCGGAGTGCCCTCGCAGCTTCTGGAGCGCCGGCCCGACATCGCCATCGCGGAAAGGCAGATGGCTGCCCAGAACGAGCAAATCGGTATCGCGCGCGCCGCCTTTTTTCCGCAACTTCTGATTACCGCCGCGGGCGGTCTGCAAAGCGGCAGCATTGTTGATTGGTTTACCTGGCCGAGCCGCTACTGGGCTGTGGGGCCGCAACTGGCGCAGTATATCTTCGATGCGGGCCAGCGGCGGGCACAACTTGAAAGCGTACAGGCCGGTTATGATGTCACTGTCGCGGATTACCGGCAATCCGCCCTTACTGCTTTTCGCGAAGTCGAGGACAACTTGGCCGTACTCCGTATTCTGGAACAGGAGTCAGCCAAACAACAAGAAGCCATCGTCGCCGCCGAGAACTCCGTCGAGTTAGCGGTGAACCGCTACAAGGGGGGATTAGTCACTTATCTTGAAGTGATCACGGCGCAAAACATTGCCCTCACGAATCAACGGACCGGAGTAGATCTGCTGCGAAGGCGCATGGACGCGAGCATTCTTCTGATTCGCGCGTTAGGCGGAGGCTGGGACACCACCAAACTGCCGCAAGGCTGAGATTACAATTGGGCGTTTTCGGAAGCTGACGGCAGATCCGACACAACTGGCCGCAGTCTTACAATGCACCAGCTTGTCAGGATGATGTCAAAGGCGGTAAAAACAATCGCCAGTATATCCCGCAGAACGTCGGATGTGGTCATCTGCGTGGCGAGCAGCAGGAAACAAAAGATCACTTCCGCTAAAAACGAGAGACCGTAATAATACATCCAGACGTTTGTATTATTTGGCCGCACAATCGGCTGAGTTCGAAGCACGCGGTAGATGGTGAACAGAAACGCAAGGCTGGCTGTCGTCGCGCCCGCCCAAAGAACTAGCGCCAAGATGGAGACAAGAGCTGACTCGCCGTTCGTGTCGCCGGTGTCAATAAATACGGTCATCATTAAGCCGAAGATCACCGCGAAAAAGAGTCCGGAAATTAAACGGCCAATCGCCAACCTGCGCAATTTACCCACTTGGGTCTTGATTTCCTCAAAAACATCCCAGGCCGCCAGAGGGTAAACCAGGGCATAGATGAAACGGGAATAAAGGAAAACTCGCTCACTGGCCTGCGATCCTTCGCCCAACCCGAGCAAAACTCCGTCAAACAGCAGGTCCAATACGCAGGCAAGCGTAATAAACAGGTAAATGCGGTGAAGCCGCAAGGCGAGTATTCGAAAAAGAAGAAGAGCGCTGACGGCGGCACCCGCAATTTCCACCCAGTGACTGGCCTGATGTAACATCCCCTACCTACATTTGAATCTACCAGTCTTGCAAGTTCCGCCGTCCTATTTTATAGAGTGCTAGGAAATCGGCGTAATTGCCGTGATTGCATCCATCTGAATCGGTTGATTCACCATTGCTTGTTCCGCGCTGAGAGCTGCCTCCGTAGCGTTGACGATAACCTTGGCCAGGGTTGCGTACTCTGCGGTCGAAGGCACCAAAGCCGCCAGCGACGCCGCGATTTCCAGTTCCGTTAGAACATCGGCGACGGTCATGTGTACGCTGGCCCGCGCTCGAATTCTCTGCGCCGCTTTTCGAACCTGAGCTGAATGCTGGGGGTTAACGTGCAGATCGTTCACCAGAGCGCTCTCCAAGCTTGTAATACCTACAGTTAAGTTGCCCAGCGCACCGGAAACAGACGATTCTGTATCCGCGCTGTTGCGGTAAGCCGCATAAACCACGACCGCCGCATTGTAGGCATCAACCGCCTTGTTGAATTCGGGAACATAATGGGGGAAATCGGTTGCAATGCCAACGCGCAACGAAGTCAGAGCGCCGTGAGCCAGCATCATCGTGTCATAGGTGGCACCGTCGAAAGTGTTGGCTTGATTCGGATGTGAGGACTGCACGCGGCAGCCGGTAGTCAGAAAGGTGGCGAGGAGCAGGGAAGCCGCTGTCGCCCATTTAAGTTTGGGAGATATCATTCTGCCCACAAAACTAGAAACGGGGAGCGCGGCCTGCGCCAGGCAGGGAGGGACAAACTGCTGAAACAACTCTGGTTTTATTCATGCGCCAAACTGTGAACAGCGCCTGCCCTCTGTTTGTGCCGCAACCAATTTCCTCAATGGAAGCATCTAATAAATGGGTTGGGGAAAGCTCAGAAAGGTAAAAAGATGTTTAGGAAAACAGGATTGGCGATCGTTCTGGCAGTAGCGGCAATGCTGGTGGTGTCTCCGGCGCCGGCTCACGCTGGAGTGGTAGCATTCGGCTTCGGTGTAGGCCCAGGTTACGTATACGGCTATCCTTATGCCTACGGGTACCCATATGCGTCACCTTATTACGCTCCGTATCCCTACTATGCGCCCTATGCGTACCCTTACGTCGGCTTTGGCTTCGGTTATTACGGCTATCCGTACTATAGGGGCTACTACGGAGGATACGGCTACCGTGGCGGTTACGGCTACTACGGTGGCTATCGTGGCAGCTACGGCTATCGCGGCGGTTATGGTTACGGATACCGCGGCTACGCTGGAGGCGGTCGCAGCTACGCATCTGGAGCTCGCGGCTTTGCCGGAAGAGGCGGGGGCGGACGACGCTAACGATTTCATTTTTGATGATTGTAGGTTGACAACAGGTAATGGGAGAGACCATGCTCCAGGTCTTTCCCCTTTGCACCCTTACCCTAAACATGCTTCAATAAAGTGATCGGCTTACCGATCACTGTCAATTCCGGCAGCATCCTCACTTATTCGGGAGTAAATATCAGTTGGAAACCGCCGTTCTGGCCCTGGAAGACGGAACTATCTTCGAGGGAGCGAGCTATGGCGCGCCTACACAGCGCGTAGGTGAAGTCGTCTTTAATACCGCGATCACCGGCTATCAGGAAATCTTCACGGATCCCTCTTATTGCGGTCAAATCATCGTGTTGACCAACCCGCAGATCGGCAACTACGGAGCTAACGGATACGACAACGAATCCGGTAATCCTTACATCGAAGGCTTGGTCGCTCGTGAAATCTCCCCTGTGGTCAGTAATTGGCGCGCCAACGACAAAGCTGAACATTTTCTGGCAAAATACGGTATTCCGGTCATTGCCGAAGTAGACACTCGTAAGCTTGTGCGCCTCCTCCGCGACCAGGGAGCCATGCGCGGAATCATCGCTGTGGGAGAAGACTTGAATCTCGACCAACTGGTGCGCGCCGCCCGGAACGCCCCCACTATGACCGGCCAAAACTTGGTCTCGAAGGTAACGACCCATAATCGCTATGCCTGGACCGAAGGCGTCGAACCCGTTTCGATCTCCGACAAACTTCCCCAACCTGGCGAGCCGCAAAATCACGTGATCGCCTACGACTTCGGGATCAAACGCAACATTCTCCGGCATCTCGTGCAAATCGGATCGCGTGTCACCGTGGTGCCTGCCGACACCAGCAGTGAAGATGTGCTTGCCCTCAAGCCGGACGGCGTATTTCTTTCAAACGGACCCGGCGATCCCGAACCGCTCGAACACCAGGCGGGAGAAGTTAAAAAGCTCATCGGCAAAGTGCCTATTTTCGGCATCTGCCTGGGTCATCAAATTCTCGGTTTGGCGCTAGGGGGCAAGACGTACAAACTCAAGTTCGGACATCACGGAGCTAACCATCCTGTTCTGAACCGCCGTACCGAAAAAGTAGAGATTACCTCCCAGAATCACGGTTTCTGCGTGAATCCTGATTCGCTGCGTGATGCCGACATCGAAATCACGCACATGAACTTGAACGATCAAACCGTGGAAGGTCTACGCCACAGAAGTTACCCTGTCTTCTGCGTGCAATACCACCCTGAAGCTGCTCCTGGCCCCCACGACTCTCACTACCTGTTCCAAGAATTCACCGCGCTCATGAAAGATCGCAAACAGCGATAACGGTGCCGTAAACTGGTCCTCAATGTTAATTGGCTGCACAACAGTGAGGATGTCAGTCATTTTACTGCTGTGTTGTTGGCTTTTGAGCGCTCAGGTTCCGACTGCCGCCATGGTTCCCATCTGGAGCTTTCAAGCCCTGGGTGCTCGTTCGGTGTGGGCTTGGGGAACAGATGGAAAAGATCAGTTTCATCTCTGGCGAATGGAGCATGACAAATTAACAGAAGCAACTCTCCCGGAAGGTCTCGGCAAACCTGAATATATTCTCGATCCGGAAGCTTTCTTTCTGAGTGCTGACTGCGGCTTTTTGGCTTGGACGCAAGATCAGCGCTGGAGTCCGGAAGGAAGCCAGTTTACGTTAACGACGGCTGCGACGCAAGATGGAGGCCGATCCTGGCAAGTATATCGTCAGGACTTTAACAAGTCGTTTCCGTACGGCGGCGTTCACGAGTTGCAATTTACGGACGATCAGAACGGACATTTAATCTTGGGAATCGGAGCAGCCGCCGGTCAGACTTATAAAGTGCTGCTTGCCACCCGTAATGGAGGCCGAAGTTGGATTCCTGATCCATCGTCCGATGCCGTGGTCTCGAATGAGAATGCGCCCGTTCACATGTGGTTTCTCACGAAGACAGAAGGATGGATTTTGCGAGGATTGGTTCACGGGCAGCCGCCTCCCGACATTCTGCTCTTTCGCACGGCGAAGGGCGGAATCAAATGGCGTGAATTCAACAAATTTAATCAGCCGTCCGCCTGTCAACCGAGTTGTTGGCTATTTAATTTAAGCCCTCTTTATTTCAAGGCGGGTCATCCTAAGGAAGCGTTCTTTGCGGCGAGTTATGAGTCTGGCCGAACAGGCGTACAAGCGCTTTACCGGACCCACGACGGAGGGCTGAGTTGGTCCGCGCCAAAACTCTTGAACACGCCAGGAGATGTTCATTTTACAGATTTTGAGTTCGGGGTTGCGCAGCACGGGTCACAAGTCTTCTTAACTCACAACAGCGGTTTCACTTGGTCAATTAACCCCGCTATCTCACGAATAATAGGTCCCTACAAATACGCGACAATCGAACAGGCGCAGCGAAAAAGCCGCTCGATATGGATTCTCGTCAAATTTCTGGATGGTACCGATAAAGCAAACGCCCTGCTTTACTCAGATGATGGAGGGAACAATTGGCGGGCTCTGTCCACCACGTAAAGCTGTTTGCCAATGAATCGGTTCGTGCTCATGAAAGACAATAAGCAGTAGTAACGATGCCTAAGCGAATCGATCTCCAACGCATCCTCATCATCGGCTCCGGCCCGATCATTATCGGGCAAGCCTGCGAGTTTGACTACTCCGGCGTGCAAGCCTGTAAAGCCCTGCGGCAGGAAGGCTATGAGGTGGTGCTCATTAATTCCAATCCCGCCACCATCATGACTGATCCTGAACTGGCCGACCGCACTTACGTCGAACCACTCAGCCTCGCTTACGCTACCGAAGTCATTCGCCGCGAACGTCCTCAAGCTCTGCTCTCGACCGTTGGCGGCCAGACCGCACTCAATCTCTCGGTGGAACTGGCCGAATCCGGCGTCCTCGAAGAATACGGCGTCGAACTGCTCGGAGCCAAAATCGACGCTATCAAAAAAGCCGAGGACCGTTTATTATTCAAGGACGCCATGCGAAAAATTGGCCTCGACATGACGCAGTCTCTGCTCGTCAACAACGTCGAAGACGGCCTGGCTTTCGCCGAACGCATCGGCTATCCCATCATTCTCCGTCCCAGTTTCACTCTGGGAGGAACCGGCGGCGGCATCGCCTACAACCGCGAGGATCTGATCGAAATTCTGGAG